>JAXGVG010000051.1:0-11658 GCA_040773965.1 Alphaproteobacteria bacterium | reverse complement strand
CCGCGATCCGTTTCATGGCCTCACGAAGAGCTTCGTCGTTCTTGCGTGAACGGTAATGCAGACGCCTGCGCGACGCTCCGATCTGTTGGCACGCCCGCCGCTCCGAGAAGCCATGCCATTCTTTTAGTTTGGCTACGGCCTCCCGGTATCGTGCGGGCGTTACCAGTTTTTTGAGAGTAAATCCTGCAGGGCTTGCTTGTTCAGCATTTCTTCGGCGAGTAACTTCTTCAGCTTCGCATTCTCGGCCTCAAGCTGTTTCAGGCGCTTCGCGTCCGACACCGACATCCCGCCGAACTTCGCCTTCCAGTTATAGAACGTCCCTTGGCTGATCCCGTGCTGACGGCACAGGTCGCTCGTCTTGGCTCCAATTTCCGCTTCTTTTAGTATCCGGATGATCTGTTCTTCACTAAATCGCTTCTTCATCGTCTGCTCCTTTGCTCAGGTTGCAGACTCTACCCCATTTTGGCGACATTGGCGGGGAGAACGTCAAGTTCCGTCAAAATCCAGAACATATAAAACCTTGCCCTGCACCAAATCGACTAAAGGCATCCGCCCGCGACTCATTATCCCCTCCCAACTATTAATAACGAGGGCTAGATAGGTGTTTGCCTCTTCGTTTGTCAAACATGTATTAGGTTCAAAGACCATTTTAAAAGAAAAATTTTTTACCGTGTGTATTCATCGCATCTTTGCTGTTAACCATATCCGTCTTTGCGAATCAATTATTAAGGAATTCTTGGAATTCAGACTCCTCAACTTCACCGCCGCGCTCTCGGATGCGCGGCGCGGTAAACCTGCGCCAGTTGTCCGGCGTCGACTTTCGTATAAAGCTGGGTCGTCGAAAGCGAGCTGTGGCCCAATAGTTCCTGAAGACTGCGCAAATCGGCCCCGGAGGCTAACAGATGCGTCGCAAAGCTGTGCCGCAGGGCATGCGGCGTGACGGTATCCGGCAGATTGAGATCGCGGCGCAAACGGCGCATCGCGCGTTGGGCCACACCGGGGTTAAGAACTTCGCCGCGCGCGCCTGAAAACAGGAAATCCCTCGACGTTAACGGGTAAGGGCAAGCCCTCAAATACTTATCCACAGACTCGCGCACGATGGGCAAAAGCGGCACGCTCCGCTGCTTGTTGCCTTTGCCCGTAATGGTCACGCGGTCTTTCGCCGCCAAATCGCCAAGACGCAACCCCAGCGCCTCACCGATGCGCAAACCTGCCCCGTAAAGGAGCGTGAACAAGGCTTCGTCGCGCAGGCCGATCCAGCCTTCTTCCGGCATATGTTTCGCCAGATCCACGATGTCCTGCGCGCTTCCTTCCGCCACGGGCCGGGGCAGGCGTTTTTTTGTCTTTGGCGTTTTGAGCAAATCGATCGCGCCGTTGTGCATCCGGCCCGTCCGGTCGAGCCACTTGAAGAAATTGCGCACGCCCGCCACCGCCCGCGCGCGCGAAGCCGCTTCCTTGTTGTGTGCGGCGCTATGCGCGAGCCACGCCCGAAAATCGGTCAGCGTCAAGTCCGCCAGCGCGGCCAGCTTGACCGTCTTGCCGCGATAGTGATTGAGAAAGTTAAGCAGGCTCGCCAGATCGAATTGATAGGAGGCCAACGTGTGGCGCGATGCGCGGCGCTCGTCCCGAAGCCATTCCTGCCAGGCCGTCATGGCGGCTTGCAGGTCATCCGCGACGGGGAGTTGATCGACGGTCCTTCCGGGTTTAGGACGAGCGCCTTTTAAAAAAGCCATTAACCATATCCGTTTGTGTCCCAAACGCCCCAAAAACGCTTACGTACGGGCACGCAGCGCGTGCGGAACGGGCCCCTTACGCGGGCTGAACGAGCCACTTACGCAAGCACCTTTCCACCACGCCGCCCAAACATTCAACTTGTTCGGTCGCAAGACCGGTCGCGTAATACATCGCCTCGCGGTGCCCCAGCGCCAACAGACCGGGCGGAAATTCACCGCCCAAACAAAGCCTTACAAGCGCTTGCGAGCGCACCCTCGGCGCACTGTCGCCGAACAGCTCCGGCACCGGGCGCGTCTGCTCGGCCAGTTCGACATCCCGTCCGGCCAGCCATTCGTCCACAAAACCCTTCGGCACCACCTGCAGCCCGCTGTACGTCCCCGCCTTAAGTTGTTGACCGGCCTCAATAAAAAGCCCCACGGCCTCCTGATCCATCGCAACCGCCATTTCATTGGCGATATAGTTCAGTGTGGATTCAAAACTCGGCGCATCCATAAGCGATAAAATAGCCGCGTTGATGCGGTTCTGACGCTGCAACTGCTCCTGCATAAGCTGCATGAGGTCGTCGTGCTCGTCCTTAATGGCCGTGAAGTTGTCCTGAAGCCGCGCCAGCATATACCGCTGGAAATCCTGTACGCCCTCGCCTCGGCGCTCGACGGGCGGGACCAAAGCTGAAAGTAAATCGTTATTGTCGATCAAAAAATCCGGGTGTTCGAGAAGGTAATCGCGAACGTCCCCCGGCATCAGGGACTCAAGAGCGCGCTCGGCTTGTCGGTCACGCTTCACGCCATTCTCCTTTCACCCTCGGTTCGTTTTCAGCGGCTGCACATTGTCGGCCACAGGTATTTTCTGGCCTGTTTTTTTCCAGTCGGCAACAAATTGTTCTATCCCTTTGTCCGTCAAGGGATGAGCGGCAAGCTGCCGAATAACCTTCGGCGGAATGGTGGCAATATGCGCGCCAAGCTTGGCGGCTTCCACCACATGCATGGGGTGCCGCACCGAAGCGACGATAATTTCCGTGCTGAATTCCGGATAAGAGCTGTAAATCATGCACACATCGGCGATCAGCTGCATGCCGTTTTCGCCGATATCGTCCAGCCGCCCCACGAAGGGCGATACAAAGGCCGCGCCCGCCTTGGCCGCCAGAATCGCCTGCGCCGGGGAAAAGCACAGCGTGACGTTCACCATCGTTCCCTTTTGGGACAAGGCCTTGCAGACCTTAAGCCCGGTGGGGGTAAGCGGAACCTTCACGGCGATGTTTTTGGCGATCTTGGCCAGATACTGGCCCTCGGCGAGCATGGTGTCGTAATCCGTCGCGGCCACCTCGGCGCTAACGGGACCGGGGACGATGCTGGCGATTTCCCGCACAAGCTCGATAAAATTGCTGTGGCCCGACTTGGCGACCAGCGAGGGGTTCGTGGTAACCCCGTCCAGAAGGCCCGTTGCGGCCAAGTCTTTAATCTCGTTCAGATCGGCTGTATCAACAAAGAACTTCACGTGTATAACTCCCCTGCGAATGAATCACCCGGAACCCGACATTAGCCAATGAAACCCCCGTCCACCACCAAAAATAACCCAAGGTTAATGCGCGTTTTGGTGCCTTTGCCCGTGGCGGAAGGCTACGATTATCTGGCACCCGACGATCCCCCTCCTCCAGCCGGAACGTATGTGGAGGTTTTTCTGGGGCACAGCCTTACCGAAGGCGTCGTTTGGGGCCCGGGACAGGGCGAAATTCCCCCCGGCAAACTCAAGACCCTAAGCCAGATTCTCGATCTCCCGCCCCTGCCGGACGTTTCGCGGCAGTTCGTTAACTGGGTCGCGAACTATACGGTAACACCGCCCGGCGCGATTTTAAAAATGGTCATGGGCGGCCGTCTCCGGATGCTTAAGGAAAAAGACTCGCTTGCCTTCCCCATGCCGGACCCCGATTCCCAAAAACCGGAGCTCAGTCCCGAGCAGCGGGCGGCATCCGTTCAGCTTGTGGCCAAAGTTATGGCCGGAAAGTTTTCCGTGACGCTTCTGGACGGCGTGACGGGCTCCGGCAAAACGGAAGTGTACTGCGAGGCCATCGCCACGGCGCTGCGGCAAGGCAAACAGGTTCTTGCGATGCTGCCCGAAATCGCGATGACGGCGGCGCTTCTGGAACGGCTTGCGGAAAGATTCGGCGCGCGTCCCACGGAATGGCATTCGGAACTTTCGGAAAAGCAGCGCCGCCTGAACTGGCATGCCATTGCGCAAGGCCAGGCGCGCTTCGTTTTAGGCGCCCGCTCCGCGCTTTTTTTGCCTTATCCGGACTTGGGCCTTATCGTCGTCGATGAAGAGCATGAAGCCGCCTATAAACAGGAAGACGGCGTCATTTATCAGGGCCGCGATATGGCCGTGGTGCGCGCGCATTTGGGAAATATTCCGATCGTTCTTTCCTCCGCGACGCCTTCGCTTGAAACGCTGCATAACGTTCACCAGAAGAAATACCATCACGCCGTCCTGCGCGAACGTTTCGGCGAAGCCTCTATGCCGCGCATCAAACTGATCGATTTGCGTAAAGAAAAGCTTCCCTCCGACATGTTTATAGGCGCGCCTCTTTTCGAGGCTTTGCAGGAGACCCTCGCGAACAAGCAGCAGGCGATGCTGTTCCTCAACCGCCGCGGCTATGCGCCGTTGACTCTTTGCCGCGCCTGCGGGCACCGGTTGCCCTGTCCGCATTGCACAAGCTGGCTGATCGAGCACAAGCGATCGAACAAGCTTCATTGCCATCATTGCGATTACAGCACCTATCTGCCCAAGGCCTGCCCGGTTTGCCATGCCGAGGGACGTTTTGCCGCATGCGGCCCCGGCATCGAGCGCATCGCCGAGGAAGTGAAAAAGCGCCTGCCGGAAGCGCGTCTTGCCATCATGGCCAGCGATACGCTCGACGGCCCCAAGGCCGCGCAGAAACTGATCGGCCAAATGTCGGATCGCAAACTCGACATTCTTATCGGCACGCAGATCATGGCAAAGGGCTATCACTTTCCCCGCCTGACGCTGGTGGGCGTTATCGACGCCGATCTCGGTTTGAGCGGCGGCGATCCTCGCGCGACGGAACGCACGTTCCAACTTCTTCAGCAGGTGGCGGGACGCAGCGGGCGCGGCGAAGACCCCGGACAGGTCTTTCTGCAAACGACGGCGCCCGATCATCCCGTCATGCGCGCTCTGACATTGGGAAACCGGGACGCGTTCATGGCGGCGGAAATGAAGGAGCGGGCGGCTTATCGTTTGCCGCCGTTCAGCCGCCTCGCCAGCATAACGGTGTCCGGCAAGATCCCGAAACATGTCATTGAAATATCTAATAAAATCGCCGCCGCGACACCGCGAAACGCGCACATGCGAGTCCTCGGCCCGGCCCCTGCTCCGTTCGCCATGCTTCGCGGACGGACGCGCTATCGGCTCATGATACAGGCGGACCGCGCGGCGGCTCTGCCGAACATTCTTCGCGACTGGCTGGCGCCAGTAAAAGTTCCCCGCACTATTCGGGTGCAAGTGGATATCGATCCTTATAGCTTTTTATAGGGGTGAAGATGGGGTGAGGCGGGAGCGTTGCGTGAGCGTTGAGGGGGTTAACTTTTTTTCTGGAACAAAAAAAATGCTCTGTGTCATCCCCGTGAAAACGGGGATCCAGCGTCGCGTATCCACGCGACATGTGACTCATATGCGCCGCAGACGCGGCGCGCTGAATTCCCGCTTCCGCGGGAATGACGCATACTAATTCTTCCTTCCCCTCAGCGCCTGTTCGAAAAGCGCGGCGTTGACAACCGGCGGAATGACGCCGCCGTTGGCGTCGTTCAGCGATTCACGCAGCGCCATAAGGCCGACGCGGTTACAAAGATTGGCCATCTCGGCCGGCGACATGCCCTGCATAAGTCCCGCCAGATGGCCGATATCGACGTCCGCCGCCAAGGGAAGCTTATGGGCATGCATTTGCAATATCTTCTTGCGCGCCGCGTTATCGGGCATGGGCAGGGTCACGGCATAATCGAACCGTCCGGGACGCATAATCTCCGTCGGCAGACGGTCGGGACGGTTCGTAGCGGCGATGACGACCACGCCGGGGATCAGAGGCAAATTATCCAGTTCAACCAGCAACCGGGCCACGACGGGCTGTAAATGCGAGGCCAGATCCGCCGCCGCGCCGCTTTCGAACAGCACGTCGATATCGTCAAAGAACACAAGACATGGCGTTTTACGTCGCGCCAGCATGAATCCCTCGTGTATATATTGAGCGGCTTTCGCCGGATCCTCTGCGGCAAGCGTCGGGCACAGCAGTTCGATGAAATGCATCGGAATGATGCCCGCCAACGCGCGCACCAGCGAGGTTTTCCCGGTCCCCTGCCCTCCCGAAAGAAGGATCGAGCGCGGCGGTCGAACCCCCGAGGCCTGGAACCTGCCGAAATGCTGCAAAGACCATGAAAGAGTTTCTCGAAGCAAGGGCTTCACGTCGTCAAGTCCCACGACTTCATCCCACGATGTTTCGGGAATGTCGCACTGCACCGCGCCAAGAAGCGAAGGTTCGATATGCCTGAAAGCCGCCGTGAAATCGCTTTCCGTCACACAGGCCTCCAGAGCCATCCGCGCCGCCGATACGGCCAGTTGGTTCAAATCGCGCCCGGTCGTTCCCGCCGTCATGGTGGCCAAACGCGCCAGATCGGCATTGCCCGCAAGCGGCATGTTCCGGGTTTCAAGGATAAGGATTTCATGACGCGCCAGGCGGTGCGGCGCATCGACCGGCAAACGAAGATCAAATCGGTTGCGCTCTATAAAGCGCGGCTCCACGACGCCCGAGACGACGCCGAATAACATGACATTCGGATGCGCCGGCAATTCGTCAAGCAGCGAAATAAGCTGGGACAGTACGACGCGCCCGGCCAAGGCGAAAACCGCCGATTTACTCTCATGTCCCGTCAGCGCTTCAAGGTTATCGAGCAACAAAATGACGGGACCTCGCCGCGCTATCTCCGTCAGGGACACGGGCAAATCGCCCTTCGTGCCCGACATGCTCTTGTCCATCAAATGATGGACATCAAGGACAACAAGGGGCACGCCCATCTCAAGAGCGAGACGTGTCACCAGCCGAGCCTTGCCGCATCCCGACGGCCCCTCAAGAAGCACGGCCCGCGTCATGCCGGGCCCATCCGATTTGAAGCGCAGAGACGCCAACGTTTTACAGGTCCGGTAAACATCCCTCAAACCGCCAAGGGAAGGAAGGTTTCCTTCGTCTTTTTTGGACTTCAGGACAAACTCGGTGCCGTGAGCGATTTGAACCAATCCGTCGGGTTGTGTCGATAACACTCCGACAAACAAAGGGTTCCTGTCCAATGTCGGCAAGCGCAACCGGTCTCCCGCAACAAGCGAACGGTCGCGCCAAAAGGTATTAAGCTGTCCGGCGCGAACAAGGACGTGCAAACGGTCGATTTCGTCTTCGACTTCAAGCATAATCTTCTCGGCCAGCGCGGGTTTTTGCCTTTCGCCCAAAACACGGACCTTCTGGCCCGGTTGAAGCCCAAGGTTTTCAGACAAATCCCGGCTGACGCCAGCCAGCCGCTGGTTGCGGTCTTCCATGAAGGCCGGAAGAGCGCGCGCATAGGTCGTCCGTCGCCCCGCCAGAGCCAAAATGTCGCCCGGCAATACGCCCAGCAGCCGCATATCGGACGAATCCAGCCGCACAACGCCATCAGGCGTTTCAGGTGATTCGTTCAGCGTTAGCGAAAGTTCGGAAGTCATGAAGAAAGCAAACGGCAAGAAGGCGGGGAAAGGACTGCGGAACAAATAGCATAAGAACGTATTATCGGCGATCGTTCAAGTGCTGAACCGCTCGCGTTCTCTAATCAGCGCCTGGCGACCGTCCATATAGGCCGATTCGATCTCTCTCAGGAGAGAAATGACACGCTTGCGGTCTTTATCTCGCGCCGCCATTTCAAGCGACGCCATCAACGTAGCGAATCGTTTTAGCCCGCAATTGGCGCTGCTGCTTTTCAGCGTATGCGCGTTGCGTTCAATGATTTCAAGGGCCGGCCTTTCCTCCTGACCGACGAGGCTCGAAAGGTGGCGATCAAGTTCGCCAAGGAAAACCTGCGTTATTCGCATCATGGCGTCGACGCCAAGATCGTCGGCCAGCGTTTGGATAATGGCGGGATCGATATCCGGGATCGGCCCTCCCGCCGCATCGCGCGGTGCGGAAGGTCCGCCTTCAGGTTGAACGGCAACATGCAGCCAGTATTCCAGCGAACGAACGAGTTCTTGATATTCAATCGGTTTGTTCAGGTGATCGTTCATGCCTGCGGCCAGGCTTCGTTCATGGTCGCCAGGCATGACATGCGCCGTCAAAGCGATCACGGGAACCTCAGCGGCCCACCCGCCCAGCGCGCGGATGCGGCGCGTGGCTTCAAGGCCGTCAATCCCGGGCATGGATATATCCATAAGGACAAGATCGTATTCGCCAGCCTCGGCCTTCATGATGGCTTCATCCCCGCTCGACGCCGTATCGGGGTTGAACCCGGCCTTCTGCAGATAGCGGCACGTTACCAATTGATTGGTGTCATTGTCCTCAACGAGAAGAATTCGCTTGGCCTCTTTTCCCTTCGTCACCGGCGGCGGTCTCTCGTCGTCTTGCGCAATCTTGCCAGCCTGTATAACCATCGTTCCTTCCGGGGCCATCGTCAGGGGCAGGACAAACCAGAACTTGCTTCCCTTCCCCGGCTTGCTCTCGACCCCTATTTCGCCGTCCAGAAGTTTCACCAACCGTTCCGCGATCGCAAGGCCAAGACCGGCCCCGCCGTAACGCCGGGTATAGAAACGTTCGACCTGGCTGAATTCCTTAAACAGCTTGTCCTGATCGGCCGCGCTAATACCGATCCCTGTATCGACAACCTCGAAACGCACCAGCGAGAGAGGCTTCCCTTCGACAATATTGGTCATAAGATCGAAGACTCGCACCTCAATGGACCCTTCTTCCGTGAACTTGACGGCGTTGGTCACAAGATTAAGGAGAATTTGCCGGATGCGTCCTGCATCGCTAATGAACGCGGAAGGAACCGAATCCTGCACCTTCAGCTTTAGATCGAGGTTTTTGACGGCCGCCGACGGACGGACAAGATCCATCATTTCGTTCACAAGAATTCTGAGGAAAAAAGGTTCGTTTAGAATATCGATTTTTCCCGCCTCGATTTTCACGAAGTCGAGAATATCGTTTATAATTCTGTGAAGCGACTGGCTTGAGGACAAGGCAATCGCGGCCAGTTTTCGTTGCTCTTCGTCCAGTGGCGTGTCGGCTAGCAAATTAAGCACGCCCAGAAGCCCGTTCATGGGCGTGCGAATCTCGTGACTCATGACAGCGAGGAAATTCGTCTTGACCGCGCTGGCCCTCTCGGCTTGCTCCTTGGCCTGGATAAGCGCTTCCTGCATCTGCCGCTGTTCCGTAATATCGGCAAGCAAAAAGACATAATGCGTCACAATGCCATATTTATCTTTAACGGGACTTACGAACATTTCGCTCCAGAACGCGCTCCCGTCCTTGCGATAGAAAAGCGCGTTAAACGTGTTGGACTCGCCCTTTTTGATCGTTTCGTTAATGTTTTCCAGCGTCGCCTTGTCCGTGTGCCATCCCGCAAGAAAAGCATATTTTAGCTTCCCCCCGTCCTCCAGCGAATATCCGGTAATATTCTGGAAGGCATCGTTGACAAAAACCACCGGTTGATCCGGACGAAGCCTGTCGCGAATGAAAACCCCCACGCGCGTCGAACGCAGGGCTGCGGCATACAAGGCGTTGGCGCGTTCGGCCGACTGAAGCGCCTCAGCCTTCGTTTTGTAAACGTGGGCGTTTCTGTAAAGAAAAACGATCATCATCAAGCCCGTCAACAGAATGAACAGCGACAGATAACCGAAATTCTTTTCACCCTGCTTCATTATGCGAAGCATGTCCTGGACTTCATTTCTGTGCTCGAGATTAATGGCGTCATCGAAACGCATGATCGATGTGATGGCCGAACCCAACACGTCAATCATCGCTTCGGCTTCAGCTTCTGTCGGCGGAGGTTCCTTACTCAATTGCGGCTCAAACCGGTCGATTTTTTCCACCGCCGATATAATAAGGCCAAGGCTTTTTTCATGCCTTTTGGCCATTTCAGGGTTTTTCGCGAGATAATCTTTTATCGATTTTCCCTGTTCTCTCACAACATCCAGTTTCTGCAACGCCACTTTTATCTGTTCGGACGTTTGGCTCTTATCCGTATAGGCCTCAAGCTCGAGAAATAAATTCCATGACGCGTCCTGTAAAGAGGCCGTCAGATTGGGCGCTTCATCGGCAAGTGTCGCACGAATGGCCTGGCCGCTTTCAAAATCTTTAATTTCGTTTCGGACATACAGACCTGCCGAAAAAAATAATAGAAGCGCGGGAAAAATAAACAGAGGATGGCAGAACGTCATGCGCAGCATGATTGAAAACTCTAATGAGGATTGGCGGCCTCAGGTAACACCTCCTAAACTAAAAAAACATTAACCCTAATATCTGAATGTGTGCCCGTGGTTGCATTCTTTTCGCCCGCAACAAAAACTTGAAGAGAAAACAACCGATAAAATCGCAAACTCTTCAAATGCCCATACTTCTGTATGGGTTTCTAATTTTTAATTAAGATATTTGCCGTCAAAAAACGAAGCTTAATCGTTGGCTGTCTCCGGATCTTTTCGCCAGCCAAACGTCTTATGATTGCTTTTTGAAAACGAGGCTCGCGTTGGTGCCGCCAAAGCCGAATGAATTTGAGAGAGCTATGCCGATCTTCTTTTCTTTCGCCTTGTGCGGAACAAGATCGATTCCCTTGCAGCCTTCGGAAACATTGTCCAAATTCAGCGTCGGCGGCGCAATGCCATCGTTAATGGCTTTCACGCAATAAATCGCTTCCACGGCGCCTGCCGCGCCAAGCAGATGGCCGGTGGCGGACTTGGTCGACGACATCATGACATTGCTCGCAGCCGGACCGAACAGGCGTTTGACCGAATTGACTTCAATTTCGTCGCCCACAGGCGTCCCTGTGCCGTGCGCGTTGATATAATCCACGGCTTCGGGACCTATGCCCGCGCGGGCCAAGGCGTTTTTCATCGCCCGGAACCCGCCGCTCCCGTCTTCCGCCGGCGCCGTCATATGGTAAGCATCGCCCGACATGCCATACCCGATCAATTCAGCATAGATTTTGGCGCCGCGCTTTTTCGCATGCTCATATTCTTCGAGGATGACCATCCCCGCGCCTTCGCCCATGATAAACCCGTCACGGTCTTTATCGAAGGGACGTGAAGCCTTAAGCGGAGCATCGTTAAAAGAAGTAGCCAGGGCGCGCACCGCACAGAATCCCGCCACGCCGATCCGGCACACGGCCGCTTCCGCGCCCCCGGCCGCCATCACGTCGGCATCGCCCAACATAATAAGCCGCGCCGCGTCGCCGATGGCATGAGAACCCGAAGCGCAGGCCGTCACGACAGAATGGTTAGGCCCGCGCCAGCCGTGATAAATCGACGCCTGCCCTGAGGCGAGATTGATCAAACTGCGGGGAATGAAGAACGGCGACACACGACGCGGGCCTTTATCGCGCAAAACGATTGAGGTTTCATAAATTTCGTTTAAACCGCCTATACCGGAGCCGATCATAATCCCCGCGCGTTCGCGCGCTTCGTCGTCCGGCGGCACATAACCGCTGTCCTTGATGGCTTCATCCACCGCCGCCAAAGCAAAATGAATAAACGTATCCATCTTTTTCTGGTCTTTGGGCTCGATGTAACGGTTTGGAGTGAACTGATCCGGCGCTTCCCCACGCGGCACCATGCCCGCAACCTGACAAGCCAGATCGGCAGCCTCAAAACTTGTAATCCTGACGATGCCGCTTTCGGCAGACGTAAGCCGCCGCCAGT
>JAXGVG010000050.1:0-11687 GCA_040773965.1 Alphaproteobacteria bacterium | reverse complement strand
TCAAACAGCGTCGCGTTCCGTGGCAAGGATTCCGTGGGCCATACGGGATGAAGAACGACCGGCGCCCGGCAGGGCACCGGCACAGGCATTTCAACGACCACGGGTTTTGTAACAGGCCCCGAAACGGCGCATCCCGCCAGTAAAAGACAAAAAAACAGCTTTTTCATTTTTGCCTCTTCCGGTAGTCGTCCAATAACGCTTTGGCGGCCAGGCAATCGTCGCCTTTATAGGATCTGTCCAAAATGGCGTTTGCCTTCTTCGTATGCACATTGGCCGCCTTCGCCGCTTTCGCTTCCGCCTCAGCCGCCAGTGTCGCGCGCGCCGCCGCTTCTTCTTGCAACTTTCTTGCCGCTTCGTTGAAGGCAAGCGCCTTGGCCGCCCAGTCGTCATTGGCCGCCCTACACAGCGCATAACCGGCCTGCGTGCTCGCCAGATCGGCTTTCAGGTTTGCCCTCGCGACAAAAAGCCAGGCCAGGACGCCGGCAACTGCCAAAACGACCGCCACGCCGGCGCCTGTTTTCCATGCATCAGGCAGAATCATCTTTATCCTTTGGTTCGGCGTTAGCCTTCACGGCAATCCCCCCGGCGCCGCCGAACAAAAGCCCTGTCAGGCCGGTGCTGAAGTTGATGGCGTCGAAGCGTTGCGTCGAAAAAACGTCATAGGCGGAAAATACGAGGAAGCTGACAACCCCGAGAAAAAGAAGAAAGCGCGAAATCTCATAGGTCCTGTTGTCCTTGCCGGTAAGAAGATAGCGGAAAAACAATCGCATCCCGTCACGCCCCTTCCGTTCCAATTTGCGGAAAAGCCGGCGTTTCCGGTTCATCGGTTTTGTTCCAAAGACGCGCTTCGGCTGCACGGCGGCGCGCCAGCCCGCCCAGAACCTCGCCTGCCGCCCGGTTCCAGCGCATCAGTTGGGCGGGAACTTGCTCGTACCATCCGCGATTCAAAAGCTTCAACAGCGTCGACCGCTCGAAATTGGCCGTGCCAACGTTAAAGACAAAGCTGGCCAGTGCGGCGAACTGATTGTTCGTCAACGGCACCTTAACCAAACGCACAATCGCGCGTTCGACAAGACGCAAATCGTCGTCAAGAAGCGCGTCCGCCTGGTCCGCCGTAATTTTCATGCCCGGCCTGACGGTCCGGGTGTGTCCATAACCAACGGTCCATATGTGCCCCGGGCACAAATATGGCGTCAAACGAAGATTTTCGTATTCCCTGATAAGAGCAATGCCGTTCGCATTGACCCGGCGCGCGCGCCATAACGCAGCCGCCGCCTCCAAACTTCCGTCCATAATGCGAAAACCTATTGTTTGCGTAATGACGCGAGGTGTTTCTCGATCCTGTCGATCATCGAAATCTGCGCGTTCTGGCGTTCCTCGATACGCGCCAAACGCTCCAGAACCTGCCCCTGTCCATCGGCTGTACGTGCGAGTCCGGATTCCAGATTCGTGACTCGCTGGCCAAGAAAAAAATTGTCGCGATCCCTCGCCGAGGCCCACCACACAACCGTGGCCGCCTGCAAAAGCAGCGCGAAGACAAGCGCCAGCGGCACGTGACGGCCCAGCGCCCCGTTCATCGGAAATTTCATGTTTTCACCTTTAGGCTTTCGTAACCCGCACGCGCCACGTCCCCGAAGCCAGCGTAACGCTGCCGCCGGTCTGGTTCTGCAAACGCACAACCGCCGTATTCGCCGCGCTGACATAAGCCGTCGCAAACACGCCCTGAAGATCGTAAGGCGCGGCGACGTGAACAAAATCCCCCAACGCCGCCCCGGTTACGGTCACGCCGGAAGACGTGAGACCGCTTCCGTTCGCAATCGCGCCGGGATTCCAAACAAAAGTGCCGTCGAGGCAAGGCGCGGCCAGCGGCGACCAAGCCGTCCCCGTAAAGTACAAAAGCTTGTTCTCGTTCTGCGCCCACGCCCGCCATCCGGCCTCCGGCGCCTTGAAACGCCACCCTGAATAATAGGCGGCAACGCAATCGGCATAACCGCTCCAGGCTCCGGTTGGCGAAGAACCGACGATATAGGCGTCGCCTTCCCCCGGCGACGACGGAGGCGCGTTCAACGTCCTGTCGATAACCGACATCTGGGCCAAACAGTCCAGATCGTTCAGCGCGTCGTTATGCGTAACTTCTTTCTGCGCCTGCGACGCCACCAGATAAGGCATCGCAAGATTTGGCGTATTCGGCATATGTCTCTCCCTAAACTACCGCGCTTGCCTTTTGGCCGCGCCCGTACCGCGAGCTCAGCTGATACACATTCACCGTAAAGGCCGACGGAACGCTGCCGCCCCAATCGGCGGATTGATCGGCGGCGCTATAGACCTGCGACACGCCAGTTGCGCCGCTGAACGTGCGCTTGACGGACGACCCGTCCATGATTTCCACGTCGTACAGTTCCTCGGGCTCATCCAGCGGCACATCGACACAATCGGCCCAATCGGCATTTAAACGCGCGCGCCGCTTCCAACCCAACGTCAAATCGCTTCCCGTTCCGCCGCTGCGGCTTCCCGTCAAATGAACGGGAGCCATAGGCTGCAACGTCGCCAAACTGTAAGTAAAATCCACATCCGTCACATCGCCGAGCGCCTGTCCGTTCGACAAAGCCCGAAAATCGTAACGGCGGTTCCGGTCGGTAAGCAGCGCGGGAATAAATCGCACGGTTCCTTCCGTCAAAAGGACGAACCGCTCGCCCGCGGCGTGCGAACCGGTTTTGCCTTCGGTTCCCCGCCTTCCCCGCAAAAGATTGCCAAGCGTATAAAGCCCGGGCCCCGTCAGCGTCGCGGTCTGAAACTGGATAATCTCCTCGCCCAGCAAAGCCACATTCGCGCCGTTGAGCAAATCGTCGAAGCTGCAACTGGCCAGCGTGCCATGCAAAAGCTGAACGCAAACGGTACCGGCGCGATCCATATACCAGGCCGGACGGTCCTCAAGCGCCGTCGTTGCAATGCCCGCCGTCGCCGGAAGATTGAACGCGGCCAGCGCGCCGTAATTCGCGCCGTCGCCGGACCGCCACAACGAAGCGCCCGGCCAGCCGTCTATACCGGCCACCGCCGCATAAACGCCCGGCTGATCGTCGGCGGCGCGCAATAGCGGCAAATCCATCAAATAAAGCGTGCTCAACACCGAACCGGCACCGGCGACGGAATTGAACGATCCCTCATCCGCCTCAGCCGTGCTTGATATCGCCGGATAAATCAGCGTTCCCTGCGCTTCGATCACGCCGCCATCCAGCCGCGTTTTCGTCACGCGCATAAGCCGTCCGCCCAAATCGGCAACGTCGCCCGGCTCGACTGCCAGCCATCGCCGCGACCATCTTACACAAAGGTTTTCACGCTCGGCCCATGACGTGTAAAGCCTCTCCTCGGCAATTTGCTTGGCCTTCGCTGCGGTACAGACGATCGGCAAGCCGATCCTGGCCATCGTCCGCGCCCCGCGCGTGGCGGAACGGCGGGCGCGCTGGCTTCCCACCTCATAGTCGCGCGAAGCGTCTAGATAATCGACCGTAACCTCGACGGGCAGATCCAGTTCCTGCGTCCGCGTTTGCTGGTGCAAGGACAGGCTTTCCCGCTCTTTTCCCGCGCGGCATTCAGCCGATGGAATAAAAAGCGCCGCCTCGTTCCTCTGCTTGACGGCCTTCAGTTGCGCGCCGCTCTCGACAAGCTCGAAAGGCTGATAAATCTGCAAAGACTGCAGCGCCGCCGCCGCCGGCATCGGTTCTTCCATCACGTAACCGTCAACCGGCACGGCGGCCAGATCGGTCAAGTCGCAATCGCCGCTCGCGTAACCGGCGCGCGCAAGAATGTCCGCCACAATGGCGTCCAGCGTGCCGCCCGTGTTGCGGCGGCGAACGATCGCCAATAGCGAAAGCTCGTTCTCAAAACCGTTAATCCCCATCAGCAGCAAGCGCGTGCCGTCGATGGCCTCCGCGCCAAAATTGCCGTAAGCGTTGGCAAAACCGCTAACGATGACCCCGTCGGCCTCAAGCGAAAACGACCCGCCGTTAAGCGCTATTTCCGACAACCGGTAATAATTGTCCGTGCTGCTCCGCTGGACAACGGCAATGCGGTTTCCGTAAACGACCGGATGACTCGTAACGCTCTGAGCGAAAGCGCCGTTGCTCAACCGCTGCCAGGGCCGCGTAATCGTGGCCGACGTCGACCCCGGCTCGAACGACATAAGCTGCATGTCGAGAACGGTGGCGAAATACAACGTCCACTCGTCCTCGCCCGTTTTCAGCAAACAGGCCTGTGCGCCGCTTCCGGGACCGGCATAATAACCGCTCGTCAGCGTGTATTCATCGCCAACGATAAGCGCGTTGTTTTGCCAAACGACGGATCGCACGTAAATCGCCGTAAAATAAGGCTGAACGTCGGCCATATAATGCAACAGGCCGTTCGCCAAAGGCGTAAACTGCGCGTAATACAATGGCACGCGCGACGTGGCAGACCCCGCGCCCCACACATCGTGAAAGCCAAGATCGGTTATATTCATTCCCGCGCGCGCAAAAACGCGAAGCCCGCGCCTGCCTCCCGAGCTGTCCGTCAGAACGAAATGCTGCGCGTCGATCCAGGCTATCTGCTTGTTGTCGGCGCAAAAATCGAGGTCGATCGAAAACACGTCGCCGAACTGGCGATTTTTCGAATCGTAAATAACCAAACGGTGCGACGGTGTCGTCTCGGCGAATTGCATGTACATCGCCACAAAACGCTTGTCGGGCGCCATGGCCCAGGCGTGATCGCCCGCGTCGTTCGCAGGAAAACTGTCGCTTTCCGTATGCGCGATCCCGGCCGGAATGTCGCCGGTAACGTCGGAATCGATAACGTGAAACGATGCGCTGGTGCCGGAAAAAGTAAAACCGCCTGCAATCATCCGGCGCGCCCCTGCGCTGCCGCTTTCGACGGCCAGCGGCGGCATGCCCTTGTTGCGAATGGGCCCCGGACGATGCTGAATGTCCGTACCGGCACAGCCGAGCCACTCCGGCTGCGGGCCGCCGACGGGCGACGCAACCTCAAACGTCAGATTGGGCAGCCGGTTGCCAAAGTTCGACAACTGCAAAGATTCAAGAACGATATATGCATGCCCGCGATAGGCGGGGACCTGATCGCTGCCAAGAAACGACTGCATCAACGGATCGGGATCCTGCGCCGGGCTACCCGTGTAAACCGTAGCGCTGCCAACGACCCCTTCTTTCCATACGCCGTTTTGATAAATCACCTTGCTATCGGCCCAAATCGTTTCGACGCTGCCGATAACGCCGGCCGCCAGCGCAACCGCGCAGTGCAGGCTGTAGGTATAGGTTGTCCGCGTACCGCCGAAAACGCTGCTGACCGTGCCGCCCTTCCCGCCGCTGGTCTGGCTTTCATGGCTGGTTTCGATAAGATCCGAAACCCAGATGACGTTTCCGGCCACACGAACGCGCCCGAAGACGACGGGAATACCGGCGCCATAGCGCGAATCCTGAATGTTCAGGCTTTCAAGGCGCGGTCCGTCCTTGACCGGACTTGACCCGAGACCTATTTCGCTGTCGAGGTAACGCCCCGCTCGCGTGCCAAGAAAACCGAGAATCCGGCCGCCGATCCCCGGCACAAGGTAATTGCCGAGCGAACGGCCAAGGCTCGAAAGAACGATAGAGGCCATGGATTCCTATTCGTCTGTGAAAAAGCGGTAGATGCCTGCCAGCCGCCGCCGCCAGTAAGCGCCGATGGCCGTCTCGACGACCTCTCCGGCAGGCGCAAAACTATGGATCATTGTGTCCCGGCCTGTCGCCAACGCCACGTGCTGCGGCTGGCAGTCATAACGAAAAAGCAGCAAGCAACCCGGCGAAATTTCTTCCTCCTGAACGGCGCCATGCTCAAGCAAAGCCTGAACAAGCGTATGGCCGTCCGGTCTTTGCCCGTAATCGGTGCGGTCTCTCACAACAAAACCGGCGGCCCGCAACGCGACCACGATCAACCCGATGCAATCGAGGCCGGTCCCCGGCTGTCTTCCCTGGTGATGAAACGGTGTTCCGAGACAGGCCCTCGCGGCGGCAATCATAATCGCCGCTTTTTTACATATCATTTTATTAACCGCGTCATCCCCGCGCAGGCGGGGATCCATTTTTTCATATAATGCAATTTATCCTTTGTTATCAGGATAAAACAAAATCTTCCCGACGCCCGGCAAATGCGGAAAACCGCCGAAATTGATGACGTTATTGAACGTATCCCGACAACAGGCGAGCCGTTTGTCGCACCCCGGATAAACGCTGTAACCATCCCCGGTTGCGATGGCATTGGGCATGGGAAGCCATAACGTGAACGTCTTGTCTGTAGCGTTCCAATCCTGCACTTCCATGCCAAGGCCCTGATTGGCTCCGCTTGTCCACGTCAGCTTGCCGTATGCAAACGTTCCGTCGCTTTCCGTGCGCGCCGTATCCGAAAAAACGGATGCGCTCGTCGCGCCCGTGACGCTTCCTGTCACCGTCAAGGCGGCAAGATCGATCCCGCAACGGCTGTCGCCCAAATCATACCGGCATTCCGGCGTATACGTTTCACCGATGCGGCGCTGCAAAAGGTCGTGAAACCCGCGCAATTCCGCCGTATAACGTCCGTCTTCGAGCAAAACCTCGCCGATCCACCCGCGCCGCAACTGAATGACGCCCTGGGTCAAATCGGCCCAATTGCAAACGTAAAAATCGATACGCGCGTGATCGTAAAGCCCGGCCTTTAAATCCGTATCGCTGATGACCGCGCTGTCGAGAACGCCCGCAATCTCGAAACGTTCGGCTTTCAGACTCGCGGCGCTGTTCAAATCCTGCGGCGAAAAAGAACCGTCGGCCTTATACGTGACCCCATCGACGACAAGATCGGCATCGTGCGTCGTAAAAGCCTTGATAACGCCGTCCGTTCGCGTGATTTTCACCAATTCGACCAACGTCGTCAGTTCGCCGCCCAAATGCTCCTGCAACGCGGTCGAAATCGTTTTCATCAGACCCTTATCTCGACAAGAGGTATCTCGGCCTTGGAAAGTCCGGCGTCCTGCGCCGTCAAAAGAAGCTGATCCGTGTCAAAACGAACGGGAACGTCGAAACGGTATCCCGCCGTAATCGCATGCCCCGAAACGGGAGGAGAAGCGAACGTCACGATGCCCGTCGCGGCATCCACGCTCCAGCCTGTCGTTACTTGCGCGCCGTTTACCCCAATGGTCACGCTGTCCGCTACGGGCTTGCGTATCGCACGCCGGTAGATCACGCCGCCGCTTCCATAGTTTTTGACAAGTTGAAACGCCGTGGCACTGCCGTCGCCCGTCGCGAGAACCTGATCGCTCCATAAAGGCGCCGAAACGCCGTCGGTAGCGCTGGTAAAATCGCTCCAATCCTTCAAGCGAAACCCGCGCGCGCGTCCGGCGCGCGCCTGAAAAAAGATGGACAGCAACATGGCGTCGGCCGCCGAACGCACGCCCGTGCGCGCGTCGTATTTCCGCCGGGCCTGTGCCCAGTTCTGGTTGCGCCGTTCGAAACCGCCGTCGATGGTCACGACGTCCGTCGAAAACTGCGGACCGCCGCCGGAGCCGAATCCTATCACAAAAGGCAACTGCACTTCATCGAATGACATAAAGCCTCGCTATTCCAGCCCCCCGCCCTCTTCCACCAAAACGTCGAGCCAACGGTTCTTCTCTCCGTCGATCACAACATAACGAACGGTGAAAACGCGGCTCCCGCAAACGAAACGCATGCCCGTCGCGACGGTCACATCGCTCCGGTAGCGCACGCGAATAATGTGCGTAACGCGCCTTTCGCTGTTCAGATAATCGTAATATCGCGTCGATGGCGCGATCGAACCCCAAACCGTCGCGACGGTCGTCCAGATGCCCGTTTGACCGCCCGACGAAAGGCTTTCGCGCTGCAGCGTCAGTCTTTTCCGCAAATCCCCGGCGGCCATCACAACCTCACGCTCTGGAGGCGATAAGGACAAAGCAGCGCCTTGACGCCATGGGGCACGGACGCCCCGTTCGCCGCCGTTCCGTCGCCGCGATGCTCGTACCAGTGCGTCGCCAATTGCATGACGGCAAGCCTGACGGCCTGCGGAACGTCCGCGCGCGCGTCGCCGTACCCGGCCTTGTATTCGATGCAAATGCCGTTGGCCCTCCGCGAAGCCACAGGCCATCTGGCCCCTGAACGAAGGGCCAAACGGCCCGGCGTGGAATCCGTATCCACGAAATAATTCGAGGAGTCCCAAACCGTTCCAACGTCGTCTTCATCGAAAACCTGAACGCTCGTCACGGCCATAAGCTGCGGGCGAGGCAGAACGATAAAAGCCGCCTCGTCCAGCGGGCTGGAAAAACCTCGTTCATAACCCTCCCAGGCGTCGCGCATTTGCTGCGGCCAGTTGTCGAAAGAAAACCGCCATGTCTGTTCAAGCAAGGCACGGCTCGTATAAAACTCGATCCACTGACGCGCGGCCGTAATCAGGCCACCGATAAGCGTATCCTCGGCGGACGTATCGATGCGCGCCTGCGCCTTGATTTCATCGACGGTCACCGGCTCAAGAGCCGGGGAAGTCACAAGCGTAAAACATGTCATGTCGGTCCCGTTTCCTTATCAGAATCCTGCTTCCGCAATTTTATGCCCACACCCCGACAACCGCCGCACCGGTTTCCGGCGTTTCAACGCCGATCCCTTCGAGCGCTCCAATCGCCATCGGCGCGCGAACGCACGCATAAAATTTGTCCGGATCGCCTGCGGCGTCGCTATCCTCCGTCGCCACGCGGCCTGGCAGCGGCCCGATCACATTCGTGAAAAAAGCGCAAAAAGCGCGAAGCGCCGCCTCGTTGTCTGAAGAAAGATACGTGTCGATCATTGCGTCACCTTTTGAAGCGTTGCGTTGGCAAGTCCGTAATTCCAGTAGCGGAAACGGCGCAGGTAACCCTTAAAAGCCTGCGTGGCCGTCCCGCCGAAACCGCCCAACTCAAGCTGTGAAATGCCTGTCGGCATGCTGGCGGACGTATCGGCGCCTGCCGCCGCGCCGTTGCCGGAGAGGGCCACATCGTCCGTCTTGTAGCGCATGGCCAGTTTCTGAACCGCGTTAAGCGCAAGCGTTCCCGACGACGGGTTCGCCTGAAGGGTCCCGCCCGTCGTAACCGCGCCCGCCAGCGCCGATCCCGGATCGATGTTGATCTTGAGGCGGTTGTTCGACGTGCCGTCGCTGAAAGTGGCAAGCGCCGGATAGCAGCCCGTCGGCGGCGTGTAATCGGTCATAAACGTGGCGGCAAAAGTCCCTTTCGACGCGCTAAACCACGGAAGGCTCGTCACCAAAAGCGAATCCGCCGCGCGCGTAACGGCTGCGCCGGTTGTCGGAATGTAAGACGAAGCCGCCGGAGCCGCCTCGAACTGCGCCCCATACAGATAGACATTCATGGAACCCGTAGACCCGAACAGAATGAACGCCGAAGCCTCACCGGCCGGGGCCGTAAACGTCACGCTTATTCGTGTCCAGTTTGTCGTCGATAACGTGGTATCCGCGCTGTAATAATTATATGTCGGCGATGCGGAACGAATCCTTATCTTGAATTTATTTGACGTCGCGCTCTGAAGCCTGGCGAACACGCTTACGGTATAAATAACGCCTTCGGCAATCGGGACGCTGGACTTGTACACGGTCGCCTCGGTTGCGCCAATCGACGTGCCATTAAGTCCGGTGACCAGAACGGCGTTGTTTTCACCGTCCGGTGACGCCTGGGAGTCGGTATACGTGGCTCCGGTTCCCCGCGTCCATCCGGCCGACAGGTTCTGGCTATAAGTCAAAGCGTTCGTGCTCTGCCCTTCCAGCAACAGCCCTCTAATCCCATTCGTGACCGGATCGTACTCGAACGCCGGATTGTTGGCCGCAACTTCGGCTAAAACGCCCGAGGCGTTAAACGCCCGCTTCGACGACGCGCGTGTCAGCGCGCAAACGCCCGGCAGGCTGCCCATGAAATTCAGGTCCACGAGCGGCTTGCCGTTGTCCCGGAATAGAAGGAGACGGTTGCTCATCGGGTCACACCGCCCGCAAAACAAGCGTAAGCGAGCGCGCGGCGCCCTGAGCCACAGGCGTCGCGGCGGTGCCGGAACGCACCTTAATCCGCTGAACGGCGGCAAAGTTCGCCGGATCGAGCGCGATGAAGCGCGAGGCGGCCGCCGTCGCCGTCAATTCGTTGCCGTTGACGTCATAGACGTCGGCCCACGTCGCGCCGCCGTCATAGGACGTCTGAAACGTCAGGTTGGCCGCCGTCCAGGCCGCAGGCATAACGACGCCGAACAGGCGCAGACCGCCGAGATCGAGCGCGTCGGTCAGCGAAGCGCCGTTGGAAATCGCCGCCGGAAGCGTATCGAGCATATTCACAATAGTGTTGCGCATAGATTCCTCTTTTCAAAAAGGGATCGGGGACCGGCTTCGGGGGATCGTGAGCCGGTCCCCGAAAACCGTTTACTGAACCGGCGCGTTACGCGGCTCCCCGGCGATCACGCCGGCGGAGCTCAGCGCGCCCGTGGAAGCGCCCGACGTCGTCATCACGACGCGCACATAGCGCCGCGACCCGATATAGCCGGCCTGCTGAACGGTGTTGTTTCCCGCCGAGCTGCTAACCGCCGTCAAGGAACCGTCCAGATCGGACGCGGCGCAGTCCGCATACGACATGCCGTCGATGGAGTGCTGAACGGAAGGCGTATGCGTCCCGTCGGTCCATGCGCCGAACGTTACGACGATCATGGCGGCATCGTAGCCGCGCAGATCGACGGCGGATCCCGTCGCCGTTCCGGTGACTCGCGCCGCCGGGGCCAGCGAAAGTATCGCCTTCGTCTTGTGGTAAAGATCGCGAAGTGCCATGAGAATAACTCCTTATGATTACGAAGCTGAAAAACGCAGAAGCTTGATCGCCTCGAAGTTGACGACGTCGCCGCCCACGCGCTTGCTGCAACGGAACTTGACGAAGGGCGCGGCCGTATAGGGATCGCGCAACACGCGCAAACCGATGCGATCGACGATGGTATAGCCTTCCTCGAAGTTGCCGAACGCGACCGAAAGGCTTCCCGACGCGATGGCGGGCATATCCTCGGCGAGCGTGATCGGGTGCCCGAGCAGCGTCGCGGGCGTACCGGCCTGAAGGCCGGGCTGCCAGATGTAGGCGTTGCTCGTGTTTTCCTTAAACTTTCGTATGACGTCGGCCACCGCGCGCGGCATAAGCCACACGGCCTTGGGCAGGTAACCGGCCCTGAGCCTGTGCATCAGGCCGATCAACGCGTCGGCCCCGTTGGCGGAGTCGAACGCGGCGTCGGCGCCCGTGTTCACGTGCTCCAGAATGCCCCATGAGCGCGAACCGTCGGCTGTCGCCTGTGTCGTGTAGCTCAAAAAACCGCGCGGTTGCCCGATGCCGTCGCCGCTCACGAAAGCCGTGTTCTCGCGGCGCGCGAACCGGCTGGCGACGCGGCTGACGAGCCATTCCTCGACATTGATAATCGCGTCGTCGAGAAGCTTTTGCGTCGCGCGCGGCTGGGCGTGCAACTCGTGCGCGGGAATGCGGATGCGCCCGATGGTTCCCTCGTCGGTGTCGGCGCGCGCGCCGAGTTCGGAAACCCATTGAGCGTCCGGCTCGTTGGTGTCGCGGAGCATTTCGACCGCTTCGGACGAAATGTTCATGACCGTCGCGAGCTGGCGCATCGGCGTGG
>JAXGVG010000049.1:0-11702 GCA_040773965.1 Alphaproteobacteria bacterium | reverse complement strand
GTTCAGGCCGAACTCGCGGCAGGACGCGTAAAACTTTTCCGGCCTTCCGATGCCCGCGAACGCGAAAAACTCCCTGTTGCGCGGAAAATTCTTCGGTAGGCGAGGTTTCAGGCTTGCGCATATAACGGGTTTGGTCAGGCGCGGGGTCAGGCACGTCGCGTCCTCGCCGATCATGACCACGGCGTTCACGCGCTGAAGCGCGTCGTTCAGCGTCTCTCGCAAAGGGCCCGCCGGAATGATCTGGCCGTTGCCGATCCCCACAGCGCCGTCGATGACGAGCAGGCTGGACGTCTTGACGATCGTCGGGTTTTGCAGCCCGTCGTCGAGGAGAATATGCGTGGCGTCTTTTTCGGCCTCCCGCACGGCGGCGGCGCGGTCTTGCCCGATCCAGCAGGGCGCGACACGCGCAAGCAGCAAAGGCTCGTCGCCTACGTCGGCAGCCGTATGGCGCTCGGGATCGACGCGTAGCGGACCTTTTTCGCGTCCTCCATAGCCGCGCGTCACGAAAACGGGCCGAAAGCCTTTCGTCTTCAGAAAACGCGCGAGCGTCAGCGCCACGGGCGTTTTGCCGGACCCTCCCGCGACGACGTTGCCGATGCAAATGACCGGAACGCGCGCAAGGTAGGGCGTTCGGGTTATGCCGCGAAACTTGCCGCCCGCGCGATAGAACTGACCGAACGGCGCCAGCAGCGCGGCCCTCAGCCCAAACGGTTGAAACCAGAAACGGGGCGCTTTCATGAACGCTTCTCCGCGAACCAGGGATCCAAAAGCCGCAGCGTATCGTCCAGCACATGGCGCTTTTGTTCCGCAAACGCTCGCGCGGCGCCGGCCAGCGCACCGGCAGCTTCCGGCGTATCCAAAAGCCTTTCAAGCGCCGCCGTCAAGGCCCCGGCGTCCGGCACCTGCAAGGCCGCATTTTGACGGACCATTTCGCGCGCCATTTCCCCGAAATTCGTCATGCGCGGACCGAAAATCATGGCGCATCCGAGCTGCGCGGGCTCGATGGGGTTGTGCCCGCCCCACGTGAAGGAGCCGCCAAGGCACGTCACGGGCGCAAGGCGGTAAAAAAGGCCCATTTCGCCCATAGTGTCCGCGAGATAGACGGCCGTATCGGGCCGGATGTCTTCCTTTGCCGAGCGGCGCGCGCAACGCAAGCCTTCCCGGGCCGCCAGAGCGGCGATGGCCCCGCCGCGGGCGGGATGGCGCGGCACAAGGATCATAAGCAAATCGGACCGTCGCGCGCGCAGCTTCTTGTGGACGTCCAGCGCGATTTCGTCCTCGCCCTCGTGCGTCGAGGCCATAAGCCAGACCTTGCGCGCGCCGGTCTGCGCCCGCAGGTTGCGCAGCTTTTCCTCGTCGCAGGGCAACGGCTCGGCTGCGAATTTCAGGTTGCCAACGCGCCGCACGTCTCGCGCGCCCAATGCCATAAAACGTCGACGATCGTCTTCCGTCTGAACAAACAGGAGGGAAAAAGCGCTCAGCAGCGCCTTTGCCCAATTTTTTGCCCAGGACCATTGCCGGAACGATTTTTCGGACATGCGCCCGTTCAGCAGCGCCGCAGGGATATGCCGTTCGGAAATGGCGGTCAGAAGATTCGGCCATACCTCGGATTCGATCCAAAGAACCCGGTCTGGCCGCCAGTGATCGAGAAAACGGGAAACGAAAGGCCGCCGGTCCACGGGCACGTACTGGTGAATGACGTCGACAGGCAAAAAAGAAACCAGCATGCGCGCCGAGGTCATTGTGCCGGTGGTAAGCAGGATGCGCCATTCCGGATAGTGTTCCTTAAGCGTCTTGACGAGGCTGAGGACGGACATGGCTTCGCCGACGCTGGCGGCATGGCACCACACAAGCTTGCCCTCCGGGCGCGCCCTCGACGGGATGCCGAGCCGCTCGTCGAATCGCGCGGGGTCCTCGCGTCCCTCCCTTAGGCGGCGCCTGAGGTAAAGCGAGATGATCGGCGCGCCGATATCGGTCAGGAAACGGTAAAAACGCATGGATACCAAAGCCGTTAGGACGATTTCCGGCATTCAAAGAGCCCTTCCGGCTATCGTCAACCCCGTAATATAAACAAACCCGGGAAGCCGTGCTAATGTCGCAATCCCTTGAAAAGATTTATCTATTGGGGAATCAAGCCTTGCCGCTTTTAGCCGTAGGCGCCTTGATGCGTTCGCGCATCATGTCAAGGAGAGCGTCGATGTTGCCGCCATTGCGCTCGATGACAGAGGCGTATTCCTGCCTTTGGGTCACGCTCATGCTCACGCCTTCCACGACTACGTCGATGATGCCCAGCTTGCCGCTTTTCTGGCGAAGGCGCCAATCGACGGTTGTCGGCGGCGAGCCGTCGGGGCGGGTAATGTCGCTGTTCACGATGAAATCTTTCTCGCCTTCGGGCCGGACGTTTCGGACCTTGAAGCCTTCGCCCGTATAGAGAGCGAAGCGGTCGGAATACGTTTTGACGACCAGTTCTTCAAACAGTCCCATGTATTCCTTTTGCTGTTCGGGCGTCGCAGCCCTCCAGTTGCGGCCAAGGGCGAAACGGCCAATGGTCACAAGATCGAAGGAATCGCGAAGCATTTGGCGGAACTGCTGATTGCGCTGTTCGTCCGTTAAGGACTTGTCGGCAAGGATGGCAATCGCTTTGTCGCCAAGATCCTGGATGAACTTGCCTTGGGGAGAGATCATGGCGGCCGCTTCGTTGCCGGAAGCACCCGTTTGGGCCTGCGCGGCGATGGGGAGGCCAAGCGCAAAAATACCAAACAAAAAGAAAGAGACGCTGATACGTGCCGCGCGGCGCAGATTGATGGGCATTAAGCTCTCCAAAACAGGAATGAACAACAGGGCAACGGGAAAAGCCTTCTGATTCCCTATCACTTTATATATCCTGAATAGGGCAAAACCAAGCCAAAAAGAATGCCCCGAGGGCTGGCAGGAAAGAAGAAAAACCGGATGTGGTTTTTTTGAAGCAAACGCCGGGTAAAGCCGGAGTTTGCAGACCTTCAAGACTGCCTTTATTTTGCCACGGTTCGCTCTTTTCCTGTTGTCAGGACGGACCGGTTGGGCCGTTTGTTATACTTCCATGGAAAGGGACTCAAAGATGCGTTCGATAAAACTGATGGTTGCGGCAGCCGCCGTGGCCGTTCTGGTGGCCGGTCCCGTTATGGCGCAAGACGCTGCCGTAACGCCTGCGGCCCCGGATACAGAAGTAACGACCGAAGCGACGGTAGAGACGGCGACCCCGGATACGGCGGTGACGGCTCCGGCGACGGACGCGAAGGAAGCAACGGCGCCCGTGAAGAAGCAAGCGAAACAGAAGAAGCATAAAAAACACAAGAAAAAGCACGCCAGAAAAACCGGCGCGGCTTCCGACGGCGTGACGGTCGGCCAGTAACGCTGTTTGTATAAAAAGAGATACCACCGCGCGGAAAGGCCGTCGCGGTGGTTTTTTATTGGGCGTTCAGCTTCAACACCTCGCCCGCGAGGTAAAGCGAGCCGCAGACAAGCAGGCGCCCGCCCGTTTTCCCGTCTGCGGCCAAGGCGGCGATGGCCTCATGAAGCGAAGCCGCAGGTGCGGCATTGGCAATTCCCGCTTCCCGCGCCAGTGCGGCAAGCTCGTGCGCCGCGCGGCTGAGCGGTTCGCCGGGGATGGCGACGGTTTGCAAGGCATCGATAAAAGGGATCATTGGCGCAAGAAACTCGCGCGGCACCTTGGTGTTCAGCATGCCAAGGACGATCCGCATAGGGCGCGGATGACGTCCTTCTTCATGCCGCCAAAGCGCGATCTGCTGGGCCAAAACTTCACCGGCGGAATCGTTATGCCCTCCGTCCAGCCAAAGCTCCCAACCCGGAGGAAGCAGCGCGCAAAGCGCGCCTTGACGCAAACGCTCCAGCCGCGCGGGCCATTCGACGTGCGCCATGGCTGCGGCGATTTCCTGATCGTCGACGGCGAAGGGAAGGGCGCTTGCCGTGGCGATGGCAAGCCCGGCGTTCCATAACTGATGCTGGCCTGTCAAAGCGGGCGCGGGCAGCGTAAGGGAACGTTTCGGGCTTTCGAATAAAAACGCATGCGTGCCGATGGGATCGACGCGCCAGTCCCTGCCGCCGATGAACAAAGGCGCACGCTTTTCAGAGGCGGCGCGCTGCAGCGCCGTCAATGCCTCAAGCGACGGCTGGGGCGCGGCGAAACACGGCGTTTCCGAACGCAGGATTCCGGCTTTCTCTCCGGCTATTTCGGCCATCGTGTGGCCGAGATATTCGCGGTGATCGAACGACAGGCGCGCGATAACGGTGGCAACGGGATTTGGCACGACGTTGGTCGCATCGAGACGCCCGCCGAGGCCGGCTTCGAGAAGCGTAACGTCGGCCGCGTGGCGCGTGAACGCGACGAACGCGGCGGCGGTCGCCGCCTCGAAATATGTGATTCCGCCAGGATCGCTCAGCCGTTCAATATCGCCGAGGATTTCCGCAAGCTCGTCTTCTTCGATAATTTTACCGGCGATGCGAATGCGCTCATGAAAGGAAACGAGATGCGGCGAGGTGTAAACGTGCGCGCGCTTTCCGGCGGTTTCGGCCATGGCGCGAAGAAAAGCGCAGGTGGAGCCTTTGCCGTTCGTGCCCGCGACATGTACGGCAGGAGGCAGTTTTTTATGCGGATCGCCGAGTTTGGCGAGCAAATCGAAATAGGTCTTGCGCAGCGTCAGGTCGATATCCGCGCTCCGCCCGCGCCGGAAGCGTTCGAGTATTTGCGAAGACGGAAGATCGGGATTTAGCATTCAGGGCTCGGGATTAGGGGTTCGGGATTAGGGGCTCGGGGCTAGGGTTCGGGAGTAAAAAGAAGAAGAAGTGAAAAAAAGACAAAATCAACCATGCGTTCAGACCCTAATATTGTTAGCCCATCATTTTCTAACCCCCAATCTCGGCCCCTAACCCCGAGCCCCTATTTCCGCCTTACAGATACATCCCTTGCGCCATGCGGGACGGGGCCGGTGAGGCGGGGCGTCCGGGCCTTGGGACCCCTGCGCAAAAGGCCGATGACGCGAATAAGCGTGTCGCGCAATTCCTGGCGCGTGACGACGATATCGATCATGCCGTGATCGAGCAGGTATTCCGACCGCTGGAATCCGGGGGGCAAGGTTTCGCGGATCGTGTTTTCGATAACGCGCGCGCCGGCAAAGCCGATCTGCGCGCCTTTCTCGGCGATATGAATGTCGCCGACCATGGCGAACGAAGCCGTGACGCCGCCGGTGGTCGGATCGGTGAAAACGACGATATAGGGCAGTCCGGCTTCCTTGACTTCGCGGGCGGCGAGGATCGTGCGCGGCATTTGCATCAATGACAGAATGCCTTCCTGCATCCGCGCGCCGCCGGAGGCGGGTAAAACGACAAGCGGCGCGTTGCGTGCGACGGCCTGACGCGACGCGGCAATGAGGGCTTCGCCGACAGCCATGCCCATCGAGCCGCCCATGAAGCAGAAGTCGAAAACGGCTATAATGGTTCGAAAACCGCCCATCGATCCTTCCGCCACAACGACGGCATCCGGACGGCCCGTTTTATGGCGGGCTTCCTTAAGGCGGTCGATATAGCGTTTTTGATCGCGGAACTTGAGCGGATCGGGGCTCACATGGGGAGCGTCGACAAGCCCGTATTCGCCGTTGTCGAAAAGCATGGCAAGGCGTTTGGCGGGCTCAAGCTTCAGATGAAAGCCGCAATAGCGGCACACGTTGGACTGTTCCTCAAGCTCGCGCTTGAAGAGCATGGCGCTGCAACCGGGGCACTTTTCCCAAAGGTTGTCGGGGATTTCCTTTTGGGCGCCGACAAGCGCGCGTATTTTGGGCCGCACAAAGTTGGTCAACCAGTTCATGGCGGTCCGCATGGTAGTCAAAGGCCGGGCATAAAGCTAGGGCCAAGAAAGAAAGGCCGTCTTGGTTAATGAAAGTAAACGGCTTTTCGGACAAAGCCTGAACGGACGTCTTGTCTTGGGCGATGCCGACCTTTAATAAGGAGGATGTCCATGAAAAACAAACGCCATCTGACGCTCACCATTGAAACGCGCGCCTCTTCGTGGCGGCGCATGAAGGGGCTGAGCGCGCGCCTGAATAAAGCTGCGGCGGCGACAACGGTGGCAATGCCCATGCGCCTTCGACGTCTTGTCTGCCGCGCCGAAGCGACCTTGCTTTTGACGACGGACGAGGAGGTGCGCCGCCTGAATCATGACTTCCGGGGGCTTAAAAAGCCCACGAACGTGCTTTCCTTCCCCGCTTTTACACGCCGCCAGCTGGTGAAATTAACGCCGGAGAAGGGTGAAATTTACATAGGCGATATCGCCATTGCGTACCGCTACACGGCGAACGAAGCGTGGGAAGAACATAAAATACTGAAAAATCATGTTACGCATTTGTTGATCCATGGCCTTTTGCATCTTTTCGGCTATAATCACGGCACCGAACGCGCCGCGATGAAAATGGAACGACTGGAGAAAGAGATTATGGCCGCAATAGGCCTTCCCGATCCTTACGCTCCCTGCGAGGGCCGAAGAAAACGCCAACGGCGGACAAAGGCATGAGCGAAAGCAATGAATCTCGAAGCTGGTGGCGGCAGATGTGGCGGCACGCGCGCGAACGCTGGCAGGGCTCGACGGAAGAAGTGGCGTTGCGTGAGGCGGTGGAAGAGCTGATTGAGGAATCCGCAGGCCCCGGCGGCGTGCCGACGGCCGAGCGTATGCTGCTCACCAACATTCTCAAGTTGCGCGAACGTTACGTGGGCGATTGCATGGTGCCCCGCGCCGATATCGTGGCGTTCGACGCCGACCGGGAAATGAACGAGTTGATCGCTCTTATGACCGAACACGCGCACAGCCGTATCCCCGTTTATCGCGGGACTTTGGACGAAGCCATCGGCATGGTGCACATGAAGGACGTTCTGGCGCGCCTTGCGTTTCAAAAGCCATGCGCCATCCGCGATTTGCTGCGTCCGGTGTTGTTCGTCGCGCCGTCGATGCCCGCCTCGAAGCTCTTGCTCCAAATGCGCCAGACGCGCCAGCACATGGCGATGGTGGTGGACGAGTTCGGCGGCGTGGACGGCCTCGTGACGATCGAGGATCTGGTTGAGGAAGTCGTGGGCGAGATTGAGGACGAGCACGACGAGCCCGCGTCGTCGCCCGTTATCGCGCGGCCCGACGGCACGCTGCTGGTCGACGGGCGGCTGTCCATCGAAGCGTTCGAGGATCGCATGGGTTCCCTGTTAAGCGAGACGGAGCGCGAAACCATCGACACAGTGGGCGGGTATGTGTTTCACCTCGCGGGGCATGTGCCGCAAATCGGCGAAACGGTGACGGGGCCGGGCGGCATCGCGTTCGAGGTGCTGGAGGCCGATCAAAGCCGCATCAAGCGTGTGCGCGTGCGCGGTCTGAAGCGCAAGGCGGACGGCGAAGGCCACCCTCGATAGGAGACGGTACGGAAGAGAAATATCCTATCGGGGGGTATTGCTTCCGGGAGAAACGGATCTCATAAATCTTTGAGCGTCGCAGGGCGTCGGCAGCCGGCAGGATTCTTTTGCCCATTGATTGGGTGAAGAGTTGGCGCGCGCGCTCCTCGCCCATTCGAAAGCATTATCCAGAAACCTCGATTTTTCCGGAGGGGATAAGTCCAGGTTGCCGAGAAAAGCGCTAAGGCGTTCGTTTGCCACCTCGCGCTTTTCGGTGTTCGGCCGAGTGCATTCGATAACGGTTGCGGCCGCATACACGGCTTCGTGAGGATCGGAATCCGGCGCGCCGTTGCCAAGCTTTTCCGCAATTGCCATAAGCGGGTCGATAAGGAAATGGTTTCCTTTCGCGACCAGGATTCGCAACTGCTCCGAAAAATGCGCGAGCTTGCGAAGTTTTCCGGAAGCGTAATGTTCCCCGGCTTTTTCAAGCAAGTTGAGCATGATGAACCCCGATAAAAAGAAACTTACCTTTCATAACCTGCCGGATTGATGCGCCGGATAAATCCTTTAAGCAGTTCGCGCGGGGGCGGCACAAGGTTTCTTTTGCTGCGTCCGTTCCTGAAACCGTTTTTAACGGTTTCGGCGATTGCGCTCGCCTGATCGAAAGTTTCTCTTACGTTTCCGCCGTTACCGTCGCAATAATTCAACAAGTGATCGGCAACGCACGTCAAAGCCTCTCTTCTCAAGTTTTTGTCGCGCGCGCCGGCAAAAGCATAGGCGTAACAGAAAAGCGCGTTGGTTCTTGTGCGCGGATCCGATTCCATAAATTTTCCCATTTCGACAAGAAGCGCCCCCACATGTTCGTGGCCCCGAGCCGCCAGCCTCATCGCGTCTCCGGCAAGAGGGGCCATGGCAAGGGGGTTTTCGCTATCGAACGCTTGGGAGACTTTCCTTAAATAATCCGGCATATCGAACTCCATGAATGATTGTCCTACAACGGTTTTAAATTACGACACCGTGACGAAACACGTCAATACCAGGAAAAGGCAAGACGAAGGCGGAATCAGGGATGATGATCTCTCCTTCTTAACCATACTTTACGAAAACCCCCGCCTTCGTCTAGTCTCGCCGCATGCGCAAAGCCCCTGTATCCGCCAAAACCAAGGTTAATCCGCTCACGGCGGCCAAACGCGTCGTCGTGAAAATCGGCTCGGCGATGCTTGTGGATTCCAAACGCAACGAGATCAAACAGCCATGGCTTGAAGCGCTCGTCGAAGATGTTGCCGCCTGCCGCGCGCGGGGACAGGACGTCGTGCTGGTGTCGTCGGGAGCGATCGCGCTGGGGCGGCGCGTCCTGAATCTCGCGAAGAAAAAGCTCCACCTTGAGGAAAAACAGGCGGCGGCGGCGTGCGGCCAGATCCGCCTCGCGCACGCGTACCAGGAAGCGCTGGCGAAAAGCGGGATCAACGTGGCGCAGGTTCTTCTCACCTTCAGCGACACGGAAGATCGCCAATCCTACCTGAACGTCCGCGCGACGCTGCGGCGTTTGCTCGGCATGGGCGCCGTTCCCGTCATCAACGAAAACGACACGGTGGCCACGGCGGAAATCCGCTACGGCGACAACGACCGTTTGGCGGCGCGCGTGGCGGCGATGATGGAGGCGGATTGCCTGGTGCTTCTGTCGGACATCGACGGCCTTTACACGGCCGATCCCTCGCTGAACCCGAAAGCGGAATTCATTCCCGAAGTCACGGCGATCACGCCGGAGGTTGAGGCGATGGGCGGCGATCCCGTTTCCGGCGTGGGCAGCGGCGGCATGCGCACGAAGATCGAAGCCGCGCGCGTGGCGATGAACGCGGGTTGCGCGATGGCCATCACGAAAGGCGACGTGCTTCACCCGCTGCAAGGTTTACAGAAAAGCGCGCGATGCACGTGGTTCATCCCGGATTGTTCGCCTGCGGCGGCGCGCAAGGTGTGGATCGCGGGAAGCCTCAAGCCGCCGGGCAGCCTGACCATCGACGCGGGCGCGGTCAAAGCGTTGCGGCAAGGCAAAAGCCTGCTGGCGGCGGGCGTAACGGAGGTCACGGGCGCGTTCGAACGCGGCGACCCGGTGCGCGTGCTGACGCCAAAAGGCAATGAAATTGCGCGCGGTCTGATCGCCTACAGCAGCGCCGAGGCCCAAAAAATCAAGGGCCGCCAAAGCGGCGAGTTTGAAAAACTCATCGGCTACGGCGAACGCGAGGAAATCATCCACCGCGACGATCTGGCGCTTGTGTGATTGTCATGAATTTGGAAAGAGTGCCGAATGCATGAATAATAGTATCCTCTCCCCTTGCGGGAGAGGAAGCAAAAACCCGAGCTTACGAAGTTAGCTCATGGTTTTTGCAGGTGAGGGGTCAATTTTATCGTTCCCTTCCCGTCGCTCGCCGGTGAGCGGCATAGCGGGGAATCCTGTTGCTCAAACGGTTACGGAACACGGCTATGATGGAAAAACTGGGACAAGCCGCGCGAACGGCGGCGCGCACGATGAAAACGTCGTCGGCTGACGCGAAAAACCGCGCGCTTGCCGAAGCCGCGAAAGAGCTTCGCCTGCAAACGCCGGACATTCTCGCCGCCAACGGGCAAGACCTTGCCGCCGCCGCAAAACGCAAACTCTCGCCCGCGCAAATCGATCGCCTGAAACTCGACGTCGCGCGCGTCGAAAGCATGGCCAAAGCGCTGGAGACGATCGTGAACCTGCCGGATCCCGTGGGCGAGCGCATCGCGGACTGGACGGTGCCGAGCGGCCTGCGCATCACGCGCGTGCGCGTCCCGCTGGGCGTGATCGGCGTGATTTACGAAAGCCGCCCGAACGTCACGGCGGACGCCGCCGCCCTATGTTTGAAATCCGGCAACGCGTGCATCCTGCGCCCCGGCTCCGAAAGCTTCCAAAGCTCGAAAACCATTGCGAACGCGTTAAGCAAGGCGATGCGCGCATCCGGTTTGCCCCCGGCGGCGGTGCAAATGGTGCCGACGCCGGATCGCGCGGCGGTGGGCGAATTGCTGCGCATGAGCGACCATGTCGATGTCATCGTGCCGCGCGGCGGGAAATCGCTGATCGCCCGCGTGCAGGAAGAAAGCCGCATTCCCGTGCTCGCGCACCTCGACGGCAACTGCCATATGTATGTCGATGGCGCGGCGAATTTGGAAATGGCGAAGCGCGTTACGCTGAACGCCAAGATGCGGCGCACGGGCATTTGCGGCGCGGCGGAAACGCTTCTCGTCGACCGCAAGTGCGCCACGACGCACCTCAAGCCGCTCATACTCATGCTGCTGGAGGCGGGATGCGACGTGCGCGGCGACAAGGCGGCAATGGACGCCGACCCGCGCGTGAAAAGAGCGGCGGAAGACGACTGGTACACCGAATATCTCGACGCCATCATCGCGGTAAAGCTGGTGGACGGCGTGAAAGACGCGGTGGCGCACATCGAACAATACGGCTCGCACCACACGGAAAGCATCATAACCGAAGACGAAGCGGCGGCGGCGTATTTCCATAAAGAAGTCGACAGCGCCATCGTGCTGCACAACGCCTCGACGCAGTTCGCGGACGGCGGCGAATTCGGCATGGGCGCGGAAATCGGCATCGCCACGGGCCGCCTCCACGCGCGCGGCCCCGTCGGCCTCGAACAGCTCACGACGTTCAAATACGTCGTCCACGGGCATGGGGAGGTGAGGGGGTAGCGCGCCGTCGGCGTCATTCCGGGGCGCGCATCGCGCGAACCCGGAATCCAGTTGGCTTTACCGCCAAAACTATTTTATGGATAGGGCAACTGGATTCCGGATCCTTTTTCTTTCGTCCCGTCTTTGTTGCTTTGCAGCTCCGCCGGACGGGAGGGTCGAAAACGCTGTGCGTTTTCGGGGAGGGGTCATCGTCCCGCGCAATTCACCGCGTCATCCCGTCAAAAAACGGCGCCATCCCGGCAAAAAACGGCGTCATCCCCGCGCAGGCGGGGATCCATCTTTTTCCAACGTCATCCCGGAAACGCGCAACCTGTCCCCCGAAGCCTTGGCGAAGGGGGAAGCGCGAACCCGGAAACCGGTGACAATAACCATGCGAGCTTCCTGCCGGGTTCTGTCACCGGAGCACGGAAAAATTTCCGGGAAGACGTTAAGGTTAACGGGCGCGAAACCGGCCCTTCCGGTTTAACCGTCAAATGCCGTTTACCCCCCCGAGCAGTGCTCCAACGGTGCATCAACGGTGCTCCAACGGTGCCTCAACGGTGCTCCAACGGTGCGTC
>JAXGVG010000048.1:0-11836 GCA_040773965.1 Alphaproteobacteria bacterium | reverse complement strand
GGCGTTGGATTCCGGCCTTATCAAGCCGTCCGACCGTTTCGATACGCTGCATCCGATTCAGGCCGGCGACCGGACGATCCGCGACTTTCACCCCGCCAGACATCGCTTAAACGTCGCCGAGATTTTTATGGAATCGTCCAATATCGGCGCCGCGCGCATGGCCGAACGCATCGGCGCGGCGCGGCAACGCGCTTTCCTTACCCGTCTCGGACTGACTGACCGGGTTCCCGTCGAATTGCCTGAAGTCGGATCGCCGCTGGTGCCTTCGGCCAGCAACTGGAGCCATGCCACTACGCTGACCGTGGCTTTTGGCCACGGTATCGCCGTCAATGCCGTGCAGATGGCCAGCGCCGTCGCCAGCCTCGTAGGCGACGGCACGCTCGTAAAACCTACGCTTTTGAGAGCGGCGGATGTGCCTCTCGAAAGCGTGGGCCGCGAACGCATTGTCTCGCCGAGGACCGTCGCGCAAATGCGCGCGCTTATGCGGCTTGTTGTGACCCACGGCACGGCCAAGGCCGCGGAAGTGGCGGGGTATATCGTGGGGGGAAAGACCGGAACGGCCGACAAGCTTAGCGGCCGCCAATACAGTAAAAATGCCCGTCTTTCTTCCTTTATTGGGGTTTTCCCGGCGCAGTCGCCGCGCTATCTTGTGCTTGCCGTTTTAGACGATCCCAAGGGCAACGCCCGCACGTACGGTTATGCGACGGGCGGCTGGACGGCAGCCCCGGTCGTTGGCCGCGTCATCGGCCAGATCGGCCCTTTGCTTAACTTGCCGCCGCTTGAGCCGGACATGTTAGCGGCAACCGAACGCCAGCTTTTACGTCCTTTGGGCACGGAAGTATTGAGCAGTTTAAAAGCGAATAAGGAAGATGATGATTATGCAGCTGTCGAATCTAATAGCGCCCGGTGATAATGCCCGCCTTTACGGAAAGGACCCGGATATTGGCGGCGTTACGGCGGATTCGCGTAACGTGAAAGCCGGTTTTCTCTTTGCCGCCATTCCGGGCGCCCAACAGGACGGACGCGCTTTCATCAAGGACGCTATCGAACGCGGCGCGACGGCCGTTCTGGCGCCGGACGATACGGATCCGAAAACCTTGCCGCCGCATGTCGCCCTTGTTACCGCCGCCGATCCGCGCCGCGCGTTAGCCGCTTTCGCGTCGCGTTACTACCCCCGACAACCTGCGATCATCGCCGCCGTCACGGGCACCAGCGGCAAGACATCGACCGTGCAGTTCGCGCGCGAAATATGGGCATGCAACGGCCATCCTTCAGCCAGCATCGGCACGCTTGGCCTCGTCACCGCGGCGGAATCCCGCTACGGTTCGCTGACCACGCCGGATCCTGTGACGTTGCACCATTTGCTTGACGAAACGGCGGGAAAAGGCATCACGCATCTGGCCATGGAAGCTTCCAGCCACGGACTGGCTCTTTCCCGTCTCGACTATGTGCGCGTGAAAGCAGGCGCTTTTACGAACCTTTCGCGCGATCACCTCGATTATCACAGCAGCATGGAAGACTATCTCGCGGCCAAGATGCGCCTTTTCGACGCGCTGCTTCCGGAAGGAAGTCCCGTTGTCCTGAACGCCGACGCGCCCGAGTTTGAGGAACTTAGCCGACGCGCCAAAGCGCGGCGGCATGCCGTCATCAGCTATGGCCGGAAGGGCGAGGATATACGCATTATAAGTTTTGAGCCGCGCGCGCAGGGCCAACGCATTCGCTTTGCCGCCATGGGCAAAGACTATGACGTTTTGTTGCCCGTCGTGGGTTCGTTTCAGGTTTGGAACAGCCTGTGCGCGCTGGGCGTCGTCATCGGCAGCGGCGAAGACGCCGCTAAAAGCGTTGCGGCTCTTGAAAAGCTCACGGGCGTGCCTGGACGGCTGGAGCTTGCGGGCACGACCGCTACGGGCGGCGCCGTCTTTGTCGATTATGCCCACAAGCCGGGCGCGCTGGAGAACGTTTTGACGGCGCTACGTCCCCACGTCACCGCACATCCGGGTGCCAGACTTCACGTCGTCTTCGGCTGCGGCGGAAACCGCGACAAAGGGAAAAGGCCGATCATGGGCGCCATCGCCCAGAGGCTGGCCGACGAAGTGATTGTGACCGACGACAATCCGCGCAAGGAGATTCCCGACACAATCCGCCAGGAAATACTGGCGGGTTGCACCCCGGGGCCGAATCTGCGTGAAATCGGCGACAGGGCCAAGGCGATTTACGACGGCATGGCGCAACTTCGCGCCGGAGATGTGCTGGTCATAGCCGGGAAAGGCCATGAAAAAGGCCAAATTGTTGGCGATCAAGTTTTGCCGTTCGACGATGCCGATGTGGCGCGCCGGGCGTTGCGCGGGGAAGCCTTATGATTTTGAATTGGCAAGCCGAAGATGTCTTACGCGCCGTGCGGGGTCAGTGCCTGCATGAGCAGTCGTGGGTCGCGCACGGCGTTTCCATCGACAGCCGCGCCATCCAGCCAGGCGATCTTTTTATTGCGATCAAGGGGCCGGAACAGGACGGCCACACGTACGTTAGCGCCGCTTTCGCCGCAGGCGCCGCCGCCGCGATCGTGCAGCGCGCGCCCGCGCAGGTTCCCTCCGGCGTGCCGCTGATTTTCGTCGAAGACACGTTTACGGCCCTTCAGGATTTGGGGCGCGTCGGGCGACAGCGCGCGAACGCCAAGATCATCGCCGTCACCGGCTCGGTCGGCAAAACGGGAAGCAAGGACCAGTTGCGCCTTATGCTGGGCACGCTGGCGGATACGTACGCCAACGAAGGAAGCCTGAACAATCATTGGGGAGTGCCGCTGTCGCTGACACGGCTGCCGGTCAACGCGCGTTACGGCATTTTCGAAATCGGGATGAACCACGCGGGCGAACTCGGCCCTCTTTCCCGCGAAGTGCAGCCGCAGGTGAGCCTCATCACGAACGTCGAAGCCGTGCATCTTGAATTTTTTTCCTCTGTCGAGGCGATTGCAGACGCCAAGGCGGAAATATTCCTTGGCATGGACGCCAACGGCACGGCCGTTCTCAACTTCGACAACCCGCATTACACGCGTCTTCTCGCCGCCGCACGGACGCAGGGGCTTAAGTCCGCGCTGAGCTTCGGCAGCGGGCCCAAATGCGACGCCCGGCTTCTTGACTGCCACAGCGTCGAGGACGGCAGCGAAGTCCAGGCTTCCATTCTGGGCCAAACGCTGACCTACCGCATCGGCGCGCCGGGCCGACATGTCGCTTTCAACTCGCTGGGAACGCTTTTGTCCGCCGCGGCCATTGGCGCCGACGTCCCGGCGTGCGCGGAAGCTTTGGCGACGTTCAGCCATCCCAAAGGACGCGGCGTCCAAAAAACGATTCCGCTTCCCGGCGGCGGCGCCTTTACACTTATCGATGAAAGCTATAACGCGAGCCCGGTTGCCATGCGCGCCGCCATCGACGTGTTAAGCCGGGCCACGGCCGGTCCCAAGGGCCGCCGCATCGCCGTTCTCGGCGACATGAAGGAATTGGGCGATAGCGCGCCCCGGCTCCACGCGGCCCTTGCCGAAGATCTTGAGAAAGCGGGCATCGACGCCGTTTATTGCTGCGGCGACATGATGACTTATTTGTATGAATCCCTACCCCCTTCCCTCCGCGGCAAAAGCGCCCGCAACAGCGCCGCGCTCGCGCCTGACGTCGCCGCCGCCGTTCGCAGGGGCGACGTCGTCATGATCAAGGGATCGCACAGCATGCATATGGAACGCATCGTCGACGCGCTGCGCTCTGCGGAAAAACAGAAGGCTTCGCAGAAAATGGCGAGTTAGGACCGAACGCATGCTTTATTATTTTCTCCAACCTTTTGCCCGGGATTTTATCTTTTTCAATTTGTTCCGCTACATTACGTTCCGGACCGGCGGCGCCTTGCTTACGTCCCTCGTCATTTGTTTTCTTCTAGGACCTCGCATTATCCGCTGGCTGCGCGCAAAACAGGGCGAAGGCCAGCCGATACGCGACGACGGCCCCGAAACGCACATGAAGAAAAAAGGTACGCCGACGATGGGCGGCTTGATGATCCTTATCGCGGTGATCGTCAGCACGCTTTTCTGGGTCGATATCTCAAACATTTATTCGTGGGTCGTGTTGATGGTGACCGCCAGTTTCGGGATGATCGGCTTTGCCGACGATTATAAGAAGCTGACGCGCCGCTCCGCCTACGGCGGCGTGCCCGGCAAAATACGCCTTTTGCTGCAAACCTTTCTCGCCATCGCGGCCGTTCTGGTCATTGTCTCCTATTCAAACAATGCGCAGGCCACCGCGCTGGCGGTGCCTTTCTTCAAGGATATCATGCCCCAGTTGGGCGCGTTTTTTATCGTCTTTGCCGCTTTCGTCATCGTCGGCGCGGCGAACGCCGTCAATCTGACGGACGGGCTGGACGGGCTGGCCACCGTACCGGTTATGCTTGTCGCGCTTTGCTTCGGTTTCATCACCTATCTTGTAGGCAACGCGGTTTTCTCGTCCTACCTGCAAATCCATCATGTGCCGGGATCGGGAGAACTGGCCGTGTTCTGCGGCGCGCTGGTTGGCGCCTGCCTCGGCTTTCTGTGGTTCAACGCGCCGCCCGCGCAGGTGTTCATGGGCGATACCGGCTCGCTCGCGCTGGGCAGCGCCATCGGCACCATAGCCGTTATTATCAAGCATGAAATCGTGCTCGCCATCATCGGCGGCCTGTTCGTCGTCGAAACCGTTTCCGTCATCGCGCAAGTGGCTTCGTTCAAGCTAACCGGTAAGCGCATATTTAAAATGGCGCCGCTTCACCATCACTTTGAAAAACTGGGATGGTCCGAACCCACGGTCGTGATCCGGTTCTGGATTATCGCCAGCATTCTGGCGCTGATTGGCCTTTCGACGCTGAAGTTGAGGTAAACTGTGGACGGCGAGACGATCGCGTCTTTTTTCCGGGACAAAACCGTGACTCTTATGGGACTCGGCCTTTTAGGGCGCGGCGTGGGCGACGCCGCGTTTCTGGCCGGGCATTGCGAGAAAGTCTTTGTCACGGACCAAAAAAGCGAAGATGAACTTCGCCCATCCGTCGACGCCCTCAGGAAATACAAAAACATCGAATTCTTTCTGGGCGGACATGACGAAAGGATTTTCTCCAGAGTCGATTTTATCGTTAAAGGCGCGGGGGTTCGTCTGGACAACCCGTACATCGCACACGCGCAAAAAAATAGCGTCCCCGTTTACATGAGCACGGCTTTGTTCGCCCGCTTTGCGCCGATCAAAACCATCGGCGTGACGGGCACGCGAGGAAAAACGACAACCGTGCACATGATCGCCGCTATTCTGAAACGCGCGGGGATGAAAGTCCTCGTGGGCGGGAATATCAGGGGCGTTTCGACGCTCTCCCTTCTTGCCGATTCGCGTTCATTCGACGTCGCGGTTCTTGAGTTGGATTCCTGGCAGCTTCAGGGCTTCGACAGCCTCATGATCAGCCCGAATATCGCAGTTTTTACGACGTTTTATCCCGATCATATGAATTACTATGACGGAAATATGGACCAATACCTGAACGACAAAACGGCCATCTTCCGCCACCAGAAACCGGGCGATGTGTTCGTGGCATCGGAAGACGTCGCCAAAATCGTCGGCAAAGAGCGAACGCCTTCGAACTGGATTATTGTGCGGCCCCTCCCCTCTTCCTTCGCCCTGAAAGCGCCGGGAACGCATAATTTGTTAAATGCCGCCTGCGCTGAAGCCGCCGCCAAAGCCTGCGGCGTAGACGGCCGGACGATCAAAGACGCGCTTCGCGCTTTCGAAAGCGTCGAGGGACGCCTGCAATTTATAGGCACATGGAAGGGCCGAAATATCTACAACGACAACAACGCCACGACGCAGGAAGCCACGCTGGCCGCCCTTTCGTCCTTCGCCCCTGCGTCAGTCGTCATGATTTTCGGCGGCAGCGACAAGGGTTTGCCGATCGACCGGCTGATCGCTTACATTGCCGAGAACAAAATTCGGTGCGTTCTTATCAAGGGCACAGGCAGTGCGCGCGTCCTTCGGCAGTTGCCCGGCCTCAACGTAGCTTCGTCCATGCACGAAGCCGTAGGCCTGGCCGCCAGCGCGTCGAGGCCGGGAGACAACATCATCCTGAGCCCGGCCTTTGCCTCTTTCGGCATGTTCAGAAACGAATACGACCGCAACGACCAGTTCCTTCATGAAATCAAACAACTGAACGGATGAGCTCAGCCTATGCCAACCTTAGCTAGAACCGATCAATCCGTTCTGGGACGCTGGTGGTGGACGGTGGATCGCTGGACGCTCGTGGCCATCGTTCTGTTGATGGGATTCGGCATACTTCTCATCCAGGCCGCAACGCCCGCCGTGGCCGACAAGCATGGCTGGGACAATTATTACTTCGTCGAACGCCATCTCGTCATGCTCGTGCCCGCCGTCATGGGCATTTTCGGCCTTTCGCTGCTGACTCCGCGTCAGGTGCGCTGGCTGGCTGTCGCTTTGCTTGCTGTGTTCCTGCCTCTTTTGGCGGCAACCCCGGTCTTTGGTCTGGAAATAAAGGGCGCCATGCGCTGGATTCAACTTCCCGGCCTGCAGATTCAGCCTTCCGAATTCATCAAGCCGTTGTTTGCCGTTACCGCCGCATGGCTCTTTTCCCGGCAATGCGAACGGCTCGGTTTTCCGGCCTTAAGCGTCAACTTCGTGATTTACGCCCTTATCGTGCTTTGCCTTGCCGCGCAGCCCGACATAGGCATGGCTTTTCTTGTTTCGGCCATCTGGTTCGCCCAGTTTTTTCTGGCCGGCCTTCCTTTCGTTCTTGTCGTGGCTTTCCTGGTCCTTGGGATCGGGAGCCTGTTCGGCGCGTATTACCTTTTCCCCCACTTCGCTTCGCGCTTCGACCGTTTTTTGACTCATAGCGGCGACACCTATCAAACCGACCGCGCTTTGGACGCGTTTATCAACGGCGGCCTTTTCGGCACGGGTCCCGGCGCTGGCAAAGTCAAGTTGACGATCCCTGACGTTCATGCCGATTTCGTGTTCGCCGTCGCAGGCGAAGAGCTTGGATTGCTATGGTGTTTGCTGATTGTCTTTCTTTTTGCGTTTATCGTTCTGCGCGGCATTTGGCGGATGAAAAGCGAAAAAAATCTCTTTATCCTGCTTGCCGCAAGCGGTCTCTTGATCGAGTTCGGTTTGCAGGCGGCCATCAACCTCGCTTCGACGCTGCACCTGATTCCCGCAAAAGGCATGACCTTGCCATTTATTTCCTATGGCGGCTCGTCCCTCTGGGCATTGGCGCTGGGAATGGGTATGCTTTTGGCGCTCACCCGAAAGCGGTATGGACTGAGCGAAATGTAATTTCTTCGGGAACAACGATGCCTTTACCCTCCACAGTTATGCTTTTTATCTCTATTGCATAGCCGGATTCAAAATCTTATTCTCCTCTATACCCTTTCTTGTCCTCGGCGCCCTCGCTTCATTCGTTTTGCCAGATACCTCCATCGGCCTCACTTTTCTTATTATTTTTGTATCAACTGTCATTGGGCTTGCACTTGTGGTTCTTGAACCGGACCACGTGGAAGACATTCCATTGCCCAGCGTAAAAAATTTTAGTCGAGAAAATTCTCTTTTTATTCGTCGTCATCCTTGCTTCGGCTTATATAATCAAGTCAACCGATCCTGACTTCTTATTGTTATGGACAAGTTCCATCCCCCTTTATATCCTTTCCGGCAGGATATTCTTTCGTTTAAACTTCGATTTTGTGTAAAGCCCGATCCGCTTTGGATTCATGCCCGAAATATAAGCCAGGAATCGTCCCAACGGCAAACCGCTTGAAAAAGAGCCCGACATGATTCAGTTTAAGTTTTGCCGCCCGGATGTTAGTCTTCTTACCTGAACACATCGCTCCCCCTGTCCCATGACCAACCCGCAACAATCGCCTCTCATCGTCCTTGCCGCCGGCGGCACTGGCGGACACGTATTTCCGGCTGAGGCGCTTGCGCGCGAATTGCTGGGGCGCGGCATGCGCGTCGTCCTTTTTACCGACCGGCGCGGCAACAGGTTCAGCGGCGAGCTGTCCGTACAAAATTACCGCGTCCGCGCCAGCAGCCTTGGCAAAGGCCTCTTCAGCCGCGCGCGCAGCCTTCTCGAAATGGGGGTGGGCGTCTTGCAGGCCGGACGTCTTCTTCGTAAATTGAAACCCGCCAGTGTCGTCGGCTTCGGAGGCTACCCTTCCGTTCCGTCTATCTATGCCGCCGCGCGTGCGGGCATTCCAATCATTCTTCACGAACAGAACGCCGTGCTTGGCCGCGCCAATCGCGCCATGCTTTCCAAGGCGCGTCTTGTCGCCACGTCTTTTCCGCACGTCGCCGGACTTAATGCCGGAAGCGGTTTGCGCGTGATCCAGACCGGCAATCCCGTGCGTCCCGCTTTCGCGGCGCTGCGCGCCACGCCGTATGCGCCTTTTACGGACGAAGGCCCGGTGCGTCTGCTGGTTTTGGGAGGGAGTCTTGGCGCCAGCATCTTCAGCCGGATCGTGCCCCGGGCCATAGCATTATTGCCCCAGCCCGTTCGCAGCCGTCTTATCATCGCCCAGCAATGCCGCGCGGAAGACATGGAGGCGACTCAAGCCGCCTATGCCGGTGCCGCGATCGAAGCCGAATTGTCCCCTTTCTTCCGCGACGTGCCTGAGCGCATGGCGCAGGCGCATCTGGTTATCGGCCGCGCGGGAGGCGGGGCGATTGCGGAACTTACGGCTATTGGAAGGCCTTCGATCCTCGTTCCTTTTCCGCATGGCCATGCGGGCGAGCAAATGGCGAACGCCGAAGCGCTGGCCGAAGCTGGCGGCGCATGGCTTATTCCCGAACAGGCCTTTACGCCCGAAGCGTTGGCCGTCCGGCTTGAAGCCATCTTAACCCTGCCGGGGAATTTGGCGAAAGCGGCCGCCGCCGCGCGCTCGTGGGGGACCGTAACAGCCGCCGACAGCCTTGCGGATTGCGTCGAGGCGGTGATCGGGTTATCACTCTCCCCCCATGCGGGAAAAACGCCACAATCCGGCCTTTCTTCTCTTGTGAAATAGCGCAACGCTATCTTTTATTTAACCTCGAATCGCAGAAGCCGGGAATGAATACGCAATCGCAAAAGAATTTTTCACCTCTCGACATCGGCCTTATCCATTTCACCGGCATCGGCGGCATCGGGATGAGCGGCATCGCCGAAATCCTGCACAACCTCGGTTATAAGGTGCAGGGAAGCGATCTGCTCGACAACGCCAACGTTAAACGCCTACGTGAACGCGGCATCAAGGTCATGGTCGGCCATGCCGCCGAAAACATCGGCGAGGCCAGCGTCGTCGTCATCTCCTCGGCCGTAAAACGCGACAACCAGGAAGTTATTGCGGCCCGCGCCGCCAAGCTTCCCATCGTCCGGCGCGCGGAAATGCTCGGCGAGCTAATGCGCCTGAAATGGTCGGTAGCCGTCGGCGGCACACATGGCAAAACGACGACAACCTCGATGGTCGCGGCGATTTTCGAAGCGGCCTCGCTCGACCCCACGGTCATCAACGGCGGCATCATCAACGCCTACGGCACGAACGCGCGGCTCGGCGCGGGGGACTGGATGGTGGTGGAGACGGACGAATCCGACGGCAGTTTTACCAAGCTTCCCTCGACGGTCTGCATCGTCACGAACATCGATCCGGAACATATGGATCACTATAAGGATTTCGAAGCCGTCAAAAACGCCTATGCCACGTTTATCGAAAACATCCCGTTTTACGGCTTTGCCGTCCTGTGCGTCGATCATCCCGAGGTGCAGGCCATGATCGCGCGCATTCAGGACCGCAGAATCGTCACCTACGGCTTTTCGCCTCAGGCGGACGTGCGCGCGGTCAACATGCGCACCGACGGCGACGGCGCGCACTTTGACATCGCCATCGCCGACGGCAAAACCGGAACGGCGCATACCCTCACAAGCTTTCACCTGCCCATCATCGGCCAGCACAACGTGCAAAACGCGCTGGCCGCGATCACGGTCGGCTGGCACCTCGGCTTTGACGAAAAGATTCTGCGCGCCGCGTTATCGAAGTTCGAAGGCGTCAAGCGCCGCTTCACGCGCACGGGCGTCGTCAACGGCGTGACGATCGTGGACGACTACGGCCACCACCCGGTCGAAATCGCCGCGACGCTCAAGGCCGCCGTTCAGGCGCGCGGCGGCCAGGGCAAGGTCATCGCCGTCGCGCAGCCGCATCGCTACACGCGCTTGTCGAACCTTTTCACGGAATTCTGCACATGCTTTAACGACGCGGATACCGTCATCGTCGCGGACGTCTATCCGGCGGGCGAACAACCCATTGAAGGCGCGACGCGCGACGCGCTGGTCGAAGGCTTGCGCGCGCATGGCCACCGCGAGGTTCATGCCCTCGAAGGACCGCAAGCCCTGGCCCCGATGATCGCTTCGCTTGCGGAACCGGGAGATTATGTCATTTGTCTCGGCGCGGGAACGGTCTCGACATGGGCGAATGCCCTGCCAGCCGAACTGGAAGCGTTGCAAGCCTCGGCCCGCCGGAAAGCGGCCCGAAATTAACCGCCCCTTTTAAAACTTGCCTAAAAGCTTGATAAAAAACGCTTTTTAAGCATAAAAACTGTCCCAAAATGCCCCCTTCCTGTGCTAAGAACAATAGGAAAAGCGCCACAATTTTGCGGCTTATTGGGCGTTATAAGGACGTTCGTCATGCCAACGCAAACGGAGCAAAAGCTTATCGGCCTTCGCGCCGACGATTATGAAGCGGAGGGCTTACTGGCCCGTCTGCCGCCCGTGCGCGGCTCTTTGGTCCCGAACGCGCCGCTGGCCGATCATACGTGGTTCCGCGTCGGCGGTCCGGCCGAAGTTCTTTTCAAGCCGGCGGACGAAGAGGACCTTGCGTTCTTTCTGGCCCACTGCCCGCAGGACGTGCCCGTCACGATCCTCGGCCTTGCCTCGAACACGCTTATTCGCGACGGCGGCATTCCGGGCATCGTAGTCAAGTTAAGCCCCGACTTCGCTTCCGTGAAAATGAACGGCGGCGGTCTGACCGCCGGCGCAGCCGCGGTCAACCTCAACGTCGCCCGCTCCGCTCTGGCCTCAAGTCTGACGGGGCTGGAGTTTCTGTGCGGCATTCCCGGCACCATCGGCGGCGGCCTGCGCATGAACGCGGGCGCCTTTGGCCGCGAGATGAAAGACGTTGTCGTATCGGTCCGGACTCTCGACCGGGCCGGCAACGTTCACGAACTTCGCAACGAGCAGATGGGCTTCGCCTACCGTCATTGCGGCGTAGCGCAGGACTGGATTTTCCTGTCCGCCGTTTTGGCGGGCGAACCGGGCGATCCCTCCCTTATCGAAAAAACGATGCGCGAGATTCAGCACAAGCGCGCCACGACCCAACCCACTCGGGAAAAAACCTGCGGTTCGACTTTTGCCAACCCGGAAAGCGATCCGCTGGACCGGAAAGCCTGGCAATTGATCGACGCCGCCGGGTGCCGGGGCCTCAAGATCGGCCAAGCCATGGTGTCGGATAAGCATTGCAACTTCCTCATCAACAAGGGCCGCGCGACCGCCGCCGACATCGAAAAGCTGGGCGAAGAGGTTCGCCGCCGCGTCCTTGCGAAAACGGGCATCGAATTGCGCTGGGAAATCCGCCGCCTTGGCGTTCCCTTGCGCGAAAGGGAATAAAAGGATGCGTATCGGCGTTTTATGCGGAGGACCTTCGGCGGAACGCGGCATTTCGCTCAATTCCGCGCGTTCCTTGCTGGACCATTTGTCGCCGCTCGGGTGGGACATCGTCCCGTTTTATTGCGATACACGGAAGAATTTTTACCGCCTATCC
>JAXGVG010000047.1:0-11856 GCA_040773965.1 Alphaproteobacteria bacterium | reverse complement strand
GTTGGACTGCGCGTTGGCAAGCTGGATCGCCGTCGCGACGACGGGCATCGCGACCGGGGAGGGCTGGGCCGGGCTGCCGGTCATGACCGGCGATGGAAATCAAGGTCGGTTTTTCGGCCTTGATCGCGATCCCCTCGGGAATGTGGTACTTGACTTCATGGCTGAAGCCGAGCTGAAGCAGTAGGTCCTTGCCCTGAACGGCGGCGCGGAAACCGACGCCTTCGATCTCAAGCGTTTGCTTAAAACCTTCAGCTACCCCTTTGACCATATTGTTAATATTGTTCCGGGCCGTGCCCCACATCATGCGGGCGCGCTGGGTCTTTTCGCGCGGCGCGACGGCGACCTTGCCGCCATCGACCTTGACCTCGACCTCAGGCGGAAGCGTCAGGCTGAGCGTGCCCAGCCTGCCCTTTACGGACACGGTCTGGCCCTTGACCTCGGCGTTAACGCCCTGGGGAAGAGCGACCGGATGTTTACCTACGCGTGACATGACAATTCCTCATAAAACTTATCAGAATACCCGGCACAAGACTTCGCCGCCGACGTTTTGCGCGCGCGCTTCGTTGTCCGAAAGCACGCCGCGCGGCGTCGACAATATCGAGATGCCAAGGCCGTTGAATACGCGGCCGAAATCCTTGATGCCCGCGTACACGCGGCGCCCCGGCTTCGACACGCGGTCGATCTTTCGTATGACGCCCCTGCCGTCGTGATACTTCAGCTCGATTTGCAGGACGGGCTGATTGTTGCCCTTCTGCACTTCCGTGAAGCCGCGGATATAGCCTTCCCGCTGCAAGACGTCCAGAACGCGCTTGCGGAATGCCGACGACGGGCAATCGACAACGGCCATATTGGTCATCTGGCCGTTGCGTATCCGTGTCAGCATATCGCCAATGGGGTCGGTGAGTGACATTCGGCAATCCTCCCTTACCAGCTCGACTTGATGATGCCCGGGACCTGGCCCGACGCGGCCAGTTCGCGAAGCGCAATGCGCGACAGTTTGAATTTGCGGTAATAACCGCGCGGCCGCCCGCTCAGCGCGCAGCGGTTGCGGATGCGCACCTTGCTTGAATTGCGCGGCATCCTGGCCAGCTTCATCACGGCGGCGAAGCGGTCTTCCATCGCCGTTTCCTTGTTCATGACGAGCGCCTTCAGCTTTTTGCGCGAAGCTTCCTTTTGCTTCGCCATGCGCTTGCGGCGGTTGTTTTTTTCAATCATCGACTTTTTGGCCATTGGTCTTTGTCTCCCTAGCCCTGAAACGGCATGTTAAAACCGCGCAACAGCTCTCGCGCTTCGTTATCGGTGCGCGCCGTTGTGCAAATGATGATGTCCATGCCCCGGATCTCGTCGAGTTTGTCGTAATCGATTTCCGGAAACACGATTTGTTCCTTAAGGCCGAACGCATAGTTGCCGCGTCCGTCGAAGCTTTTCGGCGACACGCCGCGAAAGTCGCGGACCCGGGGCAGCGCCACGTTGATCAGGCGGTCGAGAAACTCGTACATACGCTCGCGGCGCAGCGTCACCTTGCAGCCGATGCCCAGCCCGCCGCGCAGCTTGAAGGTCGCGATGGCCTTGCGGGCCCTGGTGATGACCGGTTTTTGCCCGGCGATCAGCGCAAGCTGTTCCGCCGCGTTTTTCGTCTTTTTGCTGTCGTTCGTCGCTTCGCCGACGCCCATGTTGATGACGATTTTGTCCAGCTTCGGCGCCTGCAGGCGGTTCTTGTAGCCGAATTTCTTCATCAGCGCGGGCAGCAAAACCTCGCGGTATTGAACCTCGAGACGCGGAACGTATTTCTCTTTCGCTTTGGCCGTCATGGCTCTCTCTTCCTCTACTCAATCACTTCGCCGGAACGCCTGGCAAAACGCACCTTGCGATCCTTGATCGTTTTAAACCCGATGCGCGTCGCCTTGTTGTCTTTCGGATCGACCAGCGCGACGTTCGAGGCGTGGATCGGCGCCTCAATCTGCCGGCGGCCGCCCTGCGGATCGGCTTGCGAGGGCTTCATGTGCCGCATCACGCGGTTGATGCCGACCACAAGCACCTTGTTGTCCTTCGGGAACACGGCCCTGACCATGCCGGTTTTGCCCTTGTCCTTGCCCGCGATCACGATCACGGTATCGTTCTTTTTGATTTTCATTTTGACCGCCATCACAGCACCTCTTCCGCCAAAGAGATGATTTTCATGAAGCCGAGATTGCGCAGCTCGCGCGTCACCGGCCCAAAGATGCGGGTGCCGACGGGCTCCTTGTCCTTGTTGATCAGCACCGCCGCGTTCGTGTCGAAGCGGATCAGGGTGCCGTCGTCGCGCTTGAGCCCGAATTTCTGGCGCACGATCACGGCCTTGTGCACGTCGCCCTTCTTCACGCGGCCGCGCGGAATGGCGTCGCGGATAGACACGACGATGATGTCGCCGATTCCGGCCGTCTTGCGCTTCGAGCCGCCAAGCACCTTGACGCACATCACCTGCTTTGCGCCGCTGTTGTCCGCCACATCGAGGACGGTTTGCATTTGGATCATTGCGTTACCCTTACCCTTTAACCAGCTTCACCTGTCTGCCGTACCCGTTGCCGTTCATCGGACCGCGATCGGCGGGAGGTTCAACCCCCTCGAACCCGACGCGCGCTGTAACGCCGTCGATTTTCTTAATGATACGCCTGATGCCCTGAAGCGTTTTGTTGAGCCCTTCAGGATCCGGCGGCAAAAAAACAAACGAGGAATTTTTAAATGTCGCCATTTTCAATCCAGCTTCCTCAAAGGCTTTCATAAGGCACGGCGCATGGCCGGGCTGATGGTCGACTAAATCGATGGATGCGAATTTATACATTTTTTATGCTTCCTTTTTCGCTTGGCTGTCATCTTCCATGACCATCCAGCGCTTGCGCTTGCTGATGGGACGGCATTCGATAATCGAGACGGCGTCGCCGGTCTTCAGCCGGTTCTGCTCGTCATGCGCCGCGTACTTCTTCGAACGGCGAATGTACTTCTTGTAAATAGGGTGCATAACGCGGCGCTCCACAAGGACCGTGACCGTTTTGTCACCCTTGTCGCTCACCACCGTACCCGTTAACACACGACGCGGCATTTTCGTTCCCTTTCGTTCCTAAGCCTTTTTTCTTTCACGTTCGCCCATCACCGCCGTGATTCTGGCGATTTCCTTGCGCACCGCCGTCACCCGCGCAGTGTTCGCGAGCTGCCCGGTCGCTTTCTGAAAGCGCAGGTTAAATTGCTCCTTGCGAAGCTCCATCAGGCGCGTCTCAAGCTCCTTGTCCGTTTTCATTCGTACATCTGCGGTCTTAACCGTGTTCTTTCCCATTGTCCGTCCCTTTTAACCCCTCCCCGAAATCGCGTTGCGCTTTCGACCCTCCCGCAAGGGGAGGGTGATTTTTTCCTATCCCCGATACCTGTCTTCTGCCTTCTGTCCTCTGCTACGCCGCATTGCGCTGAATAAATTTCGTCTTGATCGGCAATTTCGCCGCCGCGAGCCCGAAAGCTTCTTTCGCCACGGCTTGCGGCACGCCGTCCAGTTCGAACATGATGCGACCCGCATGCACGCGGCACGCCCAGAACTCCGGCGAGCCTTTGCCCGAGCCCATGCGGACCTCGGCCGGCTTGCGCGACACGGGAACGTCCGGGAACACGAGTATCCACAGGCGTCCCTGGCGCTTGATCGCGCGGGTGATCGCGCGGCGCGCAGCTTCGATCTGGCGCGCGGTGACGCGCTCGGGCTCCAACGCTTTCAGGCCAAAAGCGCCGTAGCTCAGACGCGTCCCGCCCTTGGCCTTGCCGTGGATGCGGCCTTTGTGCGCCTTGCGGTATTTCGTTCTCTTCGGTTGCAACATCTTCTTTTCCTACTAATGACTAGCTTCTGACCGGCGCGCCTTCAAGCGCCTTCTTTTCCTGGGCCATCGGATCGTGATCGAGGATTTCGCCCTTGAAGATCCAGACCTTGACGCCGCAGGTTCCCATCGTGGTAAACGCCGTCGCCACGCCGTAATCGACGTCGGCGCGCAACGTGTGCAACGGCACGCGGCCTTCGCGGTACCATTCCATGCGCGCGATTTCCGCGCCGCCCAGACGGCCGCTGCAATTGATGCGAATGCCCAGAGCCCCGAGGCGCATGGCCGATTGCACCGCGCGCTTCATGGCGCGGCGGAACGCCACCCGGCGTTCCAGCTGGTTGGCGATGTTTTCGGCCACCAGTTTCGCGTCGATTTCCGGCTTGCGGATTTCGACGATGTTCAGGCTCACTTCCGAGCTGGTCATCTTCGTCAGATCGGCGCGGAGCTTTTCGATATCGGCGCCTTTCTTGCCGATCACGACGCCCGGACGCGCCGAGTGAATGGTGACGCGCGCCTTGCCCGTCGGGCGTTCGACGATGATTTTGGCCACGCCCGCCTGCTGGCCCAGCTTTTTGGACAGATATTGGCGGATCTTCATGTCCTCGTGCAAAAGGTCGCCATAGCCCTTTGCGGCGTACCAGCGGCTGTCCCACGTCCGGTTGACGCCAAGACGCATGCCTATCGGATTGCTTTTCTGCCCCATGCTTTATGCCTCCGCGTCGGCTTTCGCCGCGCCTTTCGTAGCTGTTTTCTTCGTTGAACTTTTGGCCCCGGGAGCCTTCTTTGCCGTTCCTTTGGCTTTCGGCGTATTCCCGGTTTCCGGTTTCGCCGGTTGAGCCTTTTCCTTCTTGTCTTCGCGCTCGCGCACGACGATCGTAAGATTGCTGTACGGCTTTTCGATGCCCGAGCTCTTGCCGCGCCCGCGGGCGTGAAAGCGCTTCATCACGAAGCTCCGCCCCACCCACGCTTCGGCGACATAAAGCTTGTCGACGTCCAGCGCGTGGTTGTTTTCCGCGTTCGCCACGGCGGACTGGAGGACCTTTTTCACGTCCTGCGCGATGCGGCGCTTTTCGAACGCCAGCTGCGTCAGGGCCGCCGCCGCGTTCTTGCCGCGAATGCTCGCCGCCACGAGGTTCAGCTTGCGCGCGCCCGAGCGGATGGCCGCTCCCCGCGCCACAGCGGCGTCCTTCGGCAACCTTCTTTCAGACTTTGGCTTTCCCATAACCTGCGTTCTCCTTAACCTTTGCCCGCACCGGCGGCTTTTTCGGCTTTCTTGTCGGCCGTCGTGTGGCCCTTGAAAATGCGCGTCGGCGCGAACTCGCCGAACTTGTGGCCGATCATGTTCTCGGTCACCGAAACCGGCAGGAACTTGTTGCCGTTGTACACGCCGAACGTCAGGCCGACGAACTGCGGCAGAATGGTCGACCGGCGCGACCACGTCTTGATGATGTCGTGGCGGCCCGAAGCGCGCGCCTTTTCCGCCTTCTTCAGCAGATATCCGTCGACAAACGGACCTTTCCAGACCGAACGTGTCATGTTTTTTCCTCGCTATGCCTTCTGCCTGTCGCGGCGCTTGTTGGCGCGGCGAACGATGAAATGATTGGTGCGTTTGTTGTTGCGCGTCTTGGCGCCCTTGGTGCCCTTGCCCCACGGTGTGACCGGATGGCGACCGCCCGAGGAACGGCCTTCGCCGCCGCCGTGCGGATGATCGATCGGGTTCATGGCGACGCCGCGCACGGACGGCCTGACGCCCATCCAGCGCTTGCGTCCCGCCTTGCCGAGCTTGACGTTCAAATGGTCCGCGTTCGACACGGCGCCGATAGAGGCCATGCACTCCTGCGGCACAAGCCGTATTTCGCCCGAGCTGAGCTTGAGCAGCGCGTGGCCGGAGTCGCGGCCCACAATCTGCACGTATGTGCCGGCGGAACGGGCCATCTGGCCGCCTTTGCCGGGGCGCATTTCGACGTTGTGAACGATGGTGCCTACCGGGATGTTTTTCAGCGGCATCGCGTTGCCGGGCTTCACGTCCACCTTTTCGCCCGCGACGACCTTGTCGCCCTTTTGCAGGCGCTGCGGCGCAAGGATGTAGGCTTGCGCGCCGTCTGTGTACGCGATCAGGGCGATATACGCCGTGCGGTTGGGATCGTATTCCAGCCGTTCGACGGTCGCCGTCACGCCGAACTTGCGGCGCTTGAAATCGACCATGCGATAGCGCTTCGCATGCCCGCCGCCGATATGACGCGTGGTGATGCGGCCATGATTGTTTCGGCCGCCCGTCTTGCGCAGACCTTCGGTCAGCGTTTTGACCGGCTTGCCCTTCCAGAGTTCCGAGCGGTCGGTGCGGACGACCTGCCGGAGGCCGGGGGTTACGGGTTTATATGTCTTTAATGCCATGGTCTTCTTCCCTAAACCTTAAATGCCTGTCGTTACGTCGATCTTGTTGCCTTCGGCCAGCGTCACCACCGCGAGCTTGACGTCGTCGCGCTTTCCCGCGCGCCCGCGAAAACGTTTGACCTTTCCCTTGCGGTTGAGCGTGTTGACGGCTTTCACCTTCACCTTGAACAACGCCTCCACCGCCGTCTTGATGACGGGCTTTGTGGCCGTCCGCGCCACGCGGAACGTCACCTGATTGAAACCGGAATTGTTCGTCGCCTTTTCCGTGATGACGGGCGCGAGGATCACCTGATAGTGCTCCGGCAGCAGTTTCGTTTCGGCGCCTTTTTCCGTCTTGCTCATTTCAGCCTCTCTTGCAGCTGCTCGACCGCGTTTTTGGTCAGAACCAGTACGTCGCGGCGCAGGATGTCGTACACGTTGGCGCCCTGCTCCGGCAGCACGTCGATCTCCGGAATGTTGCGCGCGGCTTTGGCGAAGTTGGGATCGAGGTTCGCGCCGTCGATGATGAGCGCCGAAACCAGACCCATTTTTTCCAGCTTTTGAGCCAAAATCCTGGTCTTGTGATCCTTGACTTTCGCTTCGTCGAGCACGATCAGCTTGCCGTCCTTTTGTTTCGAGGACAGCGCCATACATAGCGCCGTCTGGCGAACCTTCTTGGGCAGCGCGTGTTCGTGGCTGCGCACGACCGGCCCGAAGATTACCGCGCCCTTTCGGAACTGCGGCGAGCGCAGACTGCCTTGGCGCGCATGGCCGGTGCCCTTTTGGGCCCATGGTTTTTTCGTCGTGCCGCTGATCTGGCTGATGCCTTTCGTCGCATGCGTCCCGGCGCGCGCCTTGGCCCGCTGCCAGTTGACGACGCGCGTCAGGATGTCGCGGCGCGGCTTGAGCGCGAAAATCGCGTCAAGCAAATCGATCATGCCGACGTCCTTGTTTTCGAGGTTTTTAACGGTTGTTTTCATTTTCTCATCCTCAAACGGCTTGCTCGCTTGTCGCTTCCGGCGCCTTCGCCTTCACCCCCGCCGGCAACGGAATATCTTTCGGCGTCTTGCGCTTCACCGCGTCGCGGATCTGCACATAAGCGCCCTTGGCGCCCGGCACGGCGCCCTCAACCAAAATCAGATCCTGTTCGGCATCGACCGCGACAACTTGCAGGTTCAGCGTCGTCACGCGGCGGTCGCCCATATGGCCCGCCATCTTCTTGCCCTTGAACACCTTGCCGGGATCCTGACGTTGACCGGTCGAACCGGCGCTGCGGTGCGTAATCGACACGCCGTGCGAGGCGCGCAAACCACGGAAATTGTAACGCTTCATGACGCCCGCGAAGCCCTTGCCGATGCTCGTCGCCGTAACGTCGACGAACTGGCCCGGCAAGAAGTGCGCCACCGAAAGTTCCGCGCCGATTTCCAGAAGTGCAGCGTCGCTCACGCGGAATTCGGCCATTTTTTTCTTCGGCTCAATCTTCGATTTGGCAAAATGACCGCGCATAGCCTGCGACACATTCTTGACCTTCGCCTTGCCCACGCCAAGCTGCACGGCCACATAGCCGTCTTTTTCTTTCGTGCGGACGCCCGTCACCTGGCACTGATCCAATTTCAGCACCGTTACCGGCACATGCTGTCCCGCCTCGTTAAATACGCGGGTCATGCCGAGCTTGGTGGCAAGAAGTCCGGTGCGTTTGGCCGCTGTTGGTTTCGTCATGGTCGTTATCCTTAAACTCTAATCTCTACATCGACGCCGGCCGCCAGATCGATTTTCGACAGCGCGTCGATGGTTTGCGGCGTCGGCTCCAAAATATCCAGCAAGCGGCGGTGCGTGCGAACCTCAAACTGATCGCGCGACTTCTTATCCACGTGCGGGCCACGGTTGACCGTGAACTGCTCTCGCCATGTGGGCAGCGGAATGGGTCCGCGCACCCGCGCGCCCGTGCGCTTGGCCGTGCTGATGATCTCGCTCACCGACTGATCGAGCATCCGGTGATCAAACGCCTTGAGGCGTATGCGTATCGTTTGCGTGTCCATTCTTTACTCCAAAGCAACTTCATCTGGATCCCGGCTTTCGCCGGGATGACGCTAGAGGAGAGACCGGTTCCCCAGCCCCTAACCCCTAGCCCCTGATTCCTTACTCTATAATCTTCTCCACCACGCCGGCGCCGACGGTGCGCCCGCCTTCGCGAATGGCGAAGCGCAAGCCCTCATCCATGGCAATGGGGACGATCAACTTCACTTCCATCGAGATGTTGTCGCCGGGCATCACCATTTCCGTGCCTTGCGGCAGAACTACTTCGCCGGTCACGTCCGTCGTGCGGAAGTAGAACTGCGGGCGATAGTTGGCGAAAAACGGCGTGTGACGGCCGCCTTCGTCCTTGGTGAGGATGTAGCACTTGGCCTTGAACTTCGTGTGCGGCGTGATGGTGCCGGGCTTCGCCAGAACCTGGCCGCGCTCGACTTCCTCGCGCTTTGTGCCGCGGAGCAGCGCGCCGATGTTGTCGCCGGCTTCGCCCTGATCCAGCAGCTTGCGGAACATTTCGACGCCCGTCACGACCGTCTTCGTCGTGGGACGCAGGCCGACAATTTCGACTTCCTCGTTGACCTTGATGACGCCGCGCTCGACACGGCCCGTGACGACGGTGCCACGGCCGGAAATCGAGAACACGTCTTCGATCGGCATCAGGAACGGCTTGTCCTTCGGACGGTCCGGCTGCGGGACGAAAGCGTCAACGGCTTCCATCAGCTTGAGGATCGACTTTTCGCCCATTTCCGGATCCTTGTCCTCGAGCGCCACCAGCGCCGAGCCGCGGATGATCGGCGTCTTGTCGCCGGGGAACTGGTACTTCGTCAGCAGGTCGCGGATTTCCATTTCGACCAGATCGGCCAACTCGGGATCGGCCATGTCCATCTTGTTCATGTAGACGACGATGGCGGGCACGCCGACTTGTCGGGCGAGCAGGATGTGTTCGCGCGTTTGCGGCATCGGGCCGTCGGCGGCGGACACGACCAGGATCGCGCCGTCCATCTGGGCCGCGCCCGTGATCATGTTCTTCACGTAGTCCGCGTGGCCGGGGCAGTCGACGTGCGCGTAGTGGCGCTTCGCCGTTTCGTATTCGACGTGCGCCGTCGAGATCGTGATGCCGCGAGCCTTTTCTTCCGGGGCCTTGTCGATTTGATCATAGGCCGTAAACGTGGCGCCGCCCGTCTTGGCCAGTATTTTCGTAATCGCTGCCGTTAGCGTGGTCTTGCCATGGTCGACGTGACCGATGGTGCCGACGTTGCAGTGCGGCTTTGTACGTTCAAATTTTGCCTTCGCCATGTTTCTCTCCGTTCGTTGAAGGTCTGGTTACAACCGTTACTCAATCGCCTTACCTTTAGTAGCGCCGCCTTCCATGGCGGCGCTCTTTGTTTTTTAACCCTCTTTCATGCGCGGGGATTGAACCCCGCGCTACCCTTTACCCCGCCAGCTTCGTCTTGACCTCGGTCGCGATGTTCGACGGGACCTGTTCATAGTGATCGAACTCCATCGTGAAGAGCGCGCGGCCCTGCGTCATGGAGCGCAAACGGTTCACGTAACCGAACATCGTCGCCAGCGGCACCATCGCGTCCACAACGGATGCGTTACCTCGCTGGTTCATGCCCAAAATCTGGCCGCGGCGGCTGTTCAGGTCGCCGATCACGTCGCCCATATGCTGTTCCGGCGTCACGACTTCGACTTTCATCACCGGCTCCAGCAGCACGGGGCCAGCTTTCTGCATGCCTTCCTTGAAGGCCGCGCGCGCGGCGATTTCAAACGCCAGCGCCGACGAGTCCACGTCGTGGTACGCGCCGTCGATCAGCTTCGCCTGAAAATCGATGGTCGGAAACCCGGCGAATACGCCGTTTTCGATCGAGCCTTCGAGGCCTTTTTCGACGCCCGGGATGTATTCCTTCGGCACCGAGCCGCCGACGATCTTGCTTTCGAACTGATAGCCGCTACCCGGAGGCAAAGGCTCGAACTCGATGATGACGCGCGCGAACTGGCCCGCGCCGCCGGACTGCTTTTTGTGCGTATAGTCCACGACGGACTTGCGCGTAATGGTTTCGCGGTACGCTACCTGCGGATCGCCGACGACGACTTCGACGTTGTACGGCGGACGGCGAAGGATATCGACCTTAATATCGAGGTGAAGCTCGCCCATGCCCTTGATGACCGTCTGTCCCGTTTCCTGGTTCGAGGCCAGACGGAACGAGGGGTCTTCCTGAACGAGACGCAACAGCGCGTTCGTCATCTTGTCCTGATCGGCCTTGGCCTTGGGTTCAATGGCCATTTCGATAACCGGATCCGGGAACTCCATGCGTTCCAGCACGATCGGCTTGCCCGTTTCGCACAGCGTGTCGCCCGTTTTGGTGTCTTTAAGGGCCGCCAGCGCGACGATGTCGCCCGCGCAGGCTTCCTTGATTTCTTCCCGCGTGTTGGCGTGCATCAAAAGCATGCGCCCGATGCGCTCCCTGTTGCCGCTGATCGAGTTCAACACATAGCTGCCGGCCCGGAGCTTGCCCGAATAAATTCGCGTGAACGTCAGCGAGCCGACGAACGGATCGGTCATGATCTTGAACGCCAGCGCGGCCATGGGTTCGTCGTCGGACGGCGCGCGCTCCATCGGCTCCTTCGTCTCGGCGTCGAATCCGTGCACGTTACCGATGTCGAGCGGCGACGGCAGATAATCCACCACGGCGTCCAGCATGGGCTGTACGCCCTTGTTCTTGAAGGCCGAGCCGCACAGGACCGGGACGAACTTTTGCGCGATCGTGCCCTTGCGGATGCACTTGTCGAGAACTTCGAGCGAAGGTTCCTTACCATCAAGATAAGCTTCCATCGCGGCGTCGTCCATTTCGACGGCGGTTTCGATGAGATGCTTGCGGTATTCTTCGGCCTTGTCCTTCAGGTCGGCCGGAATTTCTTCGTCATGAAATTTCGCGCCCAGCGCCTCGTCTTCCCAGACGACGGCTTTCATACGGCGTAGATCGACAATGCCTTTAAATTCGCTCTCGGAGCCGATGGGCAAATTCAGCACCAGCGTGTTGGCGCCCAGGCGATCCTTCAGCATGTCCAAGCAGCGATAGAAATTGGCGCCGGTGCGGTCCATCTTGTTGACGAACACCATGCGCGGCACGCGGTACTTGTCGCCCTGACGCCAGACGGTTTCCGTCTGCGGCTCGACGCCTGCGACGGCGTCGAGCACCGTGACCGCGCCATCCAGAACACGCAATGAGCGTTCTACCTCGATCGTGAAGTCCACGTGGCCGGGCGTGTCGATGATGTTGACGCGATGATCGCGCCAGAACGTCGTCGTCGCGGCGGACGTGATCGTGATGCCGCGCTCCTGCTCCTGTTCCATCCAGTCCATTTGCGCCGTGCCTTCGTGCACTTCGCCGATTTTGTAGGACTTGCCGGTGTAATGCAGGTTGCGCTCGGTCGTCGTCGTCTTGCCCGCGTCGATGTGGGCCATGATGCCGATGTTGCGATAACGTTCGATGGGTGTTGAGCGAGCCATTGTTCTACCGTTTCCCTATTCCTTACCAGCGATAATGCGAAAACGCCTTGTTGGCTTCCGCCATGCGGTGCGTATCTTCGCGTTTCTTGACGGACGCGCCGT
>JAXGVG010000046.1:0-12011 GCA_040773965.1 Alphaproteobacteria bacterium | reverse complement strand
TCGTGACGCTGGTTATATTTCTCGTCGCCTTCGTCCTGTCGGCGCGTAGGCTCACTGCGCGCATGATAATATTCCTCGCGGTAGATGAACATAACCACGTCGGCGTCCTGTTCGATGGAGCCCGACTCGCGCAAGTCGGCCAGTTGGGGCCGCTTGTCCTCACGGCTTTCCACGGCGCGCGAAAGCTGGGAAAGCGCCAGAACAGGCACTTCAAGCTCCTTGGCCAATCCCTTAAGCCCCCTCGTAATTTCCGAAACCTCCTGCACGCGGTTGTCGTCGCGTCGCGACGAGCCGTGGAGAAGCTGCAAATAGTCGATGACGATTAGCCCCAACTGCGGAACCAGCCGCTTAAGCCGCCGCGCCCGCGTCCGCAACGCCGCGACGGTCAAACCCGGCGTATCGTCGATATAAAGCGGCGCGCGCGACAAGATTTTCGTCGCTTCGAGAAACTTTGAAAAATCGTCCTGCTTGATTTCGCCGCGCCGTATTTTATCGGATGGGACGTTCGCATGTTCGCCAAGCAGGCGCGTGGCCAATTGCTCGCTCGACATTTCAAGGGAGAAGAACGCCACGGCCGAACCTTCCCGGCCGCTCGTATCGTGTTGGGCGCGCGCCGCGTTAAAAGCGATATTGGTCGCCAGCGCGGTTTTGCCCATCGAAGGCCGTCCCGCCAGAATAACGAGGTCCGACTTTTGCAGTCCGCCGAGCTTACGGTCCAGATCGCGCAAGCCGGTCGTAATGCCGGTCACGTGGCTGTCGCGCTTGTAGGCTGCCTCGGCAAGCTTCAGCGAAGCGGTGAGGGATTTTTCCAGCTTGATAAAGCCGCGGTCCAGTTCGCCCGTTTTGGCAAGTTCGAAAAGACGTTGTTCCGTCGTCTCAATCTGCTTGACCGCCGGATCCTCGAGATCCTGCCGGTAAGCGTCGTTTACGACATCCTCGCCCAGCGCGATTAACTGACGGCGCAAATGAAGGTCGTGAATAAGCTGCCCGTAATCGGCCGCGTTGATGATGGTGATAACGCTGGCTGCAAGGTCGCCGAGATATTGCGCCCCGCCCACCGTCGCAAGAGCAGGATCGCTTTCGAAAACGCCGCGCAAGGTCTTGGGGTCGGCGATTTGTCCCCGATTAATAAGCGTGCCTATGGCCGAATAAATCCGTTCGTGCACGGGATCGTAGAAATGCTCGGGCCGCAGATAGTCGCTGACTTTTTCATAGGCGTTGTTGTTGACGAGAATTGCGCCCAAAAGCGCCTGTTCGGCTTCGAGGTTCTGCGGCGGCGTGCGCGGCTGCGTCACGTCCGTCGCCGAAACGGAACGCAGGGCAGGGGCGGGATACTGTTTCAATTCGGCCATGGCGGCCACCTTAGCAACTCGGAAACGGGAAGGCGAATCATCTTCGCCATAGCTTCAAAATAACCCAGCCAACGCTGTGAATTTTGGGGATAACTACGATCTTTACGCAACCTTCGGCGCAAGTATCACACGGCGGTTCTGCTTACCCTTGTTCTCGATCTTCACGACCTCGACAGGGCCAATTTCGCTTGTGCGTTTAAGGTGCGTGCCCCCGCAAGGCTGCAAATCGATCCCGTCGCCGATGGCGACAAGACGAACGCGCCCCGCGCCCGACGGCGGCTTGACCTTCATGGTACGAACCAGCTCGGGCTGGGCGGCCATTTCCTCATCCGTAATCCAGCGAAAAGAAACGGGATGATCCTCTGCGATCAAACGGTTTAGCCGCTCGGTCAGCGTTTGCCTGTCGACCGCGCCGGAAGGCATGTTGAAATCCAAACGCCCTTTGTCCGCACCGACTTGCCCACCCGTCACGGCCACATCGCCGATCAACGAACAGACCAGATGCATGCATGTATGAATTTTCATATGCGCGTAACGGCGATCCCAATCCAAAACCATTTCCACCCGATCTCCGGCAGAGGGAAGGGAAGAACCCTCGGCCAAAACGTGAACGATGTCTTCAGGTTCACCCTCGACACGCCACTTGCGCGTATCGACGATCCGCGCTTCACCGCCGTTCCAGCGCAAAACGCCCGTATCGCCCGGTTGCCCGCCGCTCATGGCGTAGAAGATGGTTTGATCAAGCCGTACGCCTTCCGGCCCGGCATGCGTCACAATGGCCGTCGCATCCTTCCTGTAAGCGTCTTCCTCAAACAGCTTTATGGCAGGCATAATATACTCCTTCACAAAAGGCGTCATGCCCGTGAAGGCGGGCATCCATCTTGATAATAAAAAAATGGCTTCCCGACAACCGCTTCGCTGTCTCGGGAATAACGCCTATGCCGAATTTTATATAATCGGCGTGCTGGCGTCGCTGACGAGCCAGCGGCTGCGCAAGTCGGTGTGGCGAAGCGCGAACCATTGAAGCGCGATGATGCTGGCGGCGTCGCGGATCTTGCCCGTATACAGATAGCCTATCGCCTGCGTCGCGTCGATGACGCGCACGCGAATGTCTTCGCTCTCCGCGTTGACGCCGAAAACGCTGCCGTCTTCGGGCGCGCTCACACGGCCGATATATAGCTTCATATGCTGCGACAGACAGCCGGGGCTTGGGTAATATCCCAGAATGGGCTGAAGCTCGGCCACGTTGCATCCGGCTTCCTCCATAGCCTCCCGGCGCGCCGTGACGTCCGGCTCTTCTCCGGAACCCACAAGACCTGCGACAATCTCCAGCATCCATGGATCGCCGTCCATGGCCATGACGCACGCGCGGAATTGCTCGATAAGCACGACCTTGTCCTGAAGCGGATCGAAAAGAAGCACAGCCACGCCGCGCACGCCGCCGCCCAGAACCTCGCGCGTGAAAGGATCGGTCCAGCTGCCGTGAAATTTCTCGTGCCGGATATGGAAGCGGTCCACGCGGAAATAACCCTGAAAAAGGGCTTCGCGCGCAAGGATTTCAAACTTCTTGTCGGCCATGATCAGAAGGCAGAAATCAGGTATCAGGGATCAGAGTATGACGGTAGACCGGCAAAAAATCAAAAATCTGATTCCTGTCTTCTGCCGTCTGCCCACCGATAATGGCTCCCCGGGACGGACTCGAACCGCCGACCCGGTGATTAACAGTCACCTGCTCTACCTGCTGAGCTACCGGGGAATAGAGGGGGAATGTAGTGAAGCCGCGCCTGAAGTGCAAGACGGTAGACAGATGACCGTTATCAGTGATTAGAAATCAGAAGAAATAAGGGGTTAGGGATGGCTTTAACCATTTTCATGTTTATCTGTTAACTGACTTCTGATAACTGATTTCTGGTTCGCGGGCATGGCGGAACAGGTAGACGCATCGGACTTAAAATCCGAAGCCGGAAACGGTGTGCCGGTTCAAGTCCGGCTGCCCGCACCACCAACTATCCTTAACGCACAAACGCTCTTGGCAAATCCGGGGAAAGTAAGACTGCGGCAGTTCCCGCTCCATCAAAGAGATTGCTCGAGCCGCAAGATGGCATCTTTCATTTGATGAGGGTTAAGCATGTCTTGAATCGGTTTTTCTTCAATAAATTGTCTTTTTTCACGCGATCTCGTTTCAGCCTCGCTCAACATGCTCTTCATTTTCTGAAGAAAACCGGCAAGGAAAACCAGGAAAAATACGCCGGAAGCAACGATCAGAAATGATTCAAAAGCGTTCGCCTTTCCGATATGGAGAATGATGTGAACGGCCAGAGACAGAACCGATCCCGTGCAATAGACCGCAAGAGAATGGCGGCCGCAAAGGGACACGGCCTTGACATAGCGGTTTTGCCAGATAGCGGCCGTTCCACGGAAAAGACGCGCGGTGACGACGGCCAGCGCTAAAAAGTGAACGATGCGAACCCATGAAAGGTTGGCCTTGTTGTCTATCGCAAGCAATTCGACCGGGACAATCCTCCACGAAGAGAACGCTCCAAAATGGGTCCACGGCGCGGCGGCGGCAAAGCCAACCGCGACGATGAACAGAGATAGGCGAAATAAAAGCCTGATGGCCGCGAGCCGAAGAAGTCGTTCCCGCTCCTTGTACGCAACCATCCCGGCGACGAAAAGAAATTGCCACGCCAGGGGATTGAAAAACCACGTGAAGCCTTCGGGATAGTTGGCGAAAGACTGGCCCGTTACGTTAACCCACAGCCAAAGCGCGAAGGACGCTCCAAGGGCCAGAAACGGAGATATCCTGATTAAAAACCATGAAACGGGAAACAGGAAAACAAGGACAATGTAGAGCGGCAAAATATCCGTCAGGTTCGGCATATAGCCAAGCTTGATGAGCTTCACGATGGCCACGTCGGTTTCCACGAAAAACGGCGAAAAATTAAGTTGCTCCATGATCGGCTTGCTGTCGGTAAACTCACCGGCAGCGGCAATGATGGCCGAAAGCGCGAAAACGAGAAGAACGTGGGCGCAAAAAAGCTGCCAGGCTCTTTTGAAGGTGCGAACCATTCCGGCGCCGAAGCCGCCGAACTCAAAATACCGCCCGAACGCCAGCATGGCGCTGAAGCCGGAGATGAAAACGAAAGCTTCCGCCGAATCGGCAAAACCCCAATTCCGCAAGGTGAGCTTCGCAAGGGGATTGTCGGGAACATGATTGACGTAAATCATCAACAAAAACGCGCCGCGCCAGAAATCTATGGACGGAATGCGTTCGGGTTTTCGGGAAAGGTTTGTTGCCGTTGCGCGCATGTTTTCATTTCCGTCCGTCAGGACCTGGCACGCCTCTATACGCGATGCGCCTGATTCAGGCTACCGGAATTGAAAAGCTCTATAAATCAATGGCCGAACAGATGGCCGTTCAGGGTCATATGAACCGCAATGCTTGCCGCATAACCCAACAATATGGCCCAGGCCCATTTGAGGTGCGAAATAAACGTATAACAGCCTTTGCTCATCCCCATTAAGGCGGCCCCGGATGCCGACCCTGTGGCCAAAAGCGAACCTCCCACGCCCACGGCAAGGGTCACAAGGAGCCATTGGCCGATATCCAGAGGAGGATTCATGGCCAACACAGCGAGGGTCAGGGGCACGTTGCCCAAAACGGCGGAAAAGATGCCCATCAATACGTTGGCCTGCGTGTCTCCAAGTCCGGCGTACAAAAAGGCCGACAGGGCGTCCAGATACCCGATGGCGCCGATGCCGCCGACGCACAACATGATCCCGTAGAAAAAGAGAAGCGTGTCCCACTCGACTTTCTTCAGGATCCCGAAAATATCGAAAGGCTCGCGCAACGGCCATACTTCGTCGCTTCCATGCGCCGAAGACGCGGAAAGGGGAGATTTGGAGAACATTCGCGTTTCCGCGCCGTTCAGGTAATGACCATAAAAGTTCAGCGCCCCAAGGCCCATCATCATGCCAAGAAAGGGGGGCAGGTTAAGAAAATGTTCCAGCGTAACGGTGACGCAAATGGTGCAAAAAAACAGGCCCGTCACGAAGTAACCGCCCTTGTGCACCTCGGCAACGCTGACGAAAGAGTCCGATTTCATTGGGGGAATCGTAAGAGAAATAATCGCCGCCGGTATGAGCCAATTCAACAGCGCCGGCACGAAAAGGCAGAAAAAACGCGCGAACTCCACGACTCCTTTTTGCCAGATCATAAGCGTCGTGACGTCGCCGAACGGCGAAAACACACCGCCCGCGTTGGCGGCGATAACGACGCTGATCAATGCTCCTGCAGCGGCTTTTTTGTGCTGACCTATGGTTGAAAGAACGACCGTGCCCATTACCAGCGCCGTCGTAAGGTTGTCCGCAACCGGCGAGAGGAAAAAGGCCGTGACTCCCGTAACCCAATAAACGCCGCGAACGGAAAGCCTTAAAGCCATCAAGCGCGTGCGAAGCGCCTCGAACACGTTTCTTTCGACCATCGTGTTGACAAAGCTCATCGCCGACAAAAGAAACAGGAACAATTCGGCATATTCCAGAAGAACGTGGCGCAGCCTTTCCGAAACTTCGCTGCCACGGCCTTCGTGCCAATAAGCCAGGGCCACAAGAATCCAGATAATGCCGGCCGCCGCCACGACCGGTTTCGATTTATGAAGATGTATCTTCTCCTCGGCAAACACCAAACCGTAGGCCACGGCGAACACGACCAAAATCAGGGGACCGGTCCATGAGGAAAAAGTTTCAAGCATAATTTATCCCTGTTTTTCCAACGCGACAAAAGTCCGGGGTCACGTTTGGCACGGACCCCGCGAAAGCGAGCCTGTTCCGGCTTTCGGGAGGCCTCTTTTTCTATTTCGTCCGTTGCCGAGCGAAACCCCTCGTTAATTATGAGTACCGACCTTAACGCAAAGCCGTTAACAGAAAATTGAACATTTCTTAAAGAACCCTTGTTTCACTGAAAAAATCCTTTTCCAAGGAAAATCAGTGGGTAAAAGCAGCCCCCCCCTTGCGCAACATGGGTTTTTCAAAGAGATTACCAGGGAATGATTGCGCAGCCCCCCCTTATCGTGCGTTCGGGCCCTGTGAGAGTGAACTAATTTCATCACAAAACCGTTATACGCCAACGATTCATTTGCCGAGTTTTTTGTGGAAAATAAAACGGAATGACGTTAACTCAAGACGGATCGCACAAAAAGGCGCTGCATTCATGAACAAAATCCTCATCCTCGACTTTGGCTCTCAGGTTACGCAACTCATTGCGCGGCGCGTACGCGAGGCGGGCGTGTATTGCGAAATACATCCCTTCAACCGCACGGACGAGCAAATCCGAGCCTTCGATCCGAAAGGCATCATTCTTTCCGGCGGTCCGGCCTCGACGACGGAGACGGGCAGCCCCCGCGCGCCTGAAATCGTCTGGAGCCTCGGCGTTCCCATACTCGCCATCTGCTACGGCCAGCAGACGCTCTGCATGCAGCAAGGCGGTATGGTGGAAAGCGGTCATCACCGCGAGTTTGGCCGCGCCGAACTGGAAGTCACGGAAACCTGCGACATCTTCGCGGACTTTTGGCCCAAAGGTTCGCGCCAGCAGGTATGGATGAGCCACGGCGACCGCGTTACGAAAATCCCTGCCGGTTTCAAGATAGTCGGGACAAGCGACGGCGCACCGTTCGCGTTCATCGCCGACGAAAAGCACAAAATCTACGCCACGCAATTCCATCCCGAAGTCGTGCACACGCCCGACGGCGCGAAACTGCTCGGCAACTTCGTGCATAAAATTTGCGGCCTCGGCAACGAATGGAGCATGAAAGCTTTCCGCGAAACGGAAATCGCCAAAATCCGCCAGCAGGTGGGAAAGGGCAAAGTGATCTGCGGCCTCTCCGGCGGCGTGGATAGCGCGGTGGCTGCCGTCCTCATCCACGAAGCTATCAGCGACCAGCTCACCTGCATCTTCGTCGATACCGGCCTGATGCGCGAAGCCGAAGGCGAGGAAGTCGTCAACCTTTTTCGCTCCCATTATAACATCCCGCTTGTGGCCGTGAAGGCAGGCCCCATGTTCCTCGGTTCGCTCAAAAGCATCGCCGACCCCGAGCAAAAGCGCAAAACCATCGGCAAGCTGTTCATCGACGTCTTTGAGAATGAAGCGAAAAAAGTCGGCGGCGCCGAATTTCTCGCCCAGGGCACGCTGTACCCGGACGTGATCGAAAGCATATCCTTCGCGGGCGGCCCGAGCGCCACGATCAAATCGCATCACAACGTTGGCGGCCTGCCGGCTCGCATGAATTTGAAATTGATCGAGCCGCTGCGCGAACTCTTCAAGGATGAAGTCCGCGCGCTGGGCCGCGAACTTGGATTGCCGGAATCCTTTGTCGGGCGCCATCCGTTTCCCGGCCCGGGCCTTGGCATCCGTATCCTCAGCGACATCACTGAAGAAAAGCTCGCCATCCTGCGCAAGGCCGACGTCATCTACCTTGACGAAATCCGCAAAGCTGGACTTTACGATAAAATCTGGCAGGCGTTCGCGGTCCTGCTGCCGGTGCGCACTGTGGGCGTGATGGGCGACGGCCGCTCTTACGACAACGTGCTGGCGCTCCGGGCCGTGACGTCCGTTGACGGCATGACGGCGGACTCCTATCCCTTCGACCACGCCTTTTTGTCACGCGTGGCCACGCGCATCATCAACGAAGTGCGAGGCATCAACCGCGTCACCTACGATGTGACCAGCAAACCCCCCGGCACGATTGAGTGGGAGTAGGGGATGTGCTAACAAGGCATAAACCAAAGAGAGGCCATATGAGAAAAGGCGCGCTGATACTGACTCTGGCCCTTCTGACGCTGGCAAACCCCGTCCATGCCGCCAAAAGCAAAGACTCCCGCTGCTATTCCCCCGTCGAGATCGAGGCCGAACAGCTCCTCCGCCTCCATTCCGAACTCATGGTCATTACGGTCACTTGTAAAATGAGCTCGACCGGCCAGGATTTGGTAGCTGCCTATACGGGTTTCACGCGCAACAATATTAACGCTCTGCGCGATGCCGAACAAACGATGACCGGTTATTTCAAAAAGACCTACGGCGGAAAGGGCGTCGACCGCCTCGACAAGCTGCGCACCACGCTGGCAAACGAATACGGGCAAGAGATCGCGAACGTCTCCGCCCCGGTCTTCTGCGCCCAAAGGAGGGACAGGGTTATTTCGTTCTATGGCGCATCCCCGGCTACCGTTCAGGGGGAGGTCATGCGCGCCTCAGCCAGTACGTATGAGCCTCCATGCCCTGCCGCGCATAAAACGGCCAAAAACGGCAAATAAAGCGGGCTCTTCGAAAAGCCCTCGCAAATGGCTCCACAGCCCCTTTTTCTCCTTGACCCAAGGGCCATAATCCGCCAAAAAACCCCACACTTTCAGAACGCTTAACCGTTGAGAGCCATGCCCAGTCTCAAGGACCTTAAAAACCGGATTATCAGCGTTAAATCGACGCGCAAAATCACGTCGGCCATGAAGATGGTGGCGGCCAGCAAGCTGCGCCGCGCTCAGGAGAAAGCGGAATCCGCCCGTCCATACGGCGAACGCATGGGCCGCATGCTGGCCACGCTGGCAAGCAACGCGGACCTTTCCGACATGGCATCGCCGCTTATCGCGGGCACCGGCAAGAACGATACGGTTCTGCTTATCGTCGTGACGTCGGACCGCGGCCTGTGCGGCGCGTTCAACGCCTCAGTCGTCCGCGAGGCCCGCCGCCGGATACGCGATTTTGAAAACGACGGCAAAAAAGTCGTCGTCATGTGCGCCGGACGCAAGGGACGCGACCTACTGCGCCGCGATCACGCCAAAAAAATCGTTCATTCGGTTGAACACATCGGCAAACTCATCGACGGCTACACGGCCGCCACCATGATCGCGAACAAGGTTGCCGGAATGCTGGACGCAGGCGAGTTCGACGTGGCGCACATCGTCTACAACCGTTTCAAGTCGGCCATTTCCCAAATCGTCACGACAAGACAAATCGTCCCCGTCGAGGTGGCAAAGGCGGATCCTTCCAATTTGAAGGCGGAAGTGCCGGGCGCGATGCACGCTATTTATGAGCTTTTCGAACCCGCGCAGGATGTCATCCTCGGAAGGCTTTTGCCGCGCAACCTCGCCGTTCAGATTTACGGGGCGTTGCTGGAAAGCGGCGCGGGCGAGCAGGGCGCGCGCATGACGGCGATGGACAACGCCACGCGCAACGCGGGCGACATGATCGACCGCCTGACTCTGAACTACAACCGCAGCCGTCAGGCGTATATTACGAAAGAACTCATTGAAATCATATCAGGAGCGGAGGCTTTGTAAGATGAATGACGCATTCAAGATGAAAATAAAACCTTTAAAAATAGACTTTGAAGATTCTTCTTCAGATTACAGCAGACTCCTTAGGAATTTGGCTTCGTGCAATCAAGATCACGGATCCCCTTATAATTCTGATGCCCTGAAGATCTTTGTTGGACAAGGCGCTGCCATGGCGCAAAGAGAGAACGCCAACATGATACGCTGCACGGAACAAATATTCATGAACGCTTTAGAAAGAAAAAGCGTCAATTTCACAACCATTGAACTCGGCTAACGAACACGAACAGACTACCAAACAGAGGAACCACGATGCAAACCACCCCCAATCAAGGCCACGTCACGCAGGTTATGGGCGCTGTCGTCGACGTCGAGTTCGACGCCGGATTGCCGCAGATCCTGAACGCGCTGGAAACGAAAAACGACGGCCGCCGCCTCGTGCTCGAAGTCGCCCAGCATTTGGGCGAAAACATCGTGCGCACGGTGGCGATGGATTCCACGGACGGCCTCGTGCGCGGCCAAAAGGTAACGGACACAGGCCATCCCATTCAGGTTCCCGTAGGACCGGAAACGCTGGGCCGGATCATCAACGTGGTGGGCGAAGCCGTGGACGAACGCGGGCCAGTGTTAGCCAAAAAAGTCATGCCGATCCACCGCGAAGCGCCCGATTTCGAAGATCAGTCGACGGAACAGCAGGTTCTTGTGACGGGCATCAAGGTTGTCGATCTCCTCGCGCCGTATTCGCGTGGCGGTAAAATCGGCTTGTTCGGCGGCGCGGGCGTAGGCAAGACCGTGCTCATTCAGGAACTCATCAACAACGTCGCCAAGGCGCACGGCGGTTATTCCGTATTCGCGGGTGTTGGCGAGCGCACCCGCGAAGGCAACGATCTTTATCACGAAATGATCAACGCGGGGATTATCAAGACCGACGGCCCGGGTTCGAAAGTGGCCCTGATTTTCGGCCAGATGAATGAACCGCCGGGCGCGCGCGCCCGCGTCGGCCTGACGGGCTTGACCGTCGCCGAATACTTCCGCGACGAAGAAGGGCAGGACGTGCTGTTCTTCATCGACAACATCTTCCGTTTCACGCAGGCGGGCTCCGAAGTGTCCGCGCTTCTGGGCCGCATTCCGTCGGCGGTGGGCTACCAGCCGACGCTGGCCACGGACATGGGCGCGCTGCAGGAACGCATCACGACGACGAAGAAAGGCTCCATCACCTCGGTGCAGGCCATTTACGTTCCGGCGGACGACTTGACCGATCCGGCGCCGGCGACGTCGTTCGCGCACCTGGACGCCACGACCGTGCTTTCGCGCCAGATCGCCGAGCTTGGCATTTACCCCGCCGTGGACCCGCTTGACTCCACCAGCCGCATACTCGATCCTCGCATCGTGGGCGAAGAGCACTACAACACGGCGCGTCAGGTTCAGAAGGTCCTGCAAACCTACAAGTCGCTGCAAGACATCATCGCGATCCTGGGCATGGATGAATTGTCCGAAGACGACAAGCTCACCGTCTCACGCGCGCGCAAAATTCAGCGTTTCCTGTCGCAGCCGTTCTTCGTGGCCGAAGTGTTCACCGGCAGCCCGGGCGTGTTCGTGAAGCTCGAAGACACGATCCGCGGCTTCAAGGCCATCGTGAACGGCGACTACGATCATCTGCCGGAAGCGGCCTTCTACATGGTCGGCACGATCGAGGAAGCCGTCGCCAAGGGCGAAAAACTCGCCAAGGCAGCGTAGAAAAAGAGAGGTGTCATTCCGGACAATTTTCTTTTTTTAGAAAATTGATCCGGAATCCAGTTTGGTATTTCATTGGGTGTAACCCCTGAATTATGAGAAAAATATGCCCCATCGCTTCAAGCTCGAACTAGCCTCGCCGGAAAAGTTGATCCTCAACAAGGCCGTGGCGATGGTCACGGTGCCGGGCGGTCAGGGCCGCTACGGCGTGCTCGCCAACCACGCGCCGATGATCACCACGCTGCTGCCCGGCGTCGTCGATGTTTACGAACAGGACGAAACCACGCTCTCCGAACGCGTTTTCGTTTCCGGCGGTTTTGCCGAAGTGACGGGCGCCCGCTGCACCTTGCTCGCCGACGAAGCCTTGCCGGTAAGCAAAATCGACCGCGTGGCCGTGCAGGAAGAAATCAAATCGATCACGGACGAACTGGACAACGCGGGCGAAACGACTCCCCGCGAAGCGCTCGAAGCGCGCCTCGCCATCGCCCGCGCCAAACTCCGCGCGGCAGCTTAATCTTTTCTGTCATTCCCTTTCCCGCCTGCGCGGGGACAGGCTCCAGCGGGAATCTGTAAAAAAACAGGTGTCATTCCGGAACATTTTCAATT
>JAXGVG010000045.1:0-12127 GCA_040773965.1 Alphaproteobacteria bacterium | reverse complement strand
CGGCTGCGGATGGAGGCGGCCTTATGGGCGGCGGCAGCACGATGGGCGGCCTTTTCACGGCGCGCGGATCGGCGAACCTGCTGACGCGAACGACGGCCATTCTGGCCACATGCTTTATATGCACGAGCCTGATCCTCGGAATTGTGGCGAGCCGCCAGCACAAAGGCGCAAGCATCGCCGAACAAATCGCGCCCATCGCGCCGGCCCAGCCCGCCGAAGCGCCCAAAGCTCCCGAAGCGCCGCCCGCACCGGCCGCGCCTCAGGTGCCTGTGTCGAAGTAACGCGTTTGCATAAAGAGATGTTCGCAAACCGCCATCCCTAAACAACGCCGTTGAAACAGACATGAACGATCGAAAAACAAAAAACGAAATCAAATCGCAGATACCCGGTAAAACCCGTTTCATCTTCATAACCGGCGGCGTCGTCTCATCCCTCGGCAAGGGACTGGCCTCGGCGGCGCTGGGATCGCTCCTGCAAGCCAGCGGCTACAAGGTTCGCCTGCGCAAGCTCGATCCCTACCTGAACGTCGATCCTGGCACAATGAGCCCGACCCAGCACGGCGAAGTCTACGTGACCGACGACGGCGCGGAAACGGACCTCGATCTGGGCCATTACGAGCGTTTTACGGGTGTCGCCACGCGCCAAAGCGACAACGTCACGACCGGCCGCATCTATTCGACCGTCATCGCCAGGGAGCGGCGAGGCGACTACCTCGGCGCGACGGTACAGGTCATTCCGCACATCACGGACGCCATCAAGGAATTCATCCTCGCCGACCTCACGGACGAGGATTTTTGCCTTTGCGAAATAGGCGGAACCGTCGGCGACATCGAAAGCCTTCCGTTCCTCGAAGCCATTCGCCAGCTCGGCAACGAGCTGGGCGGCGAGCGCAGCATGTTCATTCATCTAACCTTGTTGCCCTATATAAAAACAGCCGGCGAATTGAAGACAAAGCCGACCCAGCACTCGGTTAAGGAATTGCTGAGCGTGGGCATACAGCCGGACATACTTTTATGCCGCACCGACAGGCCCATTCCGGACAACGAACGCCGCAAGATCGCTCTTTTCTGCAACATCCGGCCCGAGCGCGTCATCGCCGCGCTCGACGTCGACACGATCTACGTCGTTCCCGGCAACTATCACGACCAGGGCTTCGACGAACAGGTGCTGCGCTATTTCAACCTGTATAAAGGCAAAAGCCCGGACATCAAACGCTGGCACGAAATTGTGAAGCGCGTCCGCGAGCCGGAAGGCGAGGTAACGATCGCTATCGTCGGCAAATACACAAGTTTGCTCGATAGCTATAAATCGTTGAATGAAGCCCTTATGCATGGCGGCATCGCCAACAACATGCGCGTAAAGATCAAATGGCTCGATTCCGAAATCTTCGAGAGGGAAGACGCCATCCGGCACCTCGAAGGCGTGCATGGCATTCTGGTGCCCGGCGGTTTCGGCGAACGAGGAACCGAGGGGAAAATACGCGCCGCGCAGTTCGCTCGTGAAAGGAAAATTCCCTTCTTTGGCATCTGCTTCGGCATGCAGCTGGCCGTGATCGAGGCCGTGCGCCATCTGGGCGGCATACCGCTCGCGACTTCCAGCGAGTTCGGCCCCAGTTCGCATGCCGTCATCGGCCTTATGACCGAATGGATGAAAGGCGATCAGCTTGAGCAGCGCCAAAAGGGCGACAACCTCGGCGGCACCATGCGCCTCGGCGCTTATGAGTGCGATCTTTTAAAAGGCAGCATGGCGCATAAAATCTACGGTAAATCCCGCATCAGCGAGCGCCATCGCCACCGTTACGAAGTAAACACAAATTATCGCGAACAAATGGAAAAAGCTGGCCTTGTCTTCTGCGGCATGTCGCCTGATGGCCATCTGCCGGAGATGATCGAACGCAAGGATCATCCCTGGTTTATCGGCGTTCAGTTCCATCCCGAACTGAAATCCAAGCCTCTCGACCCGCATCCCTTGTTCCGATCCTTTATCGAAGCGGCGGTGAAGCAAAGCCGGTTGGTGTAGAGAGCATCGCCTTTACAAGGAATTCGTTAGAAAATATGGTAGGCTTCTAGTCGCCGAATCCTCGGTAGGGCCAGGACGGTCTCCGGTTCGGGGAAACGATTTTTTTCCCTCCCACAGGAGAGACTCTTCGAGGAACCGATGATGGCCTCTCTGTCCGATAATGAGGATCGGTTTGATCGACAGGTACGGGTGAAGGATTTGAAAGGGGATCTTTTTCCCGCTCGCGCAGCAATCTGATAAATGCGACATCGTGAAGGGTTGACGTGCCTTCTGGACCGGCGTTTTGTTGATCGATGGCCAACATTTTTTCCCTCCTTTTCTCATACGAAGCGCTAAAGAAGCTCTAAGCCGTATAGCACTAAAGGAAATTATAAGAAAGATATTGTTATGATAATATAATTATAATTTCTTTGCTTAGCTAATTTCTTTCTATTCGTTTCCTTACTGCCCATTTTTGGCAACGACAACGCTAATGCAGATTTAACACTGCCTGAAACCACTCCACCCGATATAAGCAAAATTCTAATCGCCCTGACGATAATGCCGGAGCGTCTTTAAATAGTCCCCGTTTCCTTTCAAATAAGAACCATTTTCCTTTGTTGGCGTTTTCGGACTGCCATCCCTTGTCAAAATTGGACCAGTCGAAAGTACGGTACGCGGCTCTTGCCTTCGTGTATCTCCGTTTGTCTTGACTCCACTTTCGCTACGAAACTTCAAAATCGTTTTATGATGCGGCGAAACAGATGCATCGGACATGATCTTCTCCTTGTCTCCCTGTAAAAAAGCGGCTCTTTTGGCCGATGGGCAGGTATAGCAAAGAGAACCGTGCCCCAAAAGCTGATTCCGGAAAGGACTTGGGGATATTTTGAATGATTATAACTTAAAAAACACATGCCAAAAAAAGGTAAAATTCAAACCTGGCCTGTCTCGTCGGAAAGATGGCCTAAAAGGGTTTTTTTGCACCGCACATAACTTTCGTTATGCGTATTGACGGACGTCCAGAGCGGTACGCGGGAGGCTACCGAAATCCCCGCCCCCTCAAGCGCCTCCATCTTGTCCCGATTATTGGTAAGAAGCCGGACATTGTTAACGCAGAAATGCCTTATAATTTCGACAGCCGATTCATAATCGCGCCCGTCCGCCGGAAAACCTAACCGAAGGTTGGCATCGACGGTATTCACGCCATTTTCCTGCAGGGCATAGGCCTTGATCTTGTTCCCGAGCCCGATCCCACGGCCCTCATGCCCGCGCACATAAATCAGAATGCCTTGACCGGCTTCGGCAATTTTCTTCAACGCGGTTTCAAGCTGATCGCGGCAATCGCAGCGAAGGGAGCCGAATATATCCCCCGTCGCGCATTCCGAATGGATGCGGACAAGACAGCCGTCTTTCGGCTCGCCCGCGACAATTGCCATATGCTCAAGACCGTTAGGATCGCGGAATATATGAAGCATAAAATCGCCATAGCGCGTCGGCAAATGCGCCTCGGCTATATGACGCAAAAGAATAACTTCTTCTCTTTTAACCAACTGAATCTTAGGCATCGTTTAGCTTTCGTTCGGCAACATATATTCCCACTGCCATTTGTCGGGATCAAAGGGCAAGGTGGCTCGCGGGTTGAATTGGACGTCGATCCGGTCGGGTTGGCCCTTGTGAATGTTAACGGCCATATTCCACAATCCGCTGTCCAGAACAGATTGCGCCAGAAGAGGCCCGGCTTCAACAAGAACCTCGCAAACGCCCCGGAACGCCAAATCCGCCATGGAATCCTGTAAATTCGTGTAAAAAACAGGCTCTAAACCCTGTTCTCGTGCGCCTTCAAGGTAGTACGGCGAAACGCGCTCCCGGCGGTCGAAGATAGCCAGCAACCGCTTCCTGTCTTTGTAATCGGCCACATGGCGGACCGTAAACGAAGGCTTGTCGGCCAGAATGGTGCCGCTTCCGGTCAAAATGGCGTCGGCCCGCTTCCGCAGGCGGTGTGCAAGGCGCAGGGAATCCGGCGACGTGAACGTTTTTTGCCCCGGCGACGGTATCATGTTCCCCTTTTCATCGAAAGCCCGCTTGACCGTAACCCATGGCTTGCCCGTTTCAACCTGCGTAGCGAAAGCGTAAATCAACTGGCGGCACTGATCTTCCTCGACGCCATAGGTGACTTCGACGCCGGATTCCCGAAGCGCGTTCCGGCCGCCGCCGAAGACATGCGGGTTGGGGTCGCGCGTGCCAATAACCACATGACGTATTCTCGCCTCGATAATCGTTTTGACGCAGGGCGGCGTTCGCCCCTGATGGTTGCATGGCTCAAGCGTCACGCATAAGGCCGCCACGTCGCCCAAAATCCCTTTTGACCGGCATAACTCGATAAGCGCCGCCTCGGCATGCGCCTCGCCCGCCCGCCGGTGCGCCGCTTTCGCCAGAATGGCTCCCTTTTCATCTAGTGCCACGGCGCCCACGGGAGGGTTTGGGTACGTAGCCCCCAGCCAGCCCCGCGCTTCGGCGCAGGCGACGCTCATGGCTTGTTTAATAAGGGAATCCGGGATCGGCATCAAAATAGCGGTTCGGTGCTCGGGTTTGAAGGCTCGAGGTAAAGCATAAAGACGTTAAGAGTGGCGTAGCAGAAAATAGTTTCATGTTCCATGCAACTTCTGATAGTTACTCCTCATCCGGCCCAAACCCCCAAACCCCGAGCCATCATGTCCAACATCGCCCAAGTCCGCAGCCGTGAAGTTCTCGACAGCCGTGGCAACCCGACCGTCGAGGCCGACATAACCCTTGAAAGCGGCGCCTTTGGCCGCGCCATCGTGCCTTCGGGCGCTTCAACGGGAACCTATGAGGCGCTCGAATTGCGCGACGGCGATTCCAAACGTTTCGGCGGGAAGGGCGTCCTGCGCGCCGTCGAATCCGTGAACGGCGAAATAGCCGACGCCATCATAGGCATGGAAGCCTCGGATCAAATCGCCATTGACGGCACGCTGATCGAACTCGACGGCACGCCGAACAAGTCGCGCTTGGGCGCGAACGCCATTTTAGGCGTTAGCCTTGCCGTCGCCAAAGCCGCCGCCGCCGAGGCCCGCCTGCCGTTGTACCGCTATGTAGGCGGGACGGCCGCGTCGCTTTTACCGGTGCCCCAAATGAACATCATCAACGGCGGGGTTCATGCCGACAATCCCATCGACATCCAGGAATTCATGATTATGCCCGCAGGCGCGGAAAGCGTAACGGAAGCCATCCGTATGGGCTCGGAAGTTTTTCAGGCCTTGAAAAAGATACTGAAGGAAGCAGGGCACAACACGAACGTCGGCGACGAAGGCGGCTTTGCGCCCGGCTTGCGTTCGACCGACGAGGCGCTCGGCATGATCATGCGCGCCTGCGAAAAAGCCGGTTACGGACCGGGCGAAGACATCATGCTGGCGCTCGACGCGGCCTCGAACGAATTTTTCGACAACGGACGTTATAACCTCACGGGCGAAAACAAGACGCTGACCGCCGAGCAGATGGTCCGCTATTACGGCGACCTGTGCTCACGCTATCCCATCGTTTCGATCGAGGACGGCATGGCCGAAGACGACTTCGAGGGCTGGGAAATGCTGACCGAAGAGCTTGGCGAACGCGTCCAGATCGTTGGCGACGACATCTTCGTTACAAATCCGGTCCGCCTCGCCGACGGCATTGAGCGCGAAATTGCCAACGCCATCCTCATCAAGGTCAACCAGATCGGCACGCTCAGCGAAACGCTGGAAACGGTCGAAATGGCGCACAAGGCGGGCTATCGCGCCGTCATGTCGCACCGTTCGGGAGAAACCGAGGACAACACCATAGCCGACCTCGCCGTGGCCACAAACTGCGGCCAGATCAAGACCGGCTCGCTGTCGCGCTCGGACCGGCTGGCTAAATACAATCAGCTCATCCGCATCGAGGAGCAACTCGGCAAAATCGGGCGTTTTGCGGGCACGAGCATTATCACGCGGTAAGTTTTTTCAGTTTAAGTATTCCGCAACCTTTATTTCTGATACTATGAAGCGGGGTATTTATTGCCATGCACCGCCTTCACAAACGCACACAGCACACCGTCTGGTCCGTAATCGGAGCCTCCATTTTCGTGTATTTTCTCTATCACGCCATACAGGGCGACCGCGGTTGGTTCGCCATGCTGCGTATGGAACACGAGGTCAAGTCGGCGCAGGCTACGCTTGAAAAGCTGCAAAAGGAACGTCAGGAACTCAAGCACCGCACGCAGCTGATGAACAAAAACAGTCTCGATCCCGACTTGCTTGAAGAGAAATCGCGCGAGTTGCTCAATTATTCCAAACCCAATGAAATAGTAATTCTGACTGCGCCGGATTTAACGCCGTCCGCCGTAATAGACGAACAAAAGAAACGGGAACCGCCTCAGCCCTAGGAAAATTTTCATGTCTGAATTGATACTCCCCGATCTGAAATACGCCGCGTCCTATATTGCCGCTTTGCGCGAAGGGCTCAATCTCGGCGTCTCGCCGCCAAAAACCGAAGAGGAAATTGTTGTTATCGAAAGGCATATCGGCGAACATCTGGCCGAGCTGAACGATCAGGAAACGCCCATCGAGCTGCCGACCGGCGAGGTGGTCAAAAAAGTCCCGCACAACCTGTTCTGGATGATCGACGAGGAAGCCTTTATCGGTATGGTCTCCATTCGCTATGAGTTGAACGATTTTCTTTTTCACCATGGCGGCCATGTGGGTTATGGCATACGCCCTTCCAGACAAAACACCGGCTACGGCAAGGTTATTCTCAAACTGGCGCTCGAAGAACTGAAGAAACGCGGCATCAACCGCGTTTTGCTCACCTGCGATGACAAGAATGCGCCATCCTGGCACGTTATCGAGGCAAATGGGGGCGTTCTGGATAGAAAGATCGCCGATAAAATTTACAGCGGCGGCGTCGCGCGCCGGTATTGGATCGATTTATGACAGTGAAAAAGAATTCGGACGGCCTTTACCACCGCCGCACAGGCCCCACGTCGATATGAACAAAACCCGACTTGGGGTAATAGCCGACGCCGCCGCGCCTCATGTCAAGCGCCGTTTGCTGAAGTTTGCGCAAAGGCGTGCCGTCAACGCGCAAATCGATCGCCATGCCTTTCATGTGAAAGCTGCGCCGCGCGACGCCGCTCGAGGCGTTGGCCATCATGGCGTTGACGTGGGGTGAGCGGTAGCCGGAAATAATCTCTATCGTGTTGAAATTTCCGAGCCTGTTCTGCAAATCGTAGACAAGATCGATCAAACGCGGATGGATCGGGTAAACGTCGCCGGAACGAAAATCGCGAAGCACGTTGTTGATTTTCTCAAGCGCCGGACGGCTGTAAATGCCGTCTTTCCAGTAATTGACGCGCAGACGCTCGCCTGTGTGAAGGTTGTGGAAGGCCAGCGAACGAACGCCCTTGGCGCGCGGCATCGCGGCCATGGCGGGACACACCGCCGAACACGCCAGTGCCGTCAAACCCAACTGAATGAAACGCCGTCTATCGATATTCACGAAACCGGTCATACGCAAACGAACCAATGTTGTTGCAAGGGCGTTGCTCCGATGCGGTGGCCGATTGTCTGTCCTAAATACTTACCAATTGGCTAACACGCGGTCGGAATGGGGTATTCCCTTTCATTGAAAGTGGCAAGCCCCTAGTGCGAAAGAAAAATACCCATCAAATATTTTGTTGCCTTTCAGTGCGTTACAAAATGAATCACAAATTATTTTCTGCGCGTCTCCTTCGGCGGATCAGAATGTTTCCTGCCACCCCGCCAAGCGTCAACAAACCGAGGAATGCGGCGAAACCATTTCCCTTTTCTCCGTCATCGAGAGAATAAATTGGCTGCCGTTCCGCGACAGACGTAATCGCGCAAGGATTGTTTTGCTGTTTTTGCCCTGTTTTTCCTTCCTCCAGGCAACCGGGAAGCAAAAGCATCGCCGCATACACGGTCAAAATCTTCGACATTCCGGACGATACCCTTCGACGCGAACCATAATGCGCATTACCGCCTTTTGATGTGATGGTTGTGGCTGCTTTAAATATTCTTTTTATCAAAGACATAAAATATCCCTATCCGCCCGCCGGACGCCCTCTTGTAGGCTACCGCCTCAAAAGGCATGAAAGCAATAATATTTCTTGGTTAATCCGTCCTTTCAGGGATTTGAATTTGAACGGTTTCAAAGGGCTCCGGCAAGGAAGCCTCCGTGTCGCCCTTCGATTTGAAGCGCAAATTCTCGTTCAGGAAGCGGTCATAGTTGTAAACGTCCATCCTGAAATTGGGGGGACCGTCATCGTCGCTTGGGAAAACGCTCCAGTAAACGAAATATAGAGGCAAGGGCCGTTCAACCGAAAGCCAGCGGGTCTTGCGCTTGTCGACTTCCTCGCGCACCCGCTCAAGATTCCAGTCGCCCTCGTTCGGCGCAAGAACGATAGATGCCACTTCATCCGGATCGCGCAGACGCACGCAACCCGAACTCCGGTTGCGCTCGGCCTTGTCGAAAAGCTCCTGATGCGGCGTCCCGTGCATATAGACGGCAAAGTTGTTGTCGAAATCGAACTTCAGGCGGCCAAGGCTGTTCATGTCTCCGGGCGATTGGCGAAGACGAAAGTTGAATTCGCTTTCCTTGATCTTGTGCCAATCGATCGTCTCGCCATGTGGATCGTCATCGTCGCCGCTGCTGATCACGAAGCCGAGCTTTTCCAGATAGTGCGGATCCTTGCGCAATTTCGGCAAAATGTCCTTGCGCGCGATCTTCGCGGGCACGTGCCAGGAAGGATTGAAGATGATGCTCCGGATCAGGCTATGAATGAAAGGTGTTTTGCGGTCCGGCCTTCCGACGACGACCGGCCCGTTGTAAAGGCTCCGGTCCCCGTCCATGATAACGAGCCGCGCGTCCGCGATATTCACCATCGCGTAACGGGAAGGGAAGGCCGATGGCATATACCGCCAGCGTTCCATGTTGGCGGCAATCTGGTTTATGCGGTCGCGCAGCGAAACGTTCATCGCCTTAAGTGTTTTCTCGCCGATGTTGCCGTCGGCTTCAAGCCCGTTGCGACGCTGATAATTCTCGACGACTTCCTTCAGGGCGTCGTCATATACTTCCGCTTCGTCTTGCGTTATATCCGTCCGTAAAGAATAACCCTCGGCGGCCAGACGCTTGCGAACCTCAAGAACGCGGGAATCGCGCATGCCCGGTTTCAGCGTAGGGCCGGAAGAAACGCGCGGCCAAAGCCCGGCATTTTCGAACTCGCGATAGGTTTTCAGCTCGCGCGCCAGCGCGGCATAAGCCGGGGTCGACGGGGGAAGAGAGTTAAGCCATTCGCCGATGTGGTTCGACGCGGCCGCTTGGGCCAACTCGGCCACAAGATCGCGCTCCTCCGGCTCGAACGTCCATCCGGGATAAAGATGCTTGAGATTGACCCGCCCGCCCCGAAGGTCGCGGGCCACGTCCAAAATCCAGTCGGTCATCTGGACTTCGAGCCTGACGTTATCTTCTTCCTGGCCGCTCTCGATCATCCTTTCGATTTCTTCCGACGGATAATCCCTGAGCGCAAGCCCGTTGTACCGCGCGAACGCCATAACGGACGACAGGAAGGTCTTGAGGGTTTCCCGTTTTGCCTTGCTGCTGATATCCCAAACGGGCTTGTACTGCCGCATGGCGTAAAAGCGGTCCAGTTCAGCAGGGCGAAGATGAAGCCCGTTAAGAAAAGATGGAGGATGGGACAAAAAAGCCTGAATGGCCGCGCTTTCGGCAGAAGCCCGGACAGGCGCCGCCGCGCCGAGAAGCAAAAAAACGCCGGTAACGATAGCCAGAGAGATCCGTTTCATCCACATAGGCCTTGATCGCTGCATGGTTCACGATCAGGATACCGGGCATTGAGCTTTGTGTCAGCAACCATTTGCCCGTTTTTTCCATGCCGCGACATTTTGAGCAACGAAACGTCCCGTATGCGCCGGAACAGATGTTCGCGCTTATCGCCGGCATCGAGCACTATCCGGAATTCCTGCCGTGGTGCCTTGAATCGCGCGTAAAAAAAAGGAAGAACGGGACTCTCGAAGCCGATCTTGTCGTTGGCTATAAAACTTTCCGCGAAACCTTTTCCTCGGTCGTTACGCTTGAGGAACAAAGAATCATTCGCGCCGATTACCAAGCGGGCCCACTCTCGCATTTGACGAACGAATGGCACTTCAAGCCCGGGCCCGAAGGAAGCTGCGCCATGACGTTTTTCGTGGATTTCGGTTTCCGCTCGCCGCTCCTCGGTTCCATAATGAACCTGTTCTTCGACAAGGCCTTTCGCAAGATGGCGGCCGCCTTCGAAACCCGCGCCGCCGCGCTTTACGGGAAACAGTCATGGGCAATCGGTGATCGGCAGCCCAGTTGCCGGTGATTGTGTTGCCCCTGTCAAGGGGAAGCCGCCCTCCAAGGGACCCAGTGGAAGAAGCCTTAAAAAAGTCCGGCGTTTAACGCCCCAACATTTTCTTTTGCGTTCGCCAGCGCCGCTACGTTAATTCTTTCGTAACCATATGATAATGCAACATTATTTCGTTTTTTAACGAAAGTAAATATCGCGCTTTTTGGCGCATGGGTCAAAATGGTAAATTGCCGGATATTGAATTCGCAATGAATACTTATGGTTAATTTTCGTGAAACTATTTGAAAAGGTATGGGAGGACGCTATGTTTTTAAAGAAGAAATTGCCGCTCCAGAAAATCGTGTTTCTGGTGGCTTGCTTGAAAGGTTTAAAAAAAGTGTCCGGCTTGTTGCCCGCACGCACTGATGATTATGCCTATTATGCAGACCCCACGGATTGGCGGGGCCTGATCATTGTCGTCCTTGAAGACGGCAAGGAGCAAGAATATCTCGTGCGTTTTGACAACAAACACAGAGGCATCAAGCTTACCAGCAGCAACGTCACAATGGACGACGCGCGGAAGGTAGAAAACCGCTTGATGGAAGACGGAAGGTTTACCCGTGACATTCGCGTAATGGAAAAAAATAATTGGCTAAAGCCGATAACTTCCGAAATCGTCATGAAGACGTTGCGCGCGAAAGCTGGCGAGGAGCTTATTTCAAAGCCGGGATACAGAGTCAGGTTTAAAAATCACACCCCGCGCTGAGCGTCATCGGAACCGCCGTCATGATGACGCCCCCGCCAAATATGGATGCGGACGAATTCTGTCTGTGGCTCAAGAAGCAAATCGCTCTTGAGGGCGATGCCGTTTTAGGCGGCTTCAACGGATTTCTTGTTCTTTATTCAGGTCCCGTCTGGGCGTTTCATAAAGCTTTATCACGCCTTCTGGGACGTTCCGTCAGTGACGTTAAAATAAATATGGAAAGAGGGAGGGAGCAAGCCAGGCACCTAAGAACAAACATTCTAGACGATACGCCTATCGGAAAATGGCTCTTTGAACAGAAGCTTATCGCTTATTTTCATGGTGCCTGCGGAGCTGATCCCGAACAAATTAAGCTTGCTATTTATCGAGTCTGGGCGACCGTTTCGGAAGAGCTTATTCGCAGGGCCTTCGGAAAGGCCAAAACCGCGGTTTGCGGAGCTGATCCCTCGCGCGTTTTCCGCCGCCATGAGCTTCCGCAAATCATCAAGGAAACGAAGCTCGATAGCGTCAACGGCTTACCCGTCAAGTTAATCGAAGACTTTTCTAAAATGGGGATCGTCGAAGCTTTCCGGCAGGTATGTAAATTCGAGCTTTTGTCGCTGCACTATCAGGCGCGGCAAGAAACCGATCCTGCCAAAGCCGTCGCTCTGCGCGAGGAGTGGCGGGAACGTTGGAACCTTTACAAGCAACACCTTGATCGTTGCCGGAAAGGGCGCAAACCGTCCTCGCCGAAAAGAACGGCGACGCTGAGATCCCGCCGTAAGAGAATTAGGGCCAGATACGATTTCGCGGCCATCAAGACTGCGATTGTCGCGGATAACGATCCGGCGCTTTCTTTCCCGTCTTCCTTGCTTTGAGCTGCACCCCGTCGTTTAGACCAGCAAGCGGGGTAAATTAAGGTCCATGGATTTACCCCTTTTTCTCATGCCGCTTTAGCCATTTCTGGTTGTAGCGGTTGTTGCGCCTGTGGAGATGTGGGCAACGCGCTTGCG
>JAXGVG010000044.1:0-12483 GCA_040773965.1 Alphaproteobacteria bacterium | reverse complement strand
CTGTCTGATATAATATCGTCGCATTTGGTTTTCCCAAGGTTTTTGTTCCGGCTAGACCGCAAAATCCTGTCTGATATAATATGTCTTAAAGCGGAATGGCTATTCGTTTAGTTCCGGCTAGACCGCAAAATCCTGTCTGATATAATCGTTTTTAATTTTATCGCCGCCGCCGATCGTTCCGGCTAGACCGCAAAATCCTGTCTGATATAATGCGATCCGTACAGGATTAAGCCCATACACGTTCCGGCTAGACCGCAAAATCCTGTCTGATATAATTCCGCTCGCATCCTTTCTGATGCTCCTCCGTTCCGGCTAGACCGCAAAATCCTGTCTGATATAATTGATCGTAATTACGGGATTGAAGACTTTCGGTTCCGGCTAGACCGCAAAATCCTGTCTGATATAATCGGCCGCGCGCATGAACATCGCTATGTAGTGTTCCGGCTAGACCGCAAAATCCTGTCTGATATAATTCCGGCTTCCGGCGATGAGAGTCGGCAGTGTTCCGGCTAGACCGCAAAATCCTGTCTGATATAATCCGGACCCTTCAAAGACCATAGGGGAGAGGGTTCCGGCTAGACCGCAAAATCCTGTCTGATATAATCAAACGGATATAGGCACGGCATTGCCTATCGTTCCGGCTAGACCGCAAAATCCTGTCTGATATAATAGTTCATTCTTCCACAACTTCATGAAATACGTTCCGGCTAGACCGCAAAATCCTGTCTGATATAATCCGTACGCTTCAATATCGTAACGCTCGTGAGTTCCGGCTAGACCGCAAAATCCTGTCTGATATAATCCGAGAAACTTTAGCAAGCCGCTCATAGGCGTTCCGGCTAGACCGCAAAATCCTGTCTGATATAATTCAATGGTGGTTATCGAATAGAAGACGATGGTTCCGGCTAGACCGCAAAATCCTGTCTGATATAATATGTGTCGCGGAACCCCCTGAAAAACAGGGGGTTTTTGCGTTTCGAGCGTAAAAAAGGGTCCCGATTCCGGTTAAAACAGCTCAAATTGGCCCGGATTTTTCTTGCGGGGGTTCTTTGTATGCCCACGGAAGGTGATGATGTTCTCATATTGCTTGTCGGTAAACATCAGGATGTGAACCTTGCCTTCCGTGGGCAAATTCTCCTGCACTTTTTTCGTATAAACCTCGAACCTCTCTTTTGCGCCCACAAAACGCTGGTAAACGGAAAACTGGGCCATCTCAAAACCCTGATCCAGAAGAAAGGTTCTGAATTTAGCCGCTTCCTTCTGCCCCTTTTTCGTTGTCACGGGCAGGTCGAACATCACTTGCATCCACAACCACTTATGCCCCGACATGAGAGAGAGTCACGAATCATCGGCATCGTTTCCGCCGGAAACTACCGGCAGGATGGACGCCGGGAACACAAGGCTTTCCTTCTTCGCCGCGAAAGACTGAACGAGCGACTGGCAAAGGCGCAAGATATGGGTCGGCGCGACAGCAATATCTCTCTTGCCTTTGAGCAAAAGACCCAGCACGTCCGCAAGTTCCCGTTTTATATCCGGCGTCAATTCGGCAGGAGGTTCCTTCCTCACTTCCACGATCTCGCGGACGCAATGATCCACAAGTGGCCGGAACGGCTCCATCAGGTCGTCGACAAGGCAAAAAGGGTTCGCGTCATTCCGGTGGTGAATGCCAAGGGCGGGATGCAGGCCACAGGCGGCGACCGAACGGGCCATCTGCGCCCGGATAATAGCGTATCCATAATTGAGAAGCGCATTTGTGCCGCCTGCCTTCGAATTGCGGCGGAAGGTGGGGCCGAACAGGACCGGCCAATAGCGCCGTGCTGCTTGCGCCTCTTTATTGTCTGAATCGCCGGAGCCAACCCGACGGGCCAGTTCCATCAGACCTTCATCGCGTCCCGCCCACCGGGACAGTATTTCTGCCTGATGGCGAATCTTGCTCTGAACAATCGTCTGCCAAAGTCTTTTCCGCAAGGGCAGGCTGGCACCGATCTGTTGCCGGATGCGCCCGGTTTGTTCATGGTGTCCTTCAACAGGGAGAATGAGGGCGGCAGGGTGATAATTCGCGCCGCAAAGAACGATACCCGCTCCCGCCTCAACAAGGCGCATGACAAGATTGGTGGAAAGCCCGCAGCCAACTCCTGAAAGGATCAGAACGCCGATGTCGGTGAGCGGAATTTTCCGCGCATTGGTTTCACCCTTCTTTTCAATCACCATAAAACCGCGCGCGGCGGATAAATAATAACCGTCATTCTGTATTTCGATGATACGGTTCATGCGGTTTTTGTCTTACGTATGGATGTGGCTTTTTCAGGCAAACAGAAGGGGCCGGGATCGTAAACCTTGCCGGTTGGGTCAACGTGGATTTTACGAATCTGCGCCGGGACCAAATCTTCCGTTTTAAAGAGAACAGGTTTTAAATCTCCCCCGGGCAGCATTCTCTTGCTCAATTCGCCTGCCTCAAAATGCTCAATGCATTTTATCGGTTGGCCTTGGGATGGGTTCAATCCAATAACTCTCAAAATTTTCTCCTCGCCGCCGTGCACGGCTTTTATTAGGTCGTTTTTGTGGAGCTTCAAAAGCCTTTTGGCGGCTGGATGGGGCTTTTCAACGTTTTTGCCGTTGGCGGCCAGAAGCGATACGAATTGCGGAACGATTTCGCCATCGGGTTTGAGCCACCATGCGACATGATGATTCTCTCCAAGCACTAAAGCCTTATGCCGCAGGTCCGTTTTGGCATTCGGCTGTTTTTTCTGCATGTGCTTGATGTTTCTGAAGTTTGAGGCCTTTTGTAGAATTCTGACCCTTCGTATATTCCGGGAAACGCTGTATTCGTGCACAATTTTTTTAAATTCGGCTTCGCTAACGGTCTTCCATTGTTTTCTGTCTTCCGTCAGATCCAATAAAGCGGCAATTGTTTTGTCCCTTTCGCTTTCTTCTTCCGGAAGATTGACAATCGCTTTTTCCAGAAGCGCGCGGCGAATGTTCCGGTCTCTCACCAGAATTTTTTCCGATCGTGCATCCTTGCCAAGGCCAATGTGCTTCAATTCGGTTTCGTGGAAGTCCATTCGTGAGACGAGATCGTAATTTTTCTCAATCGGATGGCCTTTTATAGGGCGGCCATACGCCCCGGCTTTGAGCATTTCGCCGCCAAGGCCATGATCCGGCCTGTGGTAAATGATCGCGGCGTGGATGGCCTTAAGGGCGTCTTCCCGCAGGGTAGGCCAGCCGATTTCTTCGGGCGTCGGAATCGTAAAATTGTCCAGCGCCTCATTGGCGTTGGCGCGGGCGGTCTGTTGCACGAGCGAAAGGGTTATCTGCGTGAGCATAAGCGCGTCGATGGCGTGCTGGCGATGATCGTCGCGATTCTTTTTTAAGCCCCAGGCCTCGCGAACTTTGAAGGTCAATTTTCCTGCGCTGGCGTCTACACGGGGACAAATCGTTTCCAAATACTGTTTTGCAATTTTTGTGGCATAGCGCGTGTCGTTCAGGAAACGCTCGCGCCAAGAGTCTTCCGTATCTTCAAATCTTTCCATCGCGTCGGCCTCGAAACGCCAGCGCTTGTTTTTGGGAAAATTTTTAGCTTGGTTGAGGATTTTGTCATAGCTGTATTCGCCTTCTTTTTCGTTCCAGCCGAAAGGCTTTTGGAGGGAGAAAGCCTCATGGGGCGATTTGTTCTTTTTCATCCGGTTTGCCGAAACCAGCGCCACCGTCAGGTTCGCGCGGCTGTCGTCCAGCGTGCGCCTGCACGGCAGGATGTGTTCGATCTCCGCCCGCCCGTCCAGCAACATGGCTCTGGAGATGATCTGCAGCGTGTAGGGACAGCGGCGGTCGTTCGGGTCTTTCCCTAGCTCCTCCCACAATTTCATTTTCAATAGCAGGCGGCCTTTGTCGCCCTTCCATTCGCCGATGGACTCAAGATCGGTCTTGATCCGGTCGTTCGCTTCCTTGTTGGCCTTGTGCTCTTTGTTCAGGGCGATTTTATCTTCCATCGACATTTTCAGTTCGCGCGCCGTTTCAAGAACAATCCGGTCCGGCTTTCCGTAACGCGCGATCAAGGCGTTCACGAGCTTCTGAAGCTGACGCAGGGCGATATGCACGGTCGGGTTGGCAATTTTGCCTTTCTGCATTTCCTCCGGGTTTCCGTATTTTGGCTTGCTGACCGACAAAGGGATAATATCGGCGTAATAAGGCAAGCTTTCGCTTGTTCCGCCTGTTCGCCGGTCGCTGTGATGGACGCCAAGCCGCGCCGTGGCTTCGTCATAGCGCAGGCCTTCATTTTTCATCAACGGCACAAGGGCATGGCAGGCGTTGGCGCTGAACTGCCCGTATCCGGCGGGAAAATTCATTTCGCCGACTTCGTCCTCGTAAACCATCTTCCGCGCTTTGTCCTCGCCAAGTCCCCAGTTTGAAACGGCTTCGCGGAAAAGTTCGTCTTCGTGTTCGCAGTCGAGAATCCGCTCAACAATTGAGTCCTGCAGTTCCAGCGGTTTTTTGTAAAAATCCTTGCCGAAATATTTCGCGAGGACCCACGCCGGCTTATTGCCTTTCAGATGATCGCGACGGTCATTTTCCAGATTGATAGCCGTATCTTCCGGCAAACCGAGCTTGCTGCGGATGGTGGAAAACGAAATCTTTTCCTTGGTATTCATCAGCGCCCACAGCGTTTCCCTTTCTTGCGGCGTCAGTTTCCGCCAGCGGCGTTCTTCATTCCTTATTTTCAGGTTGTTGATGTCCTGCGCGATGCGGAACATCTGGACGGAAGGCAGCGCATGCGGCGCGCGCTTCTCTTTTGTTGCATGCGTTACTTCGCCGGTTTCCGGGTTCACGATTTCCTGTCCATAGTAAAGAGAACAGATTCCTGGCTCAACGGGTTTGAGCGGACGCTGATTGAACAGAATATCGCGCAAATTTTGCCATTGTTCTTCCGTAAGGCTTTGATTCTGTTTCTGGGTTTCGTGAATCCTGTCGAATTCCGCTTTATACATGGCCCGGCTCGGATAAAACGGATATTCCGTTTTGTAGCCCTTCCGGGTGGAGCGGAATCGTATGCCTGTTTTTCTGCTAATGTCGGCTTTCTTTTGCGGGTCTTGATGGTGCTGCCAGAGATATTGCCCCAAGGTTTGGTCACCGAGAGTTTCCCTTAAGGTCTCGATGCCCTTCTTATACGCACCGCTATCCTTGTCTTTCTTGTCGGTTTTCCTGTTCGACGCGAAGCCTCGTCTTTGGTTGAGATGAAACAGGGCGCGGCCCAGTTCATGAGGGGCAATTTTGCTTTCGGCGGCTTGCGCCCTCAGGCGGTAAGGGTCCAAAGTTTCGAGCGCTTTGCGTGCGCCGTCTTCCTGCGGCATCAGTCCGAAACGCACCAAGGCCCGTAGCAACCTGTCGCGTCGCCAGAGATAACGGGCGCGCCGTCTGCGCATGCCGCGATGTATGCGGCGCGTGACGGCTAAAGATTCGCCTTTCTCGTCGCGCCCGTTGTTGAAAATGACGGCACTAGCGCCGATGATTTCCGGCTTATCCGGGCCATGGCGCACCAGCGCCCAACCGATAGACTCTGCTCCAAGATCGATTCCAAGCGTTAGTGAACCGGGCATGGCAATATCTCCTTGTCGAAAACAGGGCTTGACATCAAGGCAAGCTTGCTCGAGAATTATGCATAACCGTGGAGTTTTTGACAGGATTTTGCGGTCTAGCCGGTAACAAGCGGCCCGAAAGGGCCGCGTCAAATATTTAAACGCGGGGTACGCCCCGCGTTTTTTTGTGGCTTAAAACAAAGCGGCGCGATTACATCTTGAATTCGTCGCCCAGATAAACGCGGCGGACATCGGCGTGGGTGACGATTTCGTCCGGCGGGCCTTCCATCAGCACCTTGCCGTCGTGGATGATGTAGGCGCGATCCACAATTTCCAGCGTCGCGCGGACGTTGTGGTCGGTGATGAGAACGCCAAGGCCCCGGTCGCGCAGATGAACAACCAGTTCCCGAATATCGCTGAGCGCGATCGGATCGATGCCCGCGAAGGGCTCGTCCAGAAGAAGGAAATGCGGTTGCGACGCCAGGGCGCGGGCGATTTCAACGCGGCGGCGCTCGCCGCCCGACAACGCCATCGATGGGGCGCGGCGCAAATGCGCAATCCCGAACTCCACCAGCAGCTCGTCCAGCATGACTTCGCGCGTGTCGCGGTCGGGCTCGATGACCTCAAGCACGGCGCGTATGTTGTCCTCGACGTTCAGGCCGCGAAAGATCGACGCTTCCTGCGGCAGGTAGCTGAGCCCGAGCCGCGAACGGCGGTACATCGGCAGCGTCGTCATGTCCACGCCGTCCAGCATGATCGTGCCGGTGTCGGGCGTGACGAGGCCCGTCAAAAGATAAAAGCATGTCGTCTTGCCCGCGCCGTTGGGGCCAAGCAGGCCGACAACCTCGCCGCGCTGGAGCGTCAGGCTGACGTTGTGCAAAACGGGCCGGTGACGGTATTGCTTGCCGAGATGCGCCGCTTCAAGGCCATGCCCGGGCAGGGCGCGGGGCGCGCGGGCTCTTTCGGGAGCGTCGGCGGGCGTGAAGGGGATAACTTTTCCGGTGGGGTTCATGGGAGCGGCACTTTCTGAATGGCTTTCTGGTCTTTCGGTTTCCGCCTGTCAACCCCGGGCGCATTTTCCTTGGCGGGCAAGGCGTTAGTGTTTTTGTCAGCAGACGCCTTCGGCGTCAGCAGCGCGCGGACCCGGCCTTTGCCGTCGTTCAGCAGGCGGCTCCGTCCTTGCGTAAAATCCACTTCGGCGCGCGCCCCGGACAGATGCGTGTCGTCGCGCGTAATGCGGACGTTGCCGGTAATCACGGCGACGTTGCGTTTGACGTCATAGACCGCCTTGTCGCCGCGCACGACGTCGTCGCCCGCGATAACCGCGACATGGCCTTCGGCCGTCATGTCGGACATTTCCATTTCGCCGTTCGGTTTTTGGACGAAACGGGCGGTGAGAATATCGGCCTCGACATGACGTTCGTCATGCAGCGCGACGGCCTTGCCGCGCGCGACGGCCATGTTTTTGTCGTCGTAGTATTCCATGGACTCTTTCGCCGTCACGACGTCGCGGGAGGTGACATACTTAAGGTTCTTGCCCGTGATTTTGGCAAAATGGCGGTCGAGGTCGTAGACCGCGTAATCGCCGTGAATTTCCTGCTCGTTGTTGCGGATAAGGACATTGCCTTCGGCCGTCAGCCGGTCGATGTTGTTACCGGCGGCGCGATCCGCCGTGAGCCCGGGCTCGTCCGACGTTGCCGTTTCGCGTTCGTGGGCGGTGAGAACGTCGGCCTCGACGACGGTCGTGCCGCGCGTGGCGCGCGCCTTGCCGCGCGCGATGTAAAGACGTTCGTTCTGGTGCCATTCGAGGCTTTCGTCCGCCGTGACTTCGACGGGCTCGTCAGACGCCGCCAGCGGAGACGCCATTGCGTTTTTGTCCGGCGCAGGCGCGGCCTGGGCGTTCCAGTTTATTGCCAAGCCGAAACAGATGAGGATAGCCAGTAAACGCATGCGCGTTGCCATGATTGTGTGAAAGAAAAATCGGAACAAGCCCGCTGTAGCCCCTCTCAGGCCCCGCCTACTTTGACTCAACTTTATTAGCAGGAGGTTTATCAGAGCCGGATAAAGCGCGCAAATTGAACCGGGCAGACGTTTTCCCTTTTATTATCAACAACTTGCCTTTTTCCCGGACGTGGAACCCCTGGCCCCTTATTTCGCCGAAATCCCCCTGAATAAGGACCGGTTGCTCGCCCCAGGCTGTGTTTTGGCCCATATCGACCTGGGCGGCGCTCGTGGTGAAACGATAGCCTTGATCGTGAAAAATCTGAACGTCGCCGTTCAGCCAGAGCAGCTTGGCCTGCTGATCGTAGCGGCCGTAAAGCGCCGTCCCGAAAACCCCGTCGCCCGAGGTCAACGTTATTTTTCCCTGAGGCCGCTCAAGGCCGATAAGATTCCGCGAGTTGCCTTCCTGCACGGCGCGCGCGGCCGTCAGGGAATAGGGTTGGTCGCTTGCGTCGAGGCCGGAAAGCTTCAGGTTTTCAACGACAAGATTGGGCGCGGCGGCGGCCACCGCCGTCGTGAGTTTCTTCGCGTTCATCATGGGCCACGCCACCAGTCCCGCCATCGCCATGAAAACAATCAGCGGCAGGGCCCAGCGAAGCGCGACGACGCGGCGGCTGTAGGCGCGGCTGGACGCGACGGCGCGGCGCGTGTCGCGCGGGCGCACGTAGCGCATAAGCCCCCGTCTTTTTTTCCCGTCATCTTTTTTGCCGGAACCGGATGTCATGCCTTATCATTGACCGGGAACGCGGGCTTTGCAACCCGAACGCATTGTGGGATAAGCTTTTCGCCGCATTCATGGATGCATAAGGCTTTGAGAAGACAGAAGAATGCCGACCGTTCTTGACAGCCAGCCTTTCGTTGCCGCGTTTCTCGACATGATGCTTGCCGAGCGGAACGCATCGGTCAACACGCGCGCGGCCTATGCGCGCGATTTGCTGGATGCGGCGCAGTTTCTGGCCAAACGCAAGGTCGACATGGCGCGCGCCGGCGAGGACGATCTGCGGGCGTATATCAAATCGCTTCGCGCGTTCGCGGCGCGCACGCAGGCAAGGCGTTTGTCGGCGCTGAAGCAATTCTATCGTTTTCTCTGTTCGGAAAAAATGCGCGAGGAAGATCCTTTGCGCAACATCGACGCGCCCAGGCTTGGGCGTTCGCTGCCAAAGTATTTGAGCGAAGAGGAAGTGAACGAGCTTCTTAAGGTTGTGGCCCGGATGAAAGGTCTCGAAGGCGCGCGCCTCAAGGCTATGCTGGAACTGCTGTATGCGACAGGATTGCGCGTCAGCGAGCTTGTCGGGTTGCCGTTGGGCTCCGTGCTGTTCGATCGCGGACTCGTTCAGGTGAAGGGCAAGGGCGGCAAGGAGCGCATGGTGCCGCTCGGCGATCCGGCCGTGGCGGCGCTGCGCGCGTGGCTGCCGCACCGCAAGACGATGCTTGGCGAGAAAGGCGTTTCGCCTTTTCTGTTTCCTTCGCCGATGAAAGGCGGCGCGCGGCCCATCACGCGGCAGCGTTTCTTTCAGCTGCTCAAGGAGGTCGGCATTGGCGCGGGAATTGCGCCCGAAAGACTCAGCCCGCACGTGCTGCGCCACGCCTTTGCGACGCATCTGATCGAGCACGGCGCGGATTTGCGCAGCGTGCAGGCCATGCTCGGCCACGCCGACATTGCCACAACGCAAATTTACACGCATGTTGCGACCGACCGTCTTACGCGCACGGTGGCGGAACATCATCCGCTTGCCCGGCGGAAAGGTTGAAGGACATGAACCGTTTTTTTTCGTTCCTGCTTTCACAACGCGAACGCGCGGCGCGCGCCGTTCCGTGGCTGGGCCTGCTGATTTTTGCGTTGACCGGAACGCTTGGCGTTTTTCTTGGCGGTTCGTACGCAAGTCTTGGCATCGGCGGCGGCCTGCTTCTGTTTGGCGCGGTATGGATGGCGGACGGACGCGCGCCGAAGCCGCATGGCGTGTTGGCGGGATTTTGTTTTTTCTTTCTGCTCGTGTGCGCCGCGCTCGACCTTCAGGCCATGGATAAGTGGCTTGCCTGGAAAGAGACGTTGCGGCTTGCGACCATTCTGTTGCCGCTGTTATTGCTAAGCTGCCCGGCCGTTCAGGCGCGCGCGGCACAGGCGGACGTGTTTAAGTACGCGGCCATTGCGGCGGCGTTGGGAATGTTCGCGCTTGGGGCCGAGCTGTTCAGCGGCACGCCGCTGTTGAAATGGATGAACGGCTCGGGCGTTTTCGACGAAAAGGCCGTCACGAAATACAACCGAGGTTTCTCTTATGCGGTTCTTTTAAGCTGGCCGTTCATGGCGTCGTTGTGGGCGGAGCCAAAACGGCGGTGGACCGTTGCGCCGTTTTTTCTTGTCATGCTTTTGCCGCTTACCTTGACGCTGTCACGCGCGACACAGTTGGGGTTCGTTATGGCGGCCGTTGTTTTTGCCGCCGCCTTGCTGGCGCCGACGGTTGCGCGTTGGGGGCTGGGGCTGTTGGCGGTGCTGGCTACGGCGTGGCCGTTTGTGGCGCAAGCCATGTTTGATAATTATCTCGAAGGCATAGCCCGCTTGCCGTCGTCATGGAAGGCGCGGATGGAAATCTGGGATTTCATGTCTTACCGCATTCTGGAGCGTCCATGGCTGGGGTGGGGGTTGGGCAGCAGCCATGAGTTACAGCCCCTTAGCCCTCACAGCGCTTCTTATGTCGTCACGACCGGGCCGGTAAGCCACCCCCATAACGCGTTCACGCAGTTATGGGTCGAGTTGGGACTGCCGGGGTTGGCTCTGGGCGTGTTTTTTGCTCTCTTTATGTTGCGTCTGGCCGGGCGTGTTCAAAAAAAACGCGTGCCTTTTGCCTTGGCGGCCTGGACGATGGCTTTTGCGTTGGCGATGGTGGCTTATGACTTCTGGACGGATTCGCTTCTGGCGGCTTTCGCCTTGACGGCTTTTGCCTTTGCGTTGTTGGAGCGAAAAACGGCAAGGACGAATTCCTAAGCCGTTATTAAGGTTACTTTTTTATAAAGCGAAATAGTCAAATAGATCCCGGCCTTCGCCGGGATACGGCGTTTTCTAAGTTCAAACAAAACATGGATCCCGGCCTTCCTCCTGCGCTGCGGGACAGCTTCGGAGGACAGGTCGCCAGGACAAGCCCACTCTAAAGCTCTTATTAAGCTCTTATAATGACTGGATCCCGGCCTTCGCCGGGACAAGCCAATTCTAAACGCGCTGCGCTCATTAAGAATTGGCTTAATTAATCCTTCATTAAGCTCAAATGCCGAATAATAAAGTGACGGTGAAAAGGCCGCATAACCCTATGGCCATGAAGGATTGGGCACGTTAAAGTAACGGCCGGCTTTCACCGTTATGTCGGGGAGTTCCGCCTGTGCGAAAAATAGTGGCGACCATGGTTGTTTTAGGGGCGATGTTGTGCGGCCCGGCCCTGCATGCCGGCGACGCGGTGAAGACGGAAAAAAAGGCGGAGTCTTTTAAATTTCTTGAGGCGTGGATCGACAAAATGCCGTCTCCCAGCACGCCGCCTAATTCCCTTGATCCTCCTTCCCGCCAGGCGCTGTGGGAAATTCCCTTGGTTAAAGCATCAATGCTTCGGACACTTGGCAAGGAACGCTATGATTTAGTCGCGTCAGGATGGGGGCAGGGCGGTCCAGACGAATCTCTCATCAAACGAATTGACGATAACAGCATAGCGGTGTTGTTGAGCTGTTCTCGAAAGAGAGGGTGTTTTAATTCGGCGCTCATCTATATCAGCATGGAGAACGGAGGCGTTCATGTCTGCTGGCACAGCGAAGAGGACTTGTGGCTGGCTCCAGACGGTAATTCGAGAAAAGCAGAAGAGGGGGGGTGCCGTCCGAGAAACATTCCCGATCTTCCAGTAATATACCAGAAAAACATTAAACCGGCTCCAACACAGTGACTTGGATAAAGGAATGAGAACTTCTTTGCCGAGAATCAAGTTAAAAACATCAATTAGAGCAAAGATGGTTAGCCTGCTTTCTTTGACCGTTTTTCTTATTCTCTTGGCGCCAAGCAAAACTATTGCGTCATCGAAAGATTTCGACGACTGGACAGGCTGCATTCCTTGGCGGCAATTTTGTCTTGATTACGAGATGGAACAAGCCATTAAGCAAATTGCAGGCGATTATAAATCCAACCCCGAAGCCCTTGCTCTCGTGAATATTTCAGCCAACGAAAATAGCGGTAGCGCTTATCCAAGCAAAGGCAAGACGTCAAACGACTGGGGCCCCATGCAGATTAATGAGGGCACTTTGGCGGATTGTGCAAAGGAGGGACAAACCAAAGAATACGTAAGAAACAGGATGATGAGCGGTGACACAGCCTATTCCGTGTGGTGCGGTTTAAAGATTTACCGACAAAATGGCAAGCACTGCCAATCATGGGAAGCAAAGCTTTGCGCTTATAATACCGGCGGAGGTTACTGCCGTGGTTACAAGGATAAGGAGGGTGTTCGGCATCCGCCCCGGCCCAATGAGCCATGTGCTTATTCGCAAGAAGCTTGTAACAAAACGGGAACGAATTGTCAGACTGTGCAGATGGGCAACAATCCTTATACGGGCGTTCCAAACATTGGCGTCTATAAGGCCCCCAACGGCCTAAGCAACGTCACCACCCCTCACGTTCCGCTGAATTGCCCGAATCTGGCGATCGCGCAGGCGATGGATCAGGCGCGGCGGCTTTACCGGGCCAATATGCTTACGACAACCATGGATACCTATAAACAGGCGCTTGAGTACGACTGGAAGAATGCGGACAAGGTAAAGGAGCTGCGCCGCCATCCCGAAGACCAGTATTGCATAGCTTGGCTGTATAAATCCTTCGATGTGTACCAGTGGCTTGCGCAGGCTGGAAGCATGATGGTGAATCTCATCAGGACGACCGTCGAAGCGG
>JAXGVG010000043.1:0-12496 GCA_040773965.1 Alphaproteobacteria bacterium | reverse complement strand
GGCTCAAGTTCCAGCCTGGCGCCGTCATCATCGGCAACGGCTGGGATTTTATCGACAAGACAGGCGCGGCGGCCGAATTTCATCCCAGCCTCGATATCGCCCAGACGGCGCCACTCTATCATCAGGCGCAATTCGTCTGCAACACCAACCCTTACGGGCGCGACATTATCCACGAACGGGCGGTGCTGGGACTTATGTTCGGAAGCTGCGTTTTGACCGACACGCACGCGTGGTGGGACGAGCGTTTTGCGGGCGTGCCCGCCCTCACCCGCTTCCGCCGGGATTTGCCGCTGGACGCGCAGCTTCAGCCCGCCATCGCGGACATGGCGGCGGCGGCGGCGCGGGCCAAAACAGGCCCGGCGGCGGCAGGCGTTTTCGTCGATCCCGGCATGGTAAAGCACCTTTTGGGGTGCGTGGCGCGTGTCCATGAGTTAACGAAATAAACGAGAACCTCCAGGTTCTCAAAACAGGCTTTTTTTCGCGTTTACGTGACCGTTCGACGCGCGTTGCGTGCCCTTTCAGAACGGATTGCGTGCCCGTTCGGCACCCAAAAAGCCGCTTTGCGGTCCTGATCGTCCGCCTTCTCTTTCGATTAACCAAACCGGCCTTGCCAGAAGGACGGGGTTGTGAGGGCGTTAAGTTCGGCCGGGCTCCAGCGGCGGTGAGCGCCGCAAAGAAAAGAAGCGTACGCGCGAAGAAACCGGCGAAGCAGCCGCCACGCCTTTTTCCGGTTCCGGCGATAGACTCGGTAGACGCCCGCTTCCTCGTCCGGCACCGCGAGCGCGTCGTGCCCTTCCGCCACCCAGATATGCCAGCGCGCCGCCCTGACAAACCGGGGAAACGCGTTGGCGTTCACGGGCCGCGCGAAATCCTTGAACAAACGCCACGCGGCCTTCAGCGCCCAAAAGCCCGCCAGGCGCGGTTCCTTTCCCAACCTGCTTGCCAGAGGCAAAGGCACGTCAAGCGAAATGTCCGGTTCCTCCCATTCCTTCGCCCCGGCCATCAGCGCGCGATGCGACTCCGCGTCCCATTTCGCGAGCGCCGAAGGACCGGCGAGAAAATCCTCCAGCGCGCGAACCGTCGCCCATGCGCTGCCGTAATGGTATTGAATCAGGTTCATCGTCACGCGCGCCCAGATCTGGCGCGTGGCCGTAAGCGCTTTCAACCTGCCGTGATAGCGAAGCAGGAAAAGCATGTTCCGCAAATCGTAGTAGCGCCGCCAGCCGCTCGCTTTCCGGTAAAAAGGTTCGTGCCAGACAGCGACGCCGGGCCAGACGACGCTTTCGATCCCCTCGCGCTTCAGGCGCAGGCCGAATTCGGCGTCGTCGTAATGCAGGAAAAACGGTAACGGCAGGTTCGTTTTCCCGAGCGCCGCCAAAGGCAGGGCAAAACACCACCATCCGCCGGAATCGTTTGTCACGGCCTTCGAGAAAGGAGCGAGGTTTCGGCTTAGGCCCAAATCGCCATTGGCCACAGCCGGAACGCTTTTCAGGAGTTCGGGCCGCAATTGCGTCACGGTGTTGTGCAGCCACATGGGCTTCAGGCAATCGAGCATGAAGCCGCCTATGGCGGCATTGTCCTTTATATAACGGAGCAACACCGGCACGCGCCGCAAGATAACCGGATCGGCGGCAATGTCGTCGTCAAGAAGCAACGCGTGCGTGGCGTTGCCGTCCGCCCGCGCCTCCATCAGGCCGCGCGTGAAACCGCCGGAACCGCCGCAATTCTCCTGTTCGCGCAATAGCAGCGGCATGTTTTGCGCTTCGCGCGGCAACAGCGCCCGCAAGCGTTTCTCAAGGCCGGGCTCGCCGTTGTTGACGACGATGACGTTGTGGATCAACCCTTCGCGCCGCAGCGCGTCGAGGCCGGGCAGCATCGCCGCCAGATGTCGGTCGCGGTTGAACGCGCAGACAACGACGGCAGGGCGCGCGTCGCGGCATGGCGGGGCCGCCGTTTCCCAACGCATGTCCGCAAGCGCCGCTTCTTCCTGCAAGGCCGTGAAGCGGGCGAAAACGGAACCTTCGCCTTCCCGAGGCAAAGGGGATTCGGGCAAAAGGGCTCGAACGCGCGAACCGTCGCCGGAAAGATCGAGCTCTTGCAGCAACGACTCCGCGCCGCCGCCTGCCCGGCGGCGGTAAAACCCCAACCGGACCTTGCCCGTCAGGCGGAACGACAAGGCGACGCGGCCAAGGGAAGCGTAGCGCCGCCAATAGGCTTCGTAAAAAGCGCCGAAAAAAGTGTCGAGGCCGAGCCCGGCCCCTGCGGGCAGCGTAAGCGAATGCGCGCCCGGTTCCCCGCCCGGAAAAACGGCGGCATCCGTTCGTATGTAGAGATCCTTCGTTTCCGCGCGCGGCGCAAGCGGGACAATCTGGAGTTCGTGCCACGCCGCGTTTGTGCGTTCCGCCGCTTTCATGGGGCCGTCATTCGCCCGATGGCAAAACGCCGGCCGTAATTGTTGACGGCGGTCATGCCGCTCCAGTCGGCCTCTACCGTCAGCCGGTCGAGGAAAATGCCGCCCCAGACGACGACGATTTCACGCCGTTCGGACGATATAATTTCATAATCCGTGACATGAACGCCTTCCTGCCAAACCTCGCCGCCGTCCCCGAACGCGATGGAAGAGCCGTCCGTCCAGCGCCATCGATAGCGGGAAAGTTCCTTTTGGAAGTTTCGCGCGGATTCGGACTTGTCCGCGAAAGAGTTGAGAATAAATCTCGTGTTGCGATCGAGTTGTTTTTGAAAAGGCTCCCGAACCGTTCGCCAAAATATTTTTTCGCCGACGATATGATCGGCAAAAGCCCACCAGACGTTATGCAGATCGCGCAGCTGGTGAGGACGAATTTGAAGGAGAGTCTGACGCGCCGGCACCCTCGACGCATCGCCGAACGCAAGGCGGATAAAATCCTCGCTGAGGAAAACGTCCAGCGGCAACTGAACGTAACCTTGCGATTCCGGATCGTCGGAAAACCGGACGGGGCAGATCGGCGGCAGGAAAGACGAAGCCTTCTTGCCGAAAAACGGGGCTTCCTGGAGCGCGCCCGACGACAGGCCTATAAACGAAAACGGCTCCTCGGCGCACATAAGATCGTAAATGTTGCGACGCAGAACGCCACACGACGGGTTTACCGATTTGAGGACTCCCAGCTCATAATCGGCATGGTCTTGCGGCGCGGCCGGATGCGGCAGGTAAAACATCGGCGCGTCCGCCGCCGCTTCGGCAATAGCCTTGCGATACGCTTCAATACGGACATATTCGCCGTCCTTGACTACGGTGGCGTCGCATGGCGTCTGGCCGACGAAGAACAGGGCGTGTTCGAAGGAGTCTCCCCGTTTCGCGCGGCATCTTTCCTTATGAACGCCCGACGCGCGAAGGCGGCCCGCAATTTCGCGGACCTCGCGCCGCTGAATGGCCACGCGATCCAGCGTTTCCATGAGACCCGGCACGTTGCTTTCAACCGCGACGAGAAGATCCGGAAGAAAACGCAAGGGCGAGATGCGGAAATCGACGTAGGCGAAGCCGCGTTCGATTAAAAAACGCTTAAGGCCCGGCGTCATTTCATAAGAAAAATACAGGGTGCCGGAAACGAGAAAAGGTTCATAAATCTTTTCGGCGCCGGGCGTCAGTTTGTCGAAAGATTTGAGCCAACGTCCGTCGCCGTCGGGATGGGCCGGGTTCGCGCCGGGCGGCGCGATCAGGCCCGCCATCTTCGGGTCGTTCCATATCCGGCGGCGCACGCTTATGTCCGGCGCCGCGCCCGTTGCCTCCGTTACCGGAAAATTGAGGAGGTCGTAAAAAAAATCCTTGGGCGGCCAAAGATGGTGGCGGAGCACATCGTCGATAAAAGCTATCTTGCGGCCTGGCGTCAATTCCCGCTTCCCTTCGTTCCTGCCGCATGAATGGTCAGGCGGCCAGCGCTTCCCCGATCATGGCAATCAGGTTTTCCTGATAATCGATTTCTTTTTGCGACATCTTCCAGCGGCGTCCGGGTAGCTGCAGCTCCGGCAGACGCCCGCTTTTTCCTCAAAGCCCACAAGCGCGCGCCGCCACATGACCAGGTTCGAGGCCGCATAGGCGGCGAAGATATCGTTGTTCCCGCCCAGATCGCAATATACGCATTCCTCATGCTGGGGCATATCCGAACGCAGGTTGCAGCAAGGCACCATCTTCCCGTTGTAATCGATATAGAGAAAGCGGAAAGGCACCGGGCACGGCATCGTCCGCACGTAGTCCTGACGGATGGGCAGCGTATCGCCCCGGCTGCATCCGTTGACCTCGAAATTGCGCGCGTAAACGCGCAGGGACATATCCTTGTAGTCGAGATGATGTTCCAGATGCAGGCCGGGCTTGTCGATTTTCAACTCGGCCGGAAGACCCAGCTTTTTAATGAGAAAATCGCTTTTCTTCCGCATCAGGTCGTGATCGTAGCGCTGGTCGTTCTGCAAATAAACCTGGATGTTCAGCGAACGAAGCCCGGCGCCGTAAAGTTCCTCCAGATAATCGAAGGTCAGGTAATCGCCGTTCGTGTTCGTGTGCAAAAGCGCGTTGGGAACGGTCTCGTTCGCTTCCTTCAGGCGCTCCAGAATGACGCGGTCGGCCAACGGCTCGTTGTAGCGGCTATAGGATATGACTTCGTTGTAATCGACTTCCGCCAACTGCCGCATGATGCCGGTATAAAGTTCCGGATCCATATATTCGTTCTTGCTCCGCCGGTCGATTTGCGCGTTGGGACAAAACCAGCAGCGCCGGTTGCAATAGGAAAAAACCTCGATTTCAAGCATGTTGATTGAGTTCTTGAACATGCGCATGGCCGTTTCCCGGTCCGTTATTTTCCGGAAATGATCCGGCGTGGCCACATCGAACTCGAACCGGAGGATCATTTGCTTTTTTGTCATTTCAAAGAGCTTTCGACGCGAGGGGGCGGCAGGCATATCCGGAAAAACAGGGGCGGCGGCGTTGCCGCCGCGCGGCTGAAACATGGCAGGCGCCGCGAAAAAGTATCGGACAAAACGCGGCACGGCAAGGTTTAATATGGGAACGCTTTGAACGAAATTCTTTAGCTTCTTGCATTCTCCGGCCATTCCTTTACGTTTAGCTCCGAATCGCCTTTTCCTTCGCTTTTTCTTTCCGCATGCAACGAACCTATAAACGCGTTCTGGTCACCGGCGGCGCCGGTTTTCTCGGTTCCCATCTGTGCGAGCATCTGTTGCGCGACCGTTGCGCCGTGCTTTGCGTCGACAATTTCTTTACCGGCACGCGCGAGAACATCCAGCATCTTCTCGGCAACCCGCATTTCGAGGTCATGCGGCACGACGTGTGCTTTCCGCTCTATGTCGAGGTGGACGAAATCTATCACCTCGCCTGCCCCGCGTCGCCCATCCACTATCAATTCGATCCGGTGCAGACGACGAAGACCAGCGTCACAGGTTCCATCAACATGCTGGGGCTGGCCAAGCGCCGGAAAGCGAAAATACTTTTGACCTCGACCAGCGAGGTTTACGGCGATCCGTCCGTGCATCCGCAAGTCGAAAGCTATTGGGGCAACGTCAACCCTATCGGGCCCCGCGCCTGCTACGATGAGGGCAAGCGCTGCGCCGAGACGCTTTTCTTCGATTACCGCCGCCAGCACAACCTGCGCATCAAGGTGGCGCGGCTGTTCAACACCTACGGCCCGCGCACGCATCCCAACGACGGGCGCGTCGTCTCAAGCTTCATTGTGCAGGCGCTTAAAGGCGATCCCATCACAATTTACGGCGACGGCGCGCAGACGCGCTCGTTCTGCTATGTGGACGATCTTGTCGCCGCGCTCATCAAGCTTATGGCCACGGACGACGACTTCACGGGCCCCATGAATCTCGGCAACCCCGGCGAGTTCACGATCAAGGAGCTGGCCGAAATGGTGATTGAGTTGACGGGATCCAAATCCAAAATAACCTACCACCCCAAGCCGCCCGACGATCCCCGCCAGCGCAAGCCCGATATTTCCTTGGCGAAAAAAGTTATCGGGTGGGAGCCGAAGATTCCCCTGAAGAAGGGACTGAAACCCACGATCGAGTATTTCCGGGAATTGATCGGGGCTTAAGCGCCTTTCGCCATATGCCGCATCAAGTCGCGCAGGCCGTCTTCAAACCTGACCTGAGGTTTCCATCCCAACGCCTTGCGAATGCGCGTAATATCGGCCAGCGTCGCTTTGGAATCCCCCGGACGCGGCGGCGTGTGGACCTGATTCGGCGATATAAGATCCGCCAGTTCCTTGATCGATATATCCGTTCCGCTGCCGACGTTCAGGATGGAACGGCGGACGTCGCTTTCGTAAGCCATAATATTCGCGCGCACCACATCGTTCACATGCACGAAGTCGCGGCGCTGCACGCCATCGCCATGGATCGTCAGCGGCTCGCCGCGCAACTGCGCGCGCAGAAAGATGCCCAGCACAAGCGCGTAGGCGCCCGTTTCCGGCTGGCGCGGCCCATAGACGTTAAAATAGCGCAAGACCACGGATGGAAGATCGAAAAGTTCGTCGAAAAGAAGCGCGTACTGCTCGCCCGTCATTTTCGTAAGACCGTAGAAATTCAGAGCCTCGCCCGGCGTTTCGTATTCCCGGTGGGGAATGGGGCGGTTGCCGTAAAAGCAGGACGAGCCGCTGTAAATAAATCTTTTCACCTTGTTCTCGCGCGCGGCGATAAGGATATTTTGCGTGCCGACGATATTCGACGATGTGCAAAGTTCCACGCTGTCGAAAGAAGGCCCGGGACGGGACATTGCGGCAAGGTGAAAAATGCCGTCCACGCCGGCGGCGGCTTTCCGACACGCTTCACTATTTGCGATGTCCGCTTCGATAAACTCGGCCGCCGCAGGCACCCATTCGCGCCGACCGTAGATAAGGCTGTCGATCACGCGAACCTGATAATTTTTCGCAAGCAACGCTTCGGCCAAATGACTGCCGATGAATCCCGCGCCGCCCGTCACCAAAACTTTTTTCTTCATTCACCCGCTCCTTTTTTACGCGATTTTTTGCGAACGATTCGAGATTTATGCTTGCACAGACTATAACGCAGTGGTAATCGTTTCACCCTGTCAACAATCCTTTTCCGGTCACGCAAACATCAAGTCTGAATTCCCCGCCTAAAAGCTAAACGGACCGTTTCATCCCCGAACATAAAATGGTCTTGCCGTTCAACGACGTTCTGTTTTGACAACGAACGTTCACGCCTACAAAGTGCCTTCCTGAGTCGTTATCAGTCGTTGAGGATTCGTAATGGTACCCCATCTGTATGAGTTACAAAACATACCACTGACATTCGATACGCGCGTACGCTCTCTCTATTACCGCTTCAATGTTAACGGTTTCCGGCTTCCCGTCATAAGCGACGACCGCAAATCCATTGCTCTGGCGGGCGGCTGCGATCTCGATCTCGGCACCTATTTCGGCAGTTTTTATGAATGTTATTGGCGGCGCTATACGCGCGTTACCGACGTTTTTCTCACTTTTCGCCTTAAAGGAAATATCAGGCTGAGCCTTTTTCGCTTCTCGCCCGAAATCAAGGAAGAGCTTTTGTATGAAGCCGACCTGAGCGGCAACGGTGAAACGCTTGCCATACCCGTTCGCGAACCCCTTCACTACCCGACGACGCATGGCCGCCTTTATGCGCGCATGCGCTCCTACGATGACAATACCGTTCTCTCCGATCTTTGCTGGCGGACGCCGCTGGAGCCCCGGCGCAAGGTCCGGCTCGAGGCCACGCTGTGCACCTACAACCGCGAAAAAGCGCTCGCAAACATTCTGACAAAGTTTTCGAGCCTGCAGCGCGACAATCTTCTTCATGAAATAACCGTGATCAATCATGCGGAGGACGGTCTGCGGAAACGGCTGGATAAATTCCTTCCCGAACAAGCCAAGAGCGTGAAGTTCAAGCTTATCGATCAACCCAACACCGGCGGCGCCGGCGGCATGGCCCGCAGCATTCTGGAAACGCTCGATTCAGGGACGTGCAACTACCTTATGCGCCTTGACGACGACATCGACTTCGACGACGAAGTCCTGCGCCGCCTGCCCCTTTTGCTTGGTTACATCAACGACCGCACCACGATCGGCAGCCATATGTTGAACGCCTTCTCCCGATCGACCGTTTATGAAGCCGGATCCCAGCTGTATCCCGACAGGTTCTGCAAAAAGTCCGTTGCCCATGGCCTTGATGTCGCGGTCGGCCACAATCTCAACCAGTTCGCGCACGTCGACTTCGTCGATTACAACGCCTGGTGGTGCTTCACCGCGCCGGTTAAGGAGCTTTCCCGGAATCAGCTTCCTTTCCCTTTCTTTTTCAGAATGGACGATATCGAGTTCGGCATTCGTCTCCAGACGCTGGGCGCGAAAACCGTTCCCTGGGCCGGTCTCGCTATCTGGCATGAGCCTTTTGAAGTCAACATCGCCGCCTACAATATTTACTACTGCCTCCGCAACTCGCTGTTTGCATACGCCTACCACGGCTTTTTCAACAAAATGGAATTCCTGAGGAAACTTCGTCAGAGATTCAACGCGCCGCTTCTTCAATTCTATTATCACCGGTCCTGGGCCGTCGTAAAAGCCATGGAAGACTTCCTGAAAGGCCCGGAAGTCCTTTCCGACTGGACGCCTGAATCGGTACGCCACATAATCGACGAGGAAAAAACCTGGACGCAGAAGGATCTTCCGCGATCCCTCGGCGTCGTTGAAATCCAAAGAGCAGGAGAAACCTCCAAAGCGCCCCGTTTCAGGCGCCTGTGGCCCGCTTTTGCGTTTTTCCGCATTCTTGGCGACCTTTTGCGTCCCGTCAAACGGAACGCGCCCCTCCGGTTTGTCGAATACTGGACCCAATGGCACCTCTGGGGCGGCGGCGGCCAGGACAGGCTGGCCATCAATCACGACAGGGACGATGTTTGCCACGTCTTTAACCGCGATCCCCGCAAGCTTGCTCACTTGCTCGTCCGTTTCTGGAAAGCCTATTTCAGGATCCTTCTGGCCCCCTCGCCTCACCGTTACAGGTCCGCCATGGAGAAGTTGATAACCGAGGAGTTCTGGGCGCAAAAAACGGGCTATGCGCCGGCCATGAAGCCGCTTTCCATCATTGAAGAGCTTGCGGCGGAGAAGGAACAAACCTTGCCCCTCAAAAAAGCCTCGTGAACGCGCGGCATAATTAAGATTTATTCCGGGGGAAAGTTATGCTCTAAGAATTGGCGTCCTTCCTTTTTTCACGAATGATTCCAATGCCAAATCTTTATGAACTTCAGAACGTTCCACTGACGCCGGACACTCGCGTCAGGCCTCTTTACTTTCATACGCGCGGCGGCGACCACCTGTTGCCCGTCGTCAGCGACGACCGCAAGGGCATAACGCTTCCGGGCGGATGCGAGTTCGATCTCAACACCTATTTTGGCAGTTTCTATGAATGCTATTGGCGCCGTTATACGCCTGTCAAAGAAGTTTTTTTGACCTTTCATCTGCATGGAAAGGCGCGGGTAAGGCTTTACCGCTTCTCGCCGGAAATCAAGGAAGTGTGCCTTTACGAAGCCGACCTTATCGGCACGGGCGAGACGTTTGTCATCCCCGTCTCCGAACCCGGAACCTATCCTACGACGCATGGACGGATTCACGCGCGTTTTCTCGCGCGGCACGACAACGTCACAATTTCGGACCTGAGTTGGCAAACGCCCCTGCCGCCTCAGCGCGAGGTCAATCTTGAAGCGACCATGTGCGTCTACAACCGCGACAGGGACCTTGCGGATACGCTTGGCAATCTCGCCGTCCTGCAGCGCGAGAATCTGGTTCAACAGATCACCGTCATCAACCATGCCGAAAACGGCCTGCGCGAACGTCTGGAAAAGCTTTTGCCCGATCACGCCAAAGGCATGACGTTCAAACTCATCGATCAACCCAACACCGGCAGTCCAGGCGGTATGGCGCGGAGCATGATCGAGGCGATTGAATCCGGCGCCTGCAATTACCTTTTGCGTCTCGACGACGATATATTCATCGATCCCCACACCTTCCGGCGGCTACCGCTTCTGCTGCGATGGTTGAACGACAAGGTTGCTATCGGCTCCTATATGCTGAACAAGCTGGAGCCTACGCGAAATTTCACGATCGGTTACGGCATCAATTTTCATGACATATTCCCGGCGGCGAGCCGTCACCGGGAAGACATCATCTCGCCCAAAGCCCTCGATCTTTACGCCCAAGTGGAGTTTTGCGACTACGTTTCCTGGTGGTGCATGGCGTTCGCCGTAAAGGAAATCGCCGCCACCGGATTCCCCATGCCCATTTTTACCCAGTTCGACGACGTCGATTACGGCCCGCGGCTGAGAGAAAACGGCGTCGAAAGCGTCAACTGGCCGGGCGTTTGCGTCTGGCACGATCCGCCTTACGTCAAACAATCGGCGCTCAAATTCTATTATTTCCTGCGCAATCAACTCTTTCTAAGAGAGCGCCATAAAGTTTTCGACAAAAAACAAATCCTGCAAAGTTTCGGTAAGCTTTTCACGAATTATATCATGCTGTTCTACTACGCGCGCGCCTGGGCCGTCGTGCAAGCCATGGAAGACTTCATCAAAGGTCCGCAGGCGCTCGCCGAATGGACGCCCGAGGTTCATCGCCGACTGGCCGCCGAGGAAAAACGCTGGTCCGAGCCGGACATTCCCCGGCCCGTCCGACTGTTGCCGGCCGTCCTGACCGGCAAACCTCCCAAGCGTGCATGGATGCAGCCTCTTTGCGTGGCCCTGCGCATTCTGGGCGACCTGTTACGGCCCGCGCGTCCGAATGCCCCGCTAAGGTTCGTCGATTATTGGCATGGGTGGGGCGTTTGGGCCGGCGCCGGACAGAACCGGATTGCCGTTTCTCATGACCGGGACGATGTGTGCCACGTTTACGTTCGCGATCCTAAAAAAATCCGTGCGCTTCTGTTCCGTTATTTCAAAGCGCGGTTCGCGTTCGCCACCGGCCGCGTGGGGCGGCGGGACAGAGCGGCGACGGACGCCTTGACGACGGAAACCTGGTGGCGCGAACGGTTGGGGCTTCCCCGAAAAGAGACGGCGCCCGCGGCGGAGTCCAGGTCGTCCTTTTTGCGAAAGGCTTCCTGAAACGGCCCATCGCCATGACAGACCTTTTTGAATTGCAGAGCGTTCCCCTAAGTTCCGATCCGCGAATCCGGGCGCTTTATTATCATTATCGCGGCGGCGGGCATCAGCTGCCCCTGATGCGCGACAACCGGAAAGCGATCATCCTCTCGCGCGGCTGCGAATTCGACCTCAACACCTATTTCGGCAGTTTTTACGAATGTTATTGGCGGCGTTATACGGACGTTGAACAAGTCTATTTCACTTTCAAACTGAACGGCAGGGCGCGCTTTCGCCTCTACCGTTATTCGCCGGAAATCAAGCTTGAACTCCTGTATGAAGCCGACCTTACCGGCTCCGCCGGCGCTTATGTTATCCCCGTACCCGAGCCGGCCTCTTTTCCCACGACGCATGGCCGCGTCTTCGTTCAATTTCTTTCACGCGAAGACAACACCATCATTGACGACATTGTCTGGCGCACATCCTTGCCGCCCCGGCGCGAGGCGCGCCTTGAGGCGACCATGTGCACCTTCAACCGGGAAAAGGAACTCGCGGAGACGCTGGCGAATTTAAATGTCTTGCAACGCGAAAATCTTGTCCATCGGATCACCGTCATCAATCATGCCGCCAAGGGGTTGCGACAACGGCTTGAGAAGCTTTTGCCCGATTATCTTAAGGATATGCCGTTCAAACTGATCGAGCAGGCCAACACCGGCAGCGCCGGCGGTATGGCGCGCGGCATTCTTGAGGCTCTTGAATCCGGCGATTGCAATTACCTGTTGCGGCTCGACGACGACATTCGCATCGATCCCGCCGTCTTCCGGCGATTGCCTATTCTCCTTGGCTACCTCCACGATCATATCGCCGTCGGCAGCCATATGCTGGACGGCCTGACGCATACCGGCCTTCACGAAGCCGGTTCCGTTCTGCACCCGGAGGCCCTCGGGTTTCAGGGAGTCGCCCACAATGCCGACATTCGCTCGGAAAAGGGCCTCAATCTTTTCTCCAAAGTCGATTTTATCGACTACAACGCGTGGTGGTGTTATGCGGTTTCAACCGGCGAATTGTCCAAAGACAATTTACCGATGCCTTTTTTTCTTTACATCGACGATATTGAATTCGCCATCCGCCTCAAGGACAAGGTGCAAAACGTCAGCTGGGCCGGTCTTGCCGTCTGGCACGATCCTTTTTACGCCAAGCGCGCGCCGTACAAATCCTATTATTATTTATGCAACATCCTGTCTGCGTACGCATACCACGGCATTCTCGACAAAAAAGGCGCGTTGAGGGAGCTCTGGCGCTTTTTTTCGGCGGCGATCCTGCAGCTCTATTACAACCGCGCGTGGGCATGCGTGCGAGCGATGGAGGACTTCCTTAAGGGCCCCAAATACCTTGCCAACTGGACGGCGG
>JAXGVG010000042.1:0-12566 GCA_040773965.1 Alphaproteobacteria bacterium | reverse complement strand
TGCGTGTCGAGCGAGGCGGCGAGGGATCGCTGGCGTTCGCCGATCTGCTGGATCAGGTTGTTCAGCGTCGCCGTCTGCTCGTTGATGATCGTCTGGAGGCCGGAGAGGCGCGTCTCGGCCGTCGAGCTGAGGTCGCGCAGTTCGTTGTTCCCGGCGCTCAATTTGCCAAGCATGGCGTTCAGCACTTCGCCCATGCGTTCGCTTTCGCCCTGCATGGATTCGCGCGTTTGCCTGGCCTGATCCTGTATCGTCGTCGCGGTGGCGAAGAGGATGCGCGTAAGCTGTTCCGACTGTTCCGCATGGCGGCCAAGCGACGCGGCTTCGTCCATGAAACCGGCCGTGGCGTTGTGCACGCTGGCCAAAGTGTTTTGCGCCTGCGCGTCGATGGTTTCCATCTGGCGCGTGATTTGCTGGGTGCTTTCGGCAAGGCGGGCGGCGCCGCGCTCGGCCGATGTTGCCGTCTCGTCCTGCGCGAGTGTCAGGCGGCTGATCAATCCGTTCAGCACGTCGCGCTGCGCGTCGAGCGCCGTGGTGAGGCTGCGCTGGCGGTCCGCGATCTGCTGCATCGCGCCGTTGAGCGAAGCGACCTGATTGCCGACGTTATGCTGAAGCGTGGTCAGCGTGGCTTCGGCCGTCGCGCTCAAGTCGCGCAGTTCCGTGTTGCCGGAGCCGAGTTTGCCCAAAAGCGCGCCCAAAAGTTCGCCGGTGCGGTCGCCTTCGCTGTGCAGGGCTTCGCGCAGTTGCCGCGCCTGCTCTTGCAAAGCCGAGGTCACGGAAAGAACGGTGCGCGCCTGCTGTTCGGCCTGCTGGGCGTGTTGAAGCATCAGGCCCGCCTGATCCGCGAAACCGGCGCCCGCCGTGCGGACGTTGGCGATGGCCGCCTGCGACTGGTCGCCCAGCGCGCCAAGCTGCCGCTGGATTTGCTGAATATCGTCCGAAAGGCGCGCGATGGTGCGTTCCGCCACTTCGGAGGCCTGCCCGTGCGCCGCGCCGAGCTTTTCGAAAAGATCGACAAGCTGCTGGCGCTGGTTTTCGTTCGCCGCCGTCAGGGCGCGGTACTGCTCGCCGATCTGGTCGCCGACGATGTTGAGCGAAGCCACCTGCTGGGTGATGCTCGCGCTCAGCGCGCCCAGCGTCGTCTCCGTCTTGTTCGCGATTTCGACAAGCTCCTGGCTGCTGCCGCCAAGGCGCTCGGACGCGGCCTGAGTCATGGCGTCGAAGCGCGACGAAGCCTGATCGGCACCCAGCGTGGCTGTGGCGGCCGCCTGTTGCAGTTTGGCGCTGACGGAATCGATCTGGCCCACGGATTCCGTAAGGCTGTTCAAAAGACGCTGGTTGTGCTGTTCCATCGTGGAACGGATTTGCGTCGATTGATCCGCGAACGCCGTCGTGGCCGCGTTCAGGCTGCGAATAATCTGTTCCACCTGATGGGTGTTGTCGAGCAGCTTGCTGGCCTGTTCGCCGAACGCGGTGCCCGCTTTCTGGACCATGAGAACGGCATTTTGGGCCGCGTCGCTTACGCCGCCTTGCTGGCGGATGAGAGCGTTGCTGGTCTCCTCAAGCCTCGCCATAACCTGCTGGGCGCCATGGATGGTGCTTTCCTGCGTCAGGGCCATCTTTTCGTTGAGCGCGCTCAGTTGCTGCAGCGTCTTGCCGTTCGTGGCGGAAAGCTGCGCGGCGTGGCCCTCAAGCTGCGACGCGCCGCTGCCGATCAGGTTAAGCTGTTGCGCCAGGGAGGTGTTCAGGTCCTCGACCTTGCCGTGCGTCGCGGCGGCGGTCTGCTCCAGCCTGGTGGCGCGGAGGTCGAACTCGTCCGTCACCGAGCGGGTCATCTCATTATAATGTGTCGCCATCCGGTCAAGGAGGGCATACGCCACGTCCGTGCGCTGCTTGAGGGATTCCCCAAGCCCCATGAACTGGCGTTCCGCGCGAAGAAGGTCGGCGTTGAGATCGTCCGCCTGTTTCTGGAGCACGGAACGAATCTGGGCGGCTTCGTTGAGAAGGGCGGTGGTGACCACCTGAATCTGCGAGCCGGAATCCTGCGCCTCGCGCTGAAGCTGTTGCGATTGCTGGCCGACCTGCGTGACCGCCTGCTGGAGGTTGACGACGGCCTGCGTCGTTTGGTCGCCCAGCGAGCCGACTTCGCGCTGCAAGCGGTCGGCGAGCGAGGTGAACTGGTCCAGAGTGGCGCGCGCGGTTTCCTCCTGCGCGGCGCGGGCCGCGAGGAAGCGGCTGTTCATCTGTTCGATGGAGCTTAGGGTGTCGGCCGTCATTCGGCTTACTTCTTCGCCCATGTTGCCGACGCGCGCGTTGAATTGCTGCAGGCGGTTAAGCTGCTCCTGCATGTCGCCGCTATAGCGTCCCACAGCTTCCGAACCCTGCGCGGTGCTGGTCTCGATTTGCTGCATGGCCTGCTGCACCGGCGCGGCGGCGCGCGCGGCAAAGTCCTGCAAGCGCTGATCGGTTCCGTCGAGCCGGTCCTGCGTTTCCTTCAGGATGACGCGGAGCCGTTCGTTGTGATCGCGCATTTCCTGTTCCGCCGTGCGCGCCTGTTCCTGCATGGCGCGAATGGTCGAGCGGATCGTTTCCTCGACGGCTTGCGCCCTGGTCCCCATTTCGCCTTCCTGGCGGCCAAGCGATTCCGTCGCGATGCCAAGGGCGTGCACCGTCATCTGGGCGGCTTCGTTGATGCGAACGATGATGTGTTCGTTCTGCTCGACGGCGGCGCGGAGCTTGTCCGTCAGCGTATCGCTTACGCTGTGCGTCGCGTCGCGCGTGGCAAGCAGGCGCTCCAGAACCTGCTGCAGGTTTTGCAGCGCCGCGCTGGCGCGCGTTTGAACTTCGGCGCCCGCTTCGTTGGACGCGTTTTGCAGCGTCTCGAACTGCCTCAATTGGGCGTCGATGTCGCTCGTGATGGTGCGGAGCTGCTCGCTGTTGGCTTCCGCGAGGCCGTGAAGCTGGCGCGCGGCCGCTTCGTAACGGGCCGTCGTGGCCGCGAGATTGGCCGCGATTTCGTCCGCGCCGCGGCGGGCTTCGTCGTTGACCGTGATAAACTGCTGAAGCGTGGTGTGCGCCCGGTCGCCGAGATTCGAGATCGCGCCTTCGAGCTGTTGCGCAAGGTCGTCGGTCGCGCCGCTGATGCGGACCACAAGGCCGTCGAGATCGCTCCGGCGCTGCTGCAGCGAGCCGTCAATGTCGTTAAGACGCGAACTGAACCGGTCGAGCAGTTTTTCCAGCCCGCCGGCCTGTTCGGCCAGCCGTTCGCCGAGTTGGGAGGCCTGTTCGCGCGCTTTCTGTTCGCTGGCGTACAGGCGGTCGGTCACGCCGCGCAAAACGGATTCGGTTTCGCTGACGCGGGAGGGCAGTGTGTTGCTGAACTCGTCCAGCGAGCGCGTCTGCGTATCCAGCGACTTCGCCAGCCGTTCCGCCTCCTCGCGCGCCGCGCCGACGCGTTCAAGGAAGTGCACGATGGTCATGTCGATCTTGCCGGATAAATCCTGCAAGGTGCCCGAGGCGTTCTCGGCGGCGTTGATAAGGCTGGCTTCCTGCGCCCGGGCGGTATCGGCGATTTTTCTGGTGTCGAGCATGGCCTTCTCAAGCGACGCGCCGACAAGATGCGTGTTGGCCTCGATTTCCTGCAGCAGCGAGGCGATCTGGTCGCGCACCGCTTCGGTCTGGCGGGAAACGTCGTCGCCGCTTTGCACCAGCTTGTTGTCGAGGATGCGCAGCATGGTGAACTTGTCTTCCATAAGCTGCTCGATGTGCTGCATGCTGCGGCGAATGACTTCCTGGATTTCCTTGACCTGATAGATGCTGTGCTGCTCGAACTGCTCCAGCTCGTTCTTGTGCTGGCGCACGCGGTCCATGATGGCCATCAAGTCGCCGTGGTTCACGTTCTGCGTGTTTTTCAAAAGCTCGAGCTGCTCGCGGATGGCCTGATTGAAGCGGCGGATGCGGACTTCGGCCGCGCTGGATTCGCCCGTGATCATCATCAACTGGCGGCGCAGCGGCTCGGCCACGGACTGAACGTCGGAGGCCCGCTGAAGATAGGCCGTCACCATCCAGATAAGGCCGACCGGCGACGCGATGGCCGAAATGCCGATCGCCCAGCTTACCAGCGGCAAGCCGCCGAACGTGTGCGAAGCCCCGGCCTGGCTCAGGGCAAGACCGACGACGCCGACCCATAAAATGGACAGCGCAAGCCCGATCCAGAACGGCATTCCCGAATAATTCACGGGCCTGGCGTTGGCGACGGCGGCGACGCGCGGCGCGGTTTTGGAAACCGGCCTCGGCGGCACGGGTTTGCCCGATGGCGGAACGTTGGGACGCGTCATATGCGGCGCGGCCTGCGGTCTCGCGGCCTGGGGCTGCGGTTGTGCCTTGGCCTGCGGTTGTCCCTGAGGTTGTTGCGCCTGGGGACTCTCTTGCGGTGCGCTTTGCGGCGAAGATTCCGGGGATGGCGGCGGTGCCAGAGTCCTTATCGGCGACGATGAAACGGGGGCGGAAGAAAACTTCGTGGGATCGACCATGATTGCCTCAGAGCCTCGAAAAGACTGGCGTTTCCGATACTGACCGGGGCGGCAAAGACAATGCCAAACGCCCGGATCGAAGACGGTTCGGGAACAGTGGCCGGAGTGTAGCAGCAGTCTATCTCAAAAGGAAAGTGTTAACCGCATGGTAACAACTTCTTTTTTGGAAAAAAAAGAATCGCTCTTGCAAAATAGAAAAGTTCTTACCTGCGAATCATTTTTTCGGCGGCGGCCGGGTCTGGACGGTGGCGCGATTTATGGCTCCAAACCGCGCGCGAACAGGCCCCGAACCCGCGAAAAAAGCGTTTGAACGGGCGCGCCGCGCGCGCCGTACGGGACCGCATCAGTTCGTTCCGGTCAATTGGGTGATGCGATAAAGCAACGCCAAAGCGTCTTTGGGTGTGCACTCATCGGGCTTGATCGAATCGATCAACGCCATGAGTTCCGGATTGATTTCCGGAACGGCTTCCGGCGCGGATGCGCTGAAAAGAGGCAGGTTATCGTTGAGAAGTCCGGCTTTTTTCCGGTTTTTCCCGTTTTCCAAAACATGAAGCACTTGCCCGGCTCTCGCCACGACATTTGCGGGCAAACCGGCCATCTGCGCCACGTGGATGCCGTAAGACCGGTCGGCCACGCCGGGAACGGCTTCATACATAAAGATAATTTCCTTTTTCCATTCCTTGATTCGCATCGTGGCGCAGTAAAGCGACGGCAGCTTTTCGGCCAGTTGCGTCAGTTCGTGATAATGCGTGGCGAAAAGGGTGCGGCACCGGTTGACTTCGTGCAAATGCTCCACCGTGGCCCACGCGATCGACAGCCCGTCGTACGTCGCCGTGCCGCGGCCGATTTCATCGAGAATAACCAGCGCTTTTTCGCCCGCCTGATTCAGGATGGCGGCCGTTTCCACCATTTCGACCATGAACGTGGATCGGCCGCGCGCCAGATCGTCGGCGGCGCCGACGCGGCTGAACAGCCTGTCCACAACGCCGATATGGGCCTTTGCGGCCGGAACGTAACTTCCCATTTGCGCCATAAGCGCAATGAGCGCGTTCTGGCGCAAAAAAGTGGACTTCCCGGCCATATTCGGCCCTGTCAGGAGCCATAAACGGCGTTCAGGGGCCAAATGGCAGTCGTTCGCGACGAATTTCTTGCCGTTTTCGGCCTGATTAAGAGCTTTTTCGACGACGGGATGCCGTCCTTTCGAAATATCGAAAACCAGCGAATCGTCTACAATCGGGCGCGTAAGGTCTTGTTCGAACGCCAATTCCGCCAACCCGGCCATCACATCCAGCCTGGCCAACGATTCGGCTGTTTGCCGAAGTTCGGGCAAACGCCGGACGGTTTCCTGAACAAGACCGGCGAAGATTTCCAGTTCGAGGGCCAAAACCTTCCCGGCGGCTTCGGTTATCTGGCGCTCCAGTTCGCCGAGTTCGACCGTCGTAAAGCGCACCGCGCTGGCGAGCGTCTGGCGATGGATAAACAAATCCTTGTTCTCCAAGAGCTTGTCGGCTTGTGTTGGCGTAACTTCGATGTAATAGCCGATAACCTGATTGTGACGGATCTTCAGGGCCGAAACGCCGCTTTCAGCCGCGTATTTCTGCTGCATGAGGGCTATATGGCGGCGATTATGGTCCCGTAACGCGACTAAATCGTCCAATTGCGGCACGTAACCGCGCGCGATAAAGCCCCCATCCCGTGCCATAAGGGGCAGTTCGGGGGCCAGAGCCCGTGCGAGCTTGTCATGCAAAACAGTATGTTCGCCAAGGCCTTGTAGCGCGTTCTTCACATCCTCAGGCGCTTCATTTCCGGCGATTCCCAAAAGCGCGCTGCGTATCTGCCCGCTCTGAAACAACGCATCTCTCAACGCCGCGAGATCGCGCGGGCCACCCCGGCCAAGCGCCAAACGCGCCGAGGCGCGTTCCAGATCGGGCGTTTGTTTGAGCGCTTGGTGAAGGGTTTCGCGCAACGCTTTCTGATTCAACATAAATTCGACCGAATCGAGCCGCCGGTTAATGGCGGCCACGTCCGTAAGCGGCGCGGTCAGGCGGGCCGCCAGCAGGCGTGCGCCCGCGTTCGTCAATGTGCGGTCGATGGTGTCCAAAAGGCTGCCTTTGCGTTCGCCGCTCATCGTGCGCGTGAGTTCCAGATTGCGGCGCGTGGCCGGGTCGATAATGGTGCAATTGAGGCTGAATCTTTGCGGCCGTGCCATATGATTAAGATCGCTCTTCTGAGTCAGGACGGCATAGTCCAGTAAAGCGCCCAAAGCCGTGATTTCAGCGCGCGAAAAGGCCCCAAAAGCGTCCAGTTCGCTCACCTTATAGGTTTGTAGCAGGCGCCGCCGGGCGTTTTCGCTGTCAAAGCGTCCGTTAGGCTGGGGGGCCAGCTGGTCGCGCCACGGCGCCAGCGTTTCGAAAAAATCGGGGTTCTCGACAAGACGCTGGGGGATCAGAAGCTCGCGCGGATTGACGCGCGCCAAAGCCGCCGAAAGTTCGGCCGGACTTACGGCCTGCGTGCGTGGTTCGCCCGAAGCCAGATCGAGCCATGCCAAAGCCAAATCGTCGTTCGTCGAAGCCACGCACGCAAGAAAGTTTGAATCCCTCGCTTCGAGCAAACTGTCTTCGGTTACCGTTCCGGGCGTCACGATGCGCGTGACGTCGCGCGTGACGATGGCCTTGTGCCCGCGCTTGCGCGCGGCGGCAGGGTCTTCCATCTGCTCGCAGATCGCCACGCGGAACCCTTGCCGGATCAGGCGGGCCAGATAGTTTTCGTACGCATGAAACGGTACGCCGCACATGGGCACGTCTTCGCCCTGAAATTGCCCGCGCCGGGTGAGCGCGATATCGAGGGCTTTTGAGGCCTTGATCGCGTCTTCGAAAAACATTTCGTAAAAATCGCCCAACCGGAAAAAGACGATGCAATCAGGATGCCGGGCCTTGATGGCCAGATACTGAGTCATCAAGGGGGTGGCGCCGTTGTCCGGGTCCGGGGGAAGAAGGGATTCCTGTGTCTTGGCCTTGGCCATGAAATGCTCGACATACTATGCTTGCGAAAGGGGGAGGTTAGCCGGTATCGTGCCCCCAGGAAACGGGGTTTATAGATGGGGCAAATTCTCGGCATTGGCAGCGACTTGGTGGATATCCGGCGGATCGAAAAAACGATCGGGCGGCATGGGAGCCGTTTTATCCAACGTATCTTCACCGGCGAGGAACAGGCCCCGGCCGCCAAACGAACGGACCCCATTCCAACCTACGCCAAACGGTTCGCGGCAAAGGAAGCCTGCGCCAAGGCGCTTGGCACCGGGTTCGGGAAGGGGGTCTTTTTCCGGGATATGGGCGTGGTTAACCTGCCCTCCGGCCAGCCTGCGCTCCAGCTTACCGGAGGCGCTCTGGCCCGACTCGAATCCATGACTCCCCCCGGCATGAAGGCGGTTTTGCACCTCACCATTGCCGACGAAGCGCCGTTTGCGCAGGCTTTTGTGATAATTGTGGCTGAATCCCTCAAAAAAGAATAAGGAAGGGCTTCCGCCGGGGTTGGCCCGACTCTTGACACAAATGGGGCTCTATTCTCGGGGAAACGGGTCTAATGATGCGAAAGGCAATGCGATTTATATGTCGACGACCGATTCAACCCAAACGAACAATCGTACCATGAGCAGCCGTTTTGACGAGACCGCGCGAACGATCATCGGCGCGGCGCTAATCGCCGTCGTCATACGGACGTTCATCATCGAGCCGTTCAACATACCCTCAAGCTCAATGGTGCCGGGTCTTTTGATCGGGGACTTTCTGTTCGTCTCCAAGTACACGTACGGCTACAGCAGCCGCTCGACGGTTTTTGGGCTGCTCCCATTTCAGGGACGCCTTTTCGAGGGCGAGCCGAAACGCGGCGACGTGGTGGTTTTCAAATGGCCGCAGGACAACCGGACGGACTACATCAAGCGAGTCGTCGGCCTGCCGGGCGATACGGTGCAGATGCGCCACGGCATGCTTTATATCAACGGCGTGATGGCCAGCCGCCGGAAACTGGCCGAGCCGTTAGCGGAAAAGTACGTCGAACCGCCACCGGAGACGGCGGACTATGTCGAAGCGTTTCCCGGCGACGGCAAGACGCACGTCATACGCAAGGAAGGCGACGACTTTCCGCTGGACGACACGGAAGTGTTCACGGTTCCGCCGCGTCATTATTTCATGATGGGCGACAACCGGAACAACTCACAGGACAGCCGCACACCCAATGTGGCTTATGTGCCGGAAGACAATCTGGTCGGCCGGGCCGAGTTTATTTTCTTTTCGCTCGACGAAAAAGCGCGTTTCTGGGAGTTCTGGAAATGGCCCTGGTCGGTGCGTTGGGACCGTCTGTTTATGAAAATTGACTGAGAGAAAAGTGCGGAATGCCGACCGGAACGAAGAACGCCGAACTGATCGCCCGTCTCGGGCACGAATTCGCCAAGCCGTCGCTGTTGCAGGATGCCCTGACGCATCCGTCGCTGGCGGGGTCGAGGCTGCGCAAAAAAAACAGTACGACGCCGTATGAAAGACTGGAATTCCTCGGCGATCGCGTTTTGGGGCTTGTGATTGCCAAATGGCTGTATGAGCTTTTTCCGGACTCCAGCGAAGGCGATCTGGCCAAGCGCCACGCATCGCTGGTGAACCGCGACGCCCTGCGGGCGGTGGCGCTGGAAATCGGGCTGGACAGGCATTTGCGGCTTGCGCGCGGTGGGGAAATCAGCGCGGCGCGGAAAAACCTGACGGCGCTTTCGGACGCCATGGAAGCGCTCATGGGCGCAATGTATCTCGACGGCGGGCTTGACGTCGCCGAGCGTTTTATTCACCGTTACTGGCAAAAAGCGACGGTTGTCGAGAAAACCCCCGACGATCCGAAGACGGCGCTTCAGGAATGGGCGCAGGGGCAGGGGCTGCCGTTGCCCCAGTATAAGGTGGTCGAGCGCTCGGGGCCTGCGCACGCGCCGAAGTTTCTCATCGAGGTTTCGGTCAAGCGCCACCCGCCTGCGCAAGCCGAAGGTCCGTCAAAACGTTTGGCCGAAAAAGCGGCGGCGAAAGTGCTAATGCAGCAGCTTCTTGCGGCTTCGAAAGAGAAATGAGTTCGGCTCGCAGCGCGTTTACCTTGAGCAGGTCAGCAAGTAAGGCGCTTTCCTGAAAACGTGCAGAATGCTTCCCTCGGCGTCGGGCAGAGCGGGAAGGCGCAGGTCGCCAACAATTTCGGTGAAGCTCTTCCGGATTTCATTCAGAAAATAGGGTTCGCCGCTGGTGGCGGGATGGGTGCCGTGAATATAGAATAAATAATTTCCCCTTTTCAGCTTTTTGATGATGTCCAGAAAGGTTTCCCGGGATATGTAATCCGTCGAATCGAGCAAGGGTCCGCTGATGTTCATGGAACGCAGTTCGTCAGAGCTGGCCTCCGTTGGTCCCGGCATGGGCCAGCTTAGGAGAACGGAACGATCCGGATAAGCCTTCATGGCCTCTGAGGCGGACCTTTTCTCCACGGGCACATAGCGGGTGTGCCGACGTTCAGGTTTGATATCCGTTGCCGTGACTTCATAGCCGGCCCGTTCGAAAAAGGCGCTGAGGTACCCGCAGCCGGCACCGACTTCGACAATCTTTTTGCTCCACGGGTGATCGGCCAAAACCTTTTTCAAGGTTGTTAGAAGTTCGCGACATGGAATTGTGAGGCCAAAAAACGGCTCGATATCGCATAACGAGGAAAAAGGCATTGTCGAGCCGCCATAGCAGGAAGGAATGCCCGCAGTTTCCCGCAAGAAGGAATCCATGTCTTCGCGTGGAAGAAGTTGCTCTTCGAGTTTCAACGGATCAAGGAAAGGTATTTGAGAAAGATGATCGCTGATTGGGTGCACGCCTGTTTCAGGCGCTGATTCGGTTTGGTCGTAAACAAGCCTGTCGGCAGCCGGTGGAAAATGCGCTGCGGATCCGGTGGGGCTGGATGCTAAGACGGCGCCCAAACTTGAATACACCTCCCCCCATAAATACAATTTTGAGAAGGATCAATCGCTACTATATAATTACCCAGGTTAATGATTATTTAAACGAAAAGCAAAACTTTCTTCGCTAATTAACTATAAATAACAGTATCATGGTAACCATAACTCTTTTGGGGAGCTTGAAGTGACAAAACAAACGGTCACCCGCGCCGGGTTTGTAACCATTCTGGGCGCGCCGAACGCGGGCAAGTCCACGCTTCTCAACCAGCTTATGGGGGAGAAGCTTTCGATCGTCAGCGCCAAGGTGCAGACGACGCGGATGCGCGTGCTTGGTGTGCTCACGGAGGGCAAGGTGCAGGCCTGCCTGATCGACACGCCGGGCATTTTCACGCCGAAAGACCGCCTGAACAAGGCCATGGTTCAGGTGGCGTGGCAAAGCCTCAAGGACGCCGATGCGGTTTTGCTGATCGCCGACGCTTCCGCGCGCCAGCCGGACGTCCGGACGGACGATATTGTCGCGGCGCTCAGGAAGCAAAAGCGCCGCGCCGTCCTCGTTCTCAACAAAACGGACAAGATCAAGCCGCCCAAGCTGCTGCCGTTGGCCGAACGGCTGAACGAAACGGGGATATTCGACGAGACGTTTATGGTTTCGGCGCTGAAAGGCGAAGGCGTTCCGGCTCTCAAGAAACATTTGCTGGGCCTGATGCCGAAAGGGCTATGGCTTTTTCCGGAAGACCAGTTGACGGACTTGCCCGAGAGATTAATGGCTGCCGAAATCACCCGTGAACAGATTTTCCGCCAGTTGTATGACGAGTTGCCCTATGCCGCGATTGTCGTGCCGGAAAGCTGGGAAGAGAAAAAGGACGGCTCGGTCGTGATCCGCCAGACGATCCATGTGACACGGCCGAACCATCGCGCGATCGTTCTTGGCAAAGGCGGCGCGCAGATCAAGGCAATCGGCGCGGCCGCGCGGCAGGAAATGCGCAAGGCCATGAGCCATCCCGTTCACCTGTTTCTGCAGGTGAAAGTCGATGAACGGTGGCAGGAGAAGACGGAATTTTACAGGTTGTTTGGGTTGGAAGCGGACGGTTAGCGCCGCGTGATCCGCCATCGGCCAAGATAAAGCACATCCAGTTCATGATCGCGGAAGAAGGCCAGCGCATCGCGGGGCGTTTCCACGATGGGCTCGCCGGGGCCGTTGAACGACGTGTTAAGGACCGTCGGAACGCCAGTTAGCTTTTCAAAATTTTCCAGCAACGCGTAAAACGCGCCGTCTTCCGGCGTGACGGTCTGGGCCCGGGCCGTGCCGTCCACGTGCGCAATGGCCGGAACCCGTTCGCGTTTGCCGGGCTTGACCGTGTAGGTGAAAAGCATGAAAGGCGAAGCGTCCGGACCGCCCTCGAACCACTCATGAAGTCGCGATAAAAGGCAGGAGGGCGCGAAGGGCCGCCATGTTTCGCGCTCCTTGATGGCGTTGACGCGCCGCGCGTTGCTGGCGTCGCGCGGGTCGGCGAGAATCGAGCGGTGGCCCAACGCGCGCGGGCCTGTCTCGCTGCCGCCTTCATACCAGCCGATGACGCGGTTATGCGCGAGGTCTTCGGCGGCTTGTTTCGGTGCGTCTGAAGTTTCGGTCACGTCAAGCCATGAGAGGGCTTCATCAATCGCGGATGCGATTTCCTGACTGTGATCGATGCCCAGCATGGCGTAACGGCTTCGATCCGCGTTTTGACGAGTGCGCGGCTGGTTGAGAACGTTGTGCGCATACCACCATGCTGCGCCGAGCGACAATCCTCCGTCGTCGCAGTGAGGCGGGATAAAAACGTTTTCAAAATCGCCACAGACGGCAAGGCGCGTGTTCGCAGGACAATTCAACGCTCCGCCGCCGCCAAGGCAAAGATTTTTCGCCGCCAGACCGGCCGCGCGCAATCCCTTCTGCGCGGCCAGGGCGGCGTCGAACAAAGTGTCGCTGAAAATCTTTTGCGCGCTGGCGGCAAGATCGGCGGCAACGGGCGAGGGCAGCCGGGATGCGTCGCCCAAGGCGGATAAATCGTAACCTTGACATTCGGCCGCGGCGTGTATCG
>JAXGVG010000041.1:0-12581 GCA_040773965.1 Alphaproteobacteria bacterium | reverse complement strand
CAACGCCAAAGACAAGAAAAGCCTTAAAATCCGAAGAAAATTAGCCGGTTGGAACCCCGATTACCTCGCTTCTCTCCTCATTAACCCGGATTCGTAGCCGTGCGAATCCCGCTTTACATACAGACATGAATGGACGTATAAGCCGTTTCGATGGCGTTGTAAAGCGCCTTGCGATTGAATCGCAGCCCGGCCGGGCGTACAATAAAATCGTGTCAACTTGAACCGGAAGGAGGGGGCCATGAAGTACAAAACGCTTGGACGCACGGGTCTTCTGGTTTCCGAAATCTGCCTTGGCACGATGACGTTCGGCGGCCACGGTTTTTGGCGGACGATCGGCCAGCTGGACCAGGAAGAGGCCAACGGTCTTGTGCGCGCGGCTCTCGACAGCGGCATCAATTTCTTCGACACAGCCAACATCTATTCGAACGGTGAAGCCGAGCGAATCCTCGGGCAGTCCTTTAAGGATCTTGGCGTCAACCGCGCCGATGTCGTTATCGCCACCAAGGTTCGCGGCCGCATGGGCCCCGGACCCAATGCCGTGGGACTGACGCGCGGGCACATCATGACGGCCGTTAAGGAAAGCCTGGCGCGGCTCGACACGGACTACATCGACCTTTACCAGATTCACGGCGTCGATTTGTTGACGCCGCTCGACGAAACGCTGCGCGCGCTGGACGATCTGGTCGGCAGCGGCATGGTGCGCTACATCGGCTGCTCCAACGTCATGGCCTGGCAGATCATGAAGGCCCTGATTCTGTCGGCTTCGCGCAACTGGGCGCGGTTCGAGACGGTCCAGGCGCACTATTCCATCGCCACACGGGACATCGAGCGCGAAATCGTCCCCCTGATGGAATCGGAAAAGCTCGGGCTGATGGTCTGGAGTCCTCTGGCAGGGGGACTTTTGACGGGCAAATTCCGGCGCGGCGAACCGGGCCCCGAAGGCGCGCGCCGCACGCATTTCGATTTCCCGCCCGTCGATCACGATCACGCGATGACGATCATCGACATCATGCGGCCCATCGCCGGGAAGCACCACGTTTCGGTGGCGCAGACAGCGCTGGCGTGGCTTCTTCATCAGGACCGCGTCATGAGCGTCATCGTCGGCGCGCGGACGATGACGCAGCTCAAGGAAAACATTGGCGCAACCGCCGTTCGTCTCTCCGAATCGGACCTCGCGCTACTCGACAAGGTGAGCGCCCTTAAGCCCGAATACCCGCGCTGGATGATCGACCGTCAACACAATGAACGTTTGCCGGAAACTCAATAAAAAAACAAAGATTGGATTTGTCATGTCTCGCTCTTTATGCTTCGCTGTTCTTCGCTCCCGTTTTTTCGTCCCCAAGGTTTGACCATGCCCTTGCCTCGCCCCCGCTTTCCGGCCAGCGCGATGTTAGCGGCCGCCCTTCTTATGGGAGGGTGCGCCGTGGGACCTGACTTTGAGCCGCCGCAGGCGCCGGACGTACAGTCGTTCGTGCCCGAAGGCGTTCCGGAAAAGACAGCCGGGGCCGAAACCGAAGGCGGCGCATCTCAAACTTTTGCCTCCGGGCAGGATATACCGTTTGAATGGTGGACGCTGTTCCGCTCCGAACCCCTTAACAAACTTGTCGCCAAAGCTTTGGAAGCCAATCCGGGCCTTGAGGCGGCGCGCGCCTCTCTCCGCGAGGCGGAAGAAAATGTGAGCGCGGGGAAAGGATCTTTCTTTCCCTCCATCGACGGCAGCACCAGCGGCACGCGAGAGAAAATGTCCGGCGTGGCGATGGGCAACAACATACCGGCCTATACGATTTATAACGCTTCCGTCAGCGTGAGTTACGCGCTGGATGTTTTTGGCGGCACCCGCCGGGAAGTCGAATCGCTGGAAGCCTTGGCCGACGTGCAGCGCTATGAGCTTGAGGCCGCTTATCTTACGTTGACATCAAATGTGGTAACCGCCGCCATACAGGAAGCTTCGCTGCGCGAGCAAATCGCCGCCATACAGGACGTCATCCGGGCGCAAGAGAAACAGCTTGAGTTGACCAAACGCCAGTTTAGTCTTGGCGCCGTCGGCAAACCCGCCGTTTTGGCGCAGGAAGCTACCGTAGCCCAAACCCGGGCAACGCTTCCCCCTACGGAAAAGCTATTGGCTCAAACGCGGCATTTACTTGCCGTTTTGTTGGGACAATTTCCCGGCCAGGAATTGGATGCAGCGATCAATCTGTCGTCGTTGACGTTGCCGGAAACTTTGCCTCTTTCGCTTCCTTCGCAACTTGTCGAACAGCGCCCCGACGTCAAGGCCGCCACCGCCCAGATGCATGCCGCCAGCGCCGCCATCGGCGTGGCGACGGCGAATATGATGCCCAGGTTCGTCCTCAGCGGCAGTTACGGAATCAATGCCGGACAACTTGCCGATATGTTCTCGCCGGGTTCGGCCATCTGGAATATCGGCGGGTCGCTTCTTCAACCGCTTTTCCGCGGCGGCGAGCTTCTCCACAAAAAACGCGCCTCGGAAGCCGCTTTTGAGAAAACGGCCGCCATGTATCGCCGCACAGTGTTGTCGGCCTTTCAGAATGTCGCCGACACGCTCAGGGCCTTACAGACAGATGCCGACACGCTTAAAGCCCAACAGGCTTCCGAGCGCGCCGCCGCCGATAACCTGAAGGTTTCTCGGGATCAATTCAACGCGGGAGCCACCAGCTATTTATCTCTCCTGACGGCCGAGCAGGCTTACCAGGCTGCCAGGGTCTATCTTATACAGGCCCGGGCGCAGCGCTTTGCCGACACGGCCGCCCTGTTCCAGGCCCTGGGCGGCGGCTGGTGGAACCGCCCGCCCGAAGCCGGCGAAGATACGCCGGCCCCCGCCGCGCCGGCGTCATCGATTGATGAAAAACCGGCCACAGCGGAAGCTGAACGGTCTCCCGCCATAACAGCCGAAGCTTCTCCTGTCAGCGCCCCGGCATCCAGACAGTTATGGCGAAAAACAGAATCAACGGTGGAGAACAATCAATGATTAAACGCATGATCGTCATGCTGTCGCTCGTCGGGATCGTGCTTGGCGGCGTTTTCGGTTTTAAATTTTACGGCAACATGAAAATGATGGAGCACATGGCCGCGTCGGGCAATCCGGCGCAAACCGTTTCCGCTATCGCCGCCCAAATGGAAGAATGGCAGCCGGCGCTCAAAGCCGTCGGCACGTTGCGCGCGGTCAAGGGCGCCGATCTGGCCGCCGAGGTGTCCGGCATTGTCGAGGCCATTCACTTCGAATCCGGCAGCGAGGCCGAAGAAGGCGCCTTGCTTGTGCAGCTTCGCAACGCCGACGATCTGGCGAGGCTGGAAGCCCTGCAATCGGCCGCAAGGCTGGCGGAAATCACCCTTCAGCGCGACGAGAAGCAATTGAAAGCCCAGGCCATCAGCCAGGCCACCTATGACAACAACGCCGCGAACCTGACTGCGGCACGGGCGGCCGTGGAAAACCAGAAAGCGGTCCTCGACAAGAAAGCCATCCGGGCGCCTTTTGCGGGCCATCTGGGTATACGCGCCGTCGATGTGGGCCAATATCTTAACCCCGGCTCCCCCATTGTGACGCTGCAACAGCTTGACCCCATTTTTCTTGACTTCTATCTGCCCCAGCAATCCTTGCCGCAGATACTGGTCGGGCAAAAAGTAACCGCGAAAACGGACGCCCATCCGGACAAAACCTTCGAAGGTGAAATTACGGCGATCGACGCCAAAGTCGACGTCGGCACCCGCAATGTTCTGGTCCGCGCGACGTTTAAAAACCCCGAACGCCTGCTGCTGCCGGGCATGTACGCGGAGGCGGCGGTCGCTTCAGGCCAACCGGAACGTTACCTGACGCTGCCGCAAACCTCCATCACCTACAACCCGTACGGCAACACCGTCTTCGTCGTCGGGACTGACGGCGAAGGAACGCAGATAGCCAAACAGGTTTTCGTCACGACAGGCGCGACGCGCGGCGACCAGATCGCCATCCTGAGCGGCATCAAGGAAGGCGACACCATCGTCACGTCGGGACAACTCAAACTGCGCAACGGCTCGCCCGTCACCATCAATAACAATATCCAGCCGAGCAACGATCCCCATCCAAAACCGGAAGACAACTGATGCGTTTTACCGATATCTTTATCCGCCGTCCGGTGTTGGCGATGGTCGTAAGCCTGACGATTCTTGTGCTTGGGCTGCGCGCGGTCTTTTCCCTGCCCGTCCTCCAATACCCTCATACCGAAAACGCCGTTGTGACGGTAACGACCGTTTATTACGGCGCCGAGGCCGACGTCATAGCCGGCTTTATCACGACGCCTTTGGAAAACGCGATCGCGCAGGCCAACGGCATCGATTATATGACGTCGACGAGTTCGAGCGGCGTTAGCACGATCACGGCCAACCTGCGCCTCAATGTCGATACCAACAAGGCCCTGACGGAGATCAACACCAAGGTCAACTCCGTCCTCAACCAGCTGCCGCCGGAAGCCCAACAGCCGACTCTTAACGTCGAAATAGGCGAAACGATCGACGCCATGTACATCGGCTTTACCAGCAACGTTTTACCTGCGAACGCCATTACGGATTACCTCATCCGCGTCGTGCAACCGAAGCTGCAAGCCGTCGACGGCGTCCAGACAGCCGAAATTCTAGGCGGTAAAAATTATGCGCTCCGCGCCTGGCTCGATCCCGAAAAACTGGCCGCTTACGGCCTGACGGCTTCGGACATCAGCCAGTCGCTCGTTAAAAACGACTACATCTCCGGCCTCGGCACAACCAAAGGCCAAATGGTGCAGGCCGATCTGAAGGCCTCGACGGGACTTCAATCGCTTGAGGAATTCCGCCGCCTTGTCGTCAAGCAGAAAGACGGCGCCATCGTGCGCCTTGAAGACGTCGCCAACGTCACGCTCGGCGCGGAAGATTACGAAACGCACGTCAGCTTCGATCGGCAAAAAGCCGTCATGGTCGGGATCAAAACCGCCCCCGGATCCAATCTTCTCAATGTCGTTAAAGGCGTAAGAAATGCTTTTCCCTCCATCGAAGCCTCCCTGCCTGAGGGAATGGAGGCAAAAATCCTTTACGACTCGACCGAGTACGTTCAAAGCTCGATTGACGAGGTAGTCTGGACGTTGATCGAGGCGTTGCTGATCGTTACGGTCGTCGTCTTTCTTTTCCTCGGCTCGCCGCGCGCCGTGTTCGTGACGAGCGTGGCCATCCCCCTGTCTCTCGTCGGCGCGTTCGTTATCATGCTGGCGGCAGGATTCAGCATCAATTTGTTGACCCTTCTGGCCCTTGTGCTTGGCATCGGCCTTGTCGTCGACGACGCCATCATCGTCGTGGAAAACACGGACCGCCATATGGAAGAAGGCCTTTCGCCCCTCGACGCGGCGATCAAGGCCGCGCGCGAGCTTGCCAATCCCATCATCGCCATGACGATCGTCTTGATCGCCGTGTATGTGCCTATCGGGTTCCAGAAAGGGCTGACCGGCGCGTTGTTCACCGAATTCGCTTTCACGCTGGTGGGCGCGGTGACGATCTCGGCGGTCGTCGCGCTCACCTTGTCGCCCATGATGTGCTCGCGCCTGCTGAAACCCCATGTGGGAGCACGGGACGGTTTGACGGAACGTTTCGTCGACTGGCTCGACCGCCTGTTTAACCGGCTCAAGAACCGGTACGAACGCTTACTGGACCGGAGCTTTCATTATCTTCCCGTTACGGCCGTTTTCGCCCTTATCATTCTTGGCAGTATTTATTTTCTTTTCACCGCCGCAAAAACCGAACTGGCCCCCGAAGAAGACCAGGGCATCCTTATTGCCATATCCTCGGCGGCGCCCAACGCCACGCTCCAGCAGCGCATGATGTACTCGAACGAAATTTATCGTTCCTTTACGAAATACCCGGAAACCGATCGCGTTTTCCAGGTTGACGCGCCGGGCATTTCCTTTTCGGGCATGGTGTTGAAGCCGTGGGACAAACGCGAACGAAAAGCCAACCAGCTATCCCCCCTCGTCAAAAAAGATATGGACGCCATCGCCGGCGCGAACGTGGCCGTTATACAGCCCTCGCTCTTGCCGGGCAGCCGCGGTTTTCCCCTGCAGCTCGTCATCACCACGACTCAAGGCTTCGATCAATTGTACGAGGTTGCCGGGAAATTTCTCGAAGAAGCGCAGAAGAGCGGCCTGTTCATGTTCCTCGACACCGATCTGAAGATCGACCAGCCGCAGATGACAGTGGACATCGACCGGGACAAGACGGCGCAGCTTGGGTTGACCATGAACGACGTCGGCAGCGCGCTTTCGTCCATGCTGGGCGGAGGCTATGTAAACTATTTCAGTCTTTATGGCCGTTCGTACAAGGTTATTCCGCAGGTTCAGCAAAAGGACCGCCTGAACGCCGATCAATTGAACAACTATTACATCCGCACGGCTGACGGCAGCTCGGTGCCGCTATCGACGATCGCGAAGATAACGACCAAGACCGTTCCCCAGACTCTCAGCCACTTCCAGCAAATGAACGCCGCAACGATTCAGGGCGTTATGTTCCCCGGCGTTGCGCTGGGCGCGGCCATTGAATATCTCAAGGATCTCGCCGAACGGACGCTGCCGGAGGGTTATAGCGTCGATTACGCCGGGCAGTCGCGTCAATTTATGCAGGAATCGGGGGGATTCGCGATTTTGATTTTGTTCTCTTCGATCATCATTTTTCTGGCCCTCGCCGCTCAATTCGAAAGCTTCCGCGACCCCGTGACCATTCTCATTACGGTTCCGATGGCCATTGCCGGCGCGTTGATTTTCATCACGCTTGGCGTCAAAGGCGCCAGCGTCAACATTTATACCCAGGTCGGTCTTGTGACGCTTATGGGGCTCATCAGCAAACACGGCATTCTCATTACCGAGTTTGCCAACAAACTTATGGAACAGGGCAAGTCCAAGCGCGAAGCCATCATCGAGGCCTCGGGCGTTCGCCTGCGGCCCATTCTTATGACCACGGCGGCGATGGTTCTGGGCGTTGCACCGTTAATTCTGGCTTCGGGCGCGGGAGCGGCCGCGCGCTTTAACATGGGCCTTGTGATCGCGGGGGGCCTCTCCATCGGCACCTTGTTCACGCTGTTCGTGCACCCGGCCGTCGTTCTCCTCATCGCCTCTGAGCACCCGGCTCACCTCAGGAAAAAAGAAGAAGACGCGGGAGATCCCCGCACGATCGATCAGAAGCTGAGCGAGATCAGCCAGATCGTGACGGGAAGCAAAGACAAGAATCCGTAAGTTTCGGGATAATTCGTTCAGCCTGCACCGGTGTGCATGCGGCTTAGCTCGATTTTCGGGCAGCGGTTCATCACGACCTTAAGCCCGGCTTCCATCGCTCGTTCGGCGGCGTCGAAATTCTGTACGCCGAGTTGCATCCACATCACCTTCGCTCCGATAGCGATAGCCTCATCCGTAACTTTCCCCGCCGCTTCGGAATTGCGGAAAACGTCCACCATGTCGATGTCGCGCGGGATGGCGTCCAGCGTAGCGTAAACCGTTTCGCCCAACAGCACTTTGCCGGCCAGGCTCGGGTTGACGGGAAAGACTTTGTACCCGCGTTCCTGCAAAAAACGCATGACGGCATGGCTTGGCCGGGATGGATTGTCGCTGGCTCCGACAAGGGCAATCGTGTGCACACTTCTTAAAATCGCCTGAATTTCAGCGGATTTTGGCTCAATATAAGGCATTTAACCTCTCCTGAACGGGTGGCGTCCTTGACAGCCCTGCTCCTTTTCCGGTCTTATCCTGGGGAAATGCGTTTGTTAAATTCAGGAACTTATTCCCCATGTCCATCGATAAAACTTACAACCCCGCCGCCACGGAAGCCAAGTGGTATCCGTTGTGGGAAAAGTCGGGTGCGTTCGCTTGTAACCCTCAATCCAATGCCAAGCCCTACTGCATCATGATTCCCCCGCCGAATGTCACGGGAAGTCTTCACATGGGGCATGGACTGACGTTTACGCTCCAGGATATTTTGATCCGCTATCACCGCATGAAAGGCCGCGACACGCTTTGGCAACCCGGGACCGATCACGCAGGCATCGCCACCCAGATGGTGGTTGAGCGCGAATTGGCGAAAGAAGGTCTCAACCGCCGCGATATGGGGCGCGAAGCGTTTTTGAAAAAAGTCTGGAAATGGAAGGAAGAGTCCGGCGGCACGATTACGAGACAGCTCCGCCGCCTTGGCGCTTCGCTCGATTGGCCGCGCGAGCGTTTCACGATGGACGAGGGATTGAGCAAGGCCGTCACGCGCGAATTTGTTGCGTTGCACCGCGAGGGACTCATTTACAAGGACAAGCGCCTTGTAAACTGGGACCCTAAAATGATGACGGCCATTTCGGATCTCGAGGTCGAGCAGAAGGAAATCAAGGGCCACCTTTGGCACTTCAAATACCCCATTGAAGGCATGAAGGACGAATTCATCGTCATCGCCACCACAAGGCCGGAAACGATGCTGGGCGACACGGCCGTGGCCGTGCACCCCGAAAATGAGCGCCTGAAACACCTGATCGGCAAAAACGCGATTTTACCGCTTGTGAACAAGCCCATTCCCATCATTCCGGATGAATACGCCGATCCCGAAAAAGGCACAGGCGCGGTGAAAATCACCCCCGCGCACGACTTCAACGACTACGAAGTCGCGCGGCGGCATAAACTTCCGATGGTCAATATTTTCGACGCGCACGCGAAACTAAACGACGAGGTTCCGGAAAAATATCGTGCCCTCGACCGCTTTGTGGCGCGCAAGCAGATCGTAGCGGATATGGAAGCTCTTGGCCTTCTCGACAAGATCGAACCGCACGTGCACACCGTGCCGCACGGCGACCGCTCCGGCGTGCCGATTGAGCCGTGGCTGTCCGAGCAATGGTATTGCGACGCGCAAAAACTGGCCGCCGAGGCCATCAAGGCCGTGGAAGACGGACGGACCCAATTCGTGCCCAAGCAATGGGAGAACACCTATTTCGCCTGGATGCGCAACATCGAGCCGTGGTGCATCTCGCGCCAGCTTTGGTGGGGCATCAGGTGCCCGCGTGGTACGGCCCGGACGGCCAGACCTTCGTGGCCGAAGATGAGGCCGAAGCGCAGACCCAGGCCGATAAGGCCTACGGCAAGAAAGTTAAACTGATGCGCGACGAAGACGTTTTCGACACATGGTTTTCGTCCGCTTTGTGGCCCTTTTCGACGCTCGGCTGGCCGGAAGAAACACCGGAATTGAAACGCTATTACCCAACCGACGTTCTTGTCACCGGCTTTGACATCATCTTTTTCTGGGTGGCCCGCATGATGATGATGGGCTTGCACTTCATGAAAGAGGTGCCGTTCCGCTCGGTTTATATCCACGCGCTCGTGCGCGACGAAAAAGGCCAGAAAATGTCGAAGACGAAGGGCAACGTTATGGACCCCCTCGACATGATCGACAAATACGGGTGCGACGCGCTGCGCTTTACGCTCGCCAACATGTCAACGCCGGGACGCGACATCCGCCTGTCCCCCTCCCGCATCGAGGGCAACCGCAATTTTGCGACAAAGCTCTGGAACGCGGCACGCTATTGCCAGATGAACGAATGCGCGTGGGATCCCGCCTTCGATCCCGCCAGGGTCAAACATACGATCAACCGTTGGATCGTCGGCGAAACCAAGCGCGCAGCCGACAAGGTTACGTCCTGTCTCGACCAATACCGTTTTGATCTCGCTACGTCGGCCGTTTACGATTTTATATGGAACACAACGTGCGACTGGTGCCTCGAATTCACGAAACCCATCCTGAGCGGCGAGGACGAAGCGGCCAAGGCCGAAACCCGCGCTACGACGGCCTGGGTGCTGGCGCAAATGCTGAAGATGCTGCACCCCTTCATGCCCTACATTACCGAGGAACTGTGGGAACAAATCGTCGGCAACGGCAAGCTGCTCATGACCGAAAGCTGGCCGCAGCTGCCGGATGCGCTGGCGCACGAAGACTCGCGCGAGGAAATCGATTGGGTTATCCGGCTTGTCTCGGCGGTGCGCGCCATTCGGGCCGAATTGAACGTTCCGGCGGGAGCAAAAATCCCGCTCCGGATCAAGGACGCCAACGATATAAGCCGCGCGCGGCTCAAAACGCACGAGGCCGTTATCGTGCGCCTTGCGCGCTTGTCCGGCACCTCGCTCGTCACAAACACGCCGAAAGGCTCGGCGCAAAGCGTGCTCGACGAAGCCACGCTTATCCTTCCGCTCGCGGACGTCATCGACCTTGAACAGGAGCGTGCGCGCCTCGGCAAGGAAAGCGAGAAATGGGCCGCCGAAATTAAAAAACTGGAAGCCAAGCTGGCCAATCGGGATTTCATCGCCCGCGCGCCCGAAGAAGTCGTCACCGAACACCGCGAACGCAAGGCCGAGGCCGAAGCCATGCTGGCGAAACTGAAATCCGCGCAGAAGAGTTTGGCGGGATGAATGCCACAACGTCATCCCGGCCAAACGGCGAGGCTTTGGCCGAGCCGTGCGAGCCGGGATCCAGTTACTCTATCCATAAGAGCCTTCTTATGAATTCTTCCACTGGATTCCGGATAAAAACCGAAATCGCTAAAAGTGCAATTTCGATTTTTTCCGGAATGACGTTCTTTTTTTTACTGCTGTTATCAACTCCTGCCTTCGCCGCCGCGCCCGTCCTCGACCCCGCATTTTGCCAAGCGCTGGTCAAACATGTGCCGGATGCGGATGTGAACTATCAGCCCGGCGTCGATGTGCACGGCGATCCCGTGGTTCCGGCCGACCTTCCGGACAGTCCCCGGCTTGAATTGCCGAAGACGATCAGTATCCCTCTAACGGCGGATTTGTTCAAAATCCTTCATTTTTCGACGGACAAATATCCCTTTAACACGATGCCGCAAAACGATATAAATCTGGGCACTTTGACGGCGGAAGGCAACCGCGTTCTCTTCAACGGCCAGCCCCTGACAAGCGACCAGCAGGACGATCTTGCCGTGCTGTGCATGAAACTAAGAGAAAATACCGCAACCAAGCCCCTCAACCTTAAGCCACAAAAACCTTAATCGATCAAACACGAAGATGTTTTTCTTTCCGGAAAGGCCATCATGAGATTAACTCAATATTTTTTACCCGCGCTCAAGGAAAACCCAACTGAGGCGCAAATCGTTTCGCACCGACTTATGTTGCGCGCCGGCATGATTCGCCAGACGAGCGCTGGTATTTATGCCTGGCTGCCGCTTGGCTTTCGAGTGCTGAAAAAAATTGAGCAGCTTGTCCGCGAAGAGCAGGACGCCGCTGGAGCCCTAGAGCTGCTCATGCCAACCATCCAGCCCGCCGAACTGTGGCAGCAAAGCGGACGCTATGACGCTTACGGCAAAGAAATGTTGCGGATTCGTGACCGGCACGAGCGCGAAATGCTTTACGGTCCCACCAACGAGGAAATGATAACGGACATTTTCAGAAGTTACGTAAAATCTTATCGCGATTTGCCCCGGAATCTGTATCATATTCAATGGAAATTCCGCGACGAAGTCCGTCCACGCTTTGGCGTCATGCGGGGCCGAGAGTTTTTGATGAAGGACGCCTACTCCTTCGACCTTGATTTCGCTGGAGCTAAGCTGGCATACCAAAAAATGTTTTTAGCTTATCTGCGCACCTTTGCGCGAATGGGGCTGAAAGCCATTCCGATGCGCGCGGACTCTGGCGCGATTGGCGGCGACATGAGCCATGAGTTTATTATCCTTGCCGACACCGGCGAAAGCGCCGTTTTCTGCCATCCTGATTGGCTCCGGCTCGATCCCCTGAAGGAAAACATTGGCTTTGACCCCGGAGAACTCGATGCCTTCGTTGAACGCTGGACCAATCTTTACGCCGCCACGGACGAGAAACATCAGCCGGGCGCAGCAGGCGTTCCGGATGACCAGTTGCTTTGTGCGCGCGGCATCGAGGTTGGTCATATTTTTTATTTTGGCACCAAATATTCGAAGCCTTTAGGCGCTGTTGTCACCGGTCCTAACGGTGAATCGATCACGCTTGAGATGGGCTCCTACGGAATTGGCGTATCGCGCCTAGTCGGAGGCATCATCGAGGCGAACCACGATGACAACGGTATTATCTGGCCGGATTCGGTAGCGCCCTACAAGGTAGGTCTTATCAATCTCAAACAGGGTTCGGCGCATTCCGATAAGGTTTGTGAGGAGCTTTACGCCAAGCTGACGGCATCGAGCGTTGAAACGCTTTACGATGATCGCATGGAAAGCGCAGGCGTCAAATTTGCGGCGATGGATTTGATCGGGCTGCCCTGGCATTTGATTGTCGGACCTCGCGGGCTAGATAAGGGCACGGTCGAACTTAAACGCCGCGCCTCCGGTGAACGCCAAGAATTGAGCCTCGACAGCGCATTGTCAAAACTGATGGAGCCATAGGATAACGGTAACGGAAAAGCGATGTTTTTCTCTCCCTTCGAACGCAAGATGGCGATGCGCTATTTAAGAGCGCGACGGCAAGAAGGCTTTATTTCCGTCATCAGCTGGTTTTCGCTGCTTGGCATCGGGCTGGGCGTGGCTACGCTTATTGTCGTCATGTCGGTGATGAACGGCTTTCGCGCCGATTTGT
>JAXGVG010000040.1:0-12972 GCA_040773965.1 Alphaproteobacteria bacterium | reverse complement strand
GGGCGTTGACGGGCACGAAAACAAGGACGAAGGCGCGGGCGACCAGGGCATCATGTTCGGCTATGCCTGCAATGAGACCCCGTTATATATGCCGGCGACCATTTCCTACGCCCACGACATTCTGCGCCTCATTTCCGTCGATCGCCACGCGGGCAAGCTTCCCCTGCTGGGGCCGGACGCCAAGAGTCAGGTCACGCTGGAATACGTGGACGGCAAGCCGGTGCGCGCGGCGCGGATCGTCGTCTCGACCCAGCACGACGAAAAAATCGAACAGGACGAAGTTCGCGAACTTGTAAGGCCTTATGTGATGAAAGCCCTGCCGGACGGCTGGATGTGCGAGGAAAAACATTTCTACGTCAACCCCACGGGCCGTTTTGTCATCGGCGGGCCGGACGGCGACACGGGCGTGACGGGGCGCAAGATTATCGTGGACACCTACGGCGGCGCCGCGCCGCACGGCGGCGGAGCTTTCTCGGGCAAGGATCCGTCAAAGGTGGACCGCTCGGCGGCCTACATGGCGCGTTATATGGCGAAGAACGTCGTGGCGGCGGGCATTGCGGACCGTTGCACGATCCAGTTGGCCTACGCCATCGGCATTTCCGAACCTCTGGCCGTGTATGCGTCGACGCACGGCACGAACAAGGTCGATGACAGCAAGCTGGTCAGCATTCTGCGCCAGATCGTCAAACTGACTCCGCGCGCGATACGCGAACAGCTGGGTCTCAACCGCCCCATTTACAAAAAGACGTCGTCCTTCGGCCATTTCGGACGCATACCGGAAGACGATGGACACTTCTCATGGGAGCGCCTCGATCTGGTGCCGGAACTGAAGAAGGCATTTAATCTCTGAATTGAAAACGTCTTCAAAAACGCCAACACGTCTCTATGGCCGCCGAAAGGGGCGGCCTTTGAACGCGCGTAAAAGCGCGTTGATGCGCGATTTGCTGCCGCGGGTGCAAATCGAATTGCCCCAACAAGGGACGCTTGCGTTATCGGAGCTTTATGATTTCGTGCCAAAGAATTTGGAACTTGAAGTCGGCTTTGGCGGCGGCGAACATCTTGCCGCGCAAGCGGCGCAACATCCCGAGGCAGGATTTATCGGCTGCGAGCCTTTTATCAACGGCGTGGCGAGCCTTCTGAATCATATCGATAGGCGGAAACTGACAAATATCCGTATTTTTCCGGACGATGCGCGTTTGTTGATGGATGTTTTGCCGGAGGACTGCCTCGACCGCTGTTTCGTTTTGTATCCAGACCCGTGGCCCAAAAAAAGACACGCAGAGCGGCGTTTTATCAGTCCCGAAAATCTGGATCGTCTGGCCCGCATTCTCAAGCCCGGCGGCGAATTGCGGCTGGCGACGGATGTTGCGCCTTTGGCGGAATGGATGCGTGAAAAATGTGCTGCACATGCGGCGTTTTCAAGCGTGTATGACGGCGCGGCACCGCCAGTGGATTGGGTCGTGACGCGCTATGAGCAAAAGGGAATCGCGGCGGGACGTTTGCCGGTGTATCTGGTCTACCGGCGAAAAGGGAAGTAAGCTTTCAAGGCCTCAATTTTATAGCCACATGTCCGGCATGACCGCCCCTCTTTCGGCAAAAAAACGTCCAACCCGATGGTTCGCACCGCTGTTGGACCTGTTGTTGCCCCCTCTGTGTCTTTCATGTTGCGAACCGGTGGGCGTCAATCAGGCCCTTTGCCCCGAATGCTGGAAAAAAATACGCTTTATTTCTTCACCGCATTGCGCCGTTTGCGGCGCGCCTTTCGATGTGCCGGTTGAGGAAAGCACGCGGTGCGGTGAATGTCTTGCCCATCCGCCGGAATATGAAAAAGCCCGCAGCGCCATGATCTACGATGATGCAAGCCGACGCCTTGTGCTGAGCTTCAAGCATCATGACCGGCTTCATCCCGTGCCCGCCATGGCAATGTGGATGCAGCGCGCAGGCGCGGAGTTGTGGGAAGAAACCGGCGTTCTTGTGCCCGTGCCGCTGCACCGGTGGCGGCTTTTCAGGCGGCGCTACAACCAGTCCGCGCTTCTGGCGCTTCAGCTGGGACGCTTGACGGGCAAGCCTGTGGCTGTCGATGTGATAAAGCGCGTGCGCGCAACGCCCATTCAAGGCCGCATGAACCGTGAGCAAAGACGTAAAAACGTAGCTGGCGCTTTTCGGCTCACTCCACGGCGCGTTATGGCGATACGGGGAAAAAACGTTTTGCTGATTGACGATGTTCTCACGACAGGCGCTACGGTCAATGAATGCAGTCGTGTGTTACTGAAAGGCGGCGCTTTGCGCGTGAATGTGCTTGCCTTGGCCAGGACAAACAGCTTTCGTTCCTGAAGGCAAACGCTTCCCGTCAATTATGCATACATTTGCACGCAGGGCGGCAAGAAATTTGTAACCGAAACGCCCTCATATGGAAACGCCTTCTTTCCGGCTAACAATAAGGAGTTTCCATGTCGAGTCTCATGGCCAGCGGCAAACGTGTTCCCTCCGTTCTTCATTCGGAACGCTTTTCCTTCTTGAGCAACCTGAAAATTCTGGCGCGAATAGCTCTTGGCTTTGCTTCCGTATTGCTGATCCTCGCCATTGTTTCCGGAGCCTCCGTGATGGCTTTGAACAAGATTGAAGCGAACGTCGAGCGTTTCGTTCAGCAGGTGGAAATTGTCGGAATTGTCAGCGATATTGACCGGAACTTTCTGGCGGCGCGCCGGTATATTCGGGAATATTCGCTGGCGGGGGACGATGAAAGCCTGAAAAGCTCAAAATCGCGCACGGAAGAAGTCCGCCTGGCGGTCAAGCAGGGGCTTGACTCGATCAAAGACCCCGAATACCGCAAAACAATGGAAAACATTTCGGTCGTATACGCTGACTACCTCAAGAATTTCGAGAAGGTTGTCGAATACCGTCGGGATCTCGACAAACGCAGGAATCAAACGGCCGGGGACGGTGAACGGGGACATTCCGGCGCGGAAGGGGCGCAAAAAAAGCTCGACGACACCATCGCGGAAATGGTGAAAGAGGCGGAAGTAATCGCCGAACACGCTAAAAACATTAAGGAAAAAGGCGTTGAAGAAGAAAAGGCTCTGGAAGAAAGAGCCGTAAAGCTCGTGCGCAACACTGGCGTTTTTGTTCTGGCGCTTTCGCTGGGCGGTCTGATCCTCGGGTGCGTCATCTCTTTTCTGATCGGGCGCGGCATAGCCGACCCCGTCGTTCAAATGTGCGCGGCCATGCGCCGGCTTGCGGAGGGCGACAAGGAAACGGAAATTCCGGGAACGGGCCGCGGGGACGAAATCGGTCAGATGGCGGCTACGGTTCAGGTGTTCAAGGAAAACATGGTCGAGGCGGACCGCCTTCGCGCCGAACAGGAAGGGATGAAAGCGGAGGCGGAAAAACAACAACGCGCGACGGTCCATAAAATGGCGGATGCTTTCGAATCCAGCGTGAAGGATGTCGTCAACGCGGTGTCGTCGGCGGCAACGGAAATGCAGGCCACGGCGGAGAATTTGTCGTCGGCGTCCGAACAGTTGACGTCGGCGATTACGGAAATAAGCAAACAGGTTACGGAATCGACCCAGGTGGCGACGAGCGGCGCCACGCAGGCGGAAAAAGCCAACAAGACGACGACGGCGCTGGCCAAAAAGAGCAAGGACGTCGGCGCCGTGGTCGATTTGATCAACAACGTGGCGGGGCAAACAAATCTTCTTGCCCTGAACGCGACGATCGAAGCGGCCCGCGCGGGCGACATGGGCAAGGGTTTTGCCGTCGTGGCGGGCGAGGTGAAAACGCTGGCCAATCAAACCTCGAAAGCGACGGAAGAAATCGGCCAGCAAATAAGCCAGATGCAAAGCGAAGCGACCGAAGCCGCCTCGAATATCGAAACGCTGGCCCAGATGATGAGCCGCATCAACGTCGTCACGACGTCCATTGCCTCGGCCATCGAGGAGCAGAGCACGGCCACACGCGAGACGGGACGTTCGGCCACGGACGTTTTGAGCGCCGCCCGCGAACTGTCCCAACAGTCCGAAACGATGCGGACGGAGGTTGACCGCTTTCTGGCTGAAATGAGACGGATGTAGTTAACCGCCTGAAGGAGCCTGATTCATGAAAGGTCCGGCGGCCTGGCGCATCGATTTTTTATAAAAATCCCTAATGACCTGAACCAAAAGAGCTTTTTCGAATTTTGGCTCAAAACCCGGAATTTTTTCCGCACGAATCTTGCTTCCTTTGTCAATTGACTCGGATGCGGAAAAAGCCTTGATTTGCAGGGTAAATACGTTATGATCCATCCCAATCCTGAAGGTTGACGGGGTGGGCCAAAAGCCCGCCTTTTTTGTTGGCCGGGAAGGCCGTTGACAATCGTTTGAGGCGATGCAAGCGAAACATGACCGAAGTGCATGCGATCGAATCTTCACTGACAGGCCTGCTTGCGCCGTCGCTTTCGGCGCAAGGCTATGCTCTTGTGCGCGTCAAGCTGACGGGGGGCGGGCGGTACCAGACCTTGCAGGTCATGGCCGAGCGTCTGGATGGGAAGCCGATTACGGTGCAGGATTGCGTGGCGATCAGTCAAACGGTCGGCGCGCAAATCGAGGCCGAGAGGTATCTGGCGGATAGCTGCACGCTGGAAGTCAGTTCCCCGGGTCTCGACCGTCCTTTGGTTCGCATCGAGGACTTCGAGCGGTTTACGGGACGCATGGCTACGGTCGATTTGCAAGCGCCCTCGGGCGAGCGCCAGCGTTTTCGCGGCCGTATCGTACGCGTCAAGGGCCGTGAGGCGGACGCGGAAGTTGAACTCAGCACGGCAAAGGGTCCGGTCAAGGTTCCGATGAAACGCATCGCCGAAGCGCGTCTTGCCGTGATTCCCGAAGGGACGGCGGACCCGGATGAGAAAACGGAGCGCCCCTAGGCCGTAACTAGAGAGAAAAAAAGGACGAGGTTAAACTATGGAATTGTTGCAGGTAGCCGAAGCCGTCGCGCGAGAAAAAAACATCGACCGCGACGAGGTTTTGATGGCCATGGAACAGGCGATCCAGAAGGCTGGACGCGCCAAGTACGGGTATGAACACGACATTCGCGCGCAGATCGATCGCCGGACCGGGGAAGTGCATTTGCAGCGTTATCTCCTGGTGGCCGACCCTGTTGAAAACGAATTTACGCAAATCGCGCTGAAGGCTGCGAAAAAGACGAAGTCCGACGTTGCCGTCGGCGACTACATCGTCGACGACCTGCCGCCGATCGATCTTGGGCGCATTGCCGCGCAAACGGCGAAACAGGTCATTGTGCAAAAGGTTCGCGAGGCCGAGCGCCGCCGCCAGTTCCTCGAATATCAGGACCGCGTCGGCGAAATCGTAAGCGGCGTCGTCAAGCGCGTCGAGTATGGCAACGTCACCGTCGAGCTGGGACGCGCCGAGGCCGTCTTGCGCCGCGACGAAACGCTGCCGCGCGAGCATTTCAAGAACGGCGACCGCGTTCGCGCTTACATCTACGACGTTCGCGAAGAACAGCGGGGACCCCAGATTTTTCTTTCGCGCACGCATCCGCTGTTTATGGCCAAGCTGTTCGCGCAGGAAGTGCCTGAAATTTACGACGGCATCATCGAAATCAAGTCCGTGGCGCGCGATCCGGGAAGCCGCGCCAAAATCGCCGTCGTGTCGAACGACAGCTCGATCGATCCCGTCGGCGCGTGCGTCGGCATGCGCGGCAGCCGCGTACAGGCCGTCGTCGGCGAACTGCAAGGCGAAAAAATCGACATCATTCCATGGTCTTCGGATCCCGCGACATTCGTGGTCAACGCGTTGGCGCCTGCCGAAGTGGCCAAGGTCGTTCTTGACGAAGACAGTCACCGCATGGATGTAGTTGTGCCCGACGAGCAGTTGTCGCTGGCCATCGGCCGCCGCGGCCAGAACGTGCGCCTGGCGTCGATGCTGACGGGCTGGGACATCGACATCCTGACGGAAAACGAGGAATCCGAGCGGCGCCAGGCCGAACTGCATACGCGTACGACGCTGTTTCTGGAAGCTTTGGCGGTTGACGACGTCATTGCGCACTTGCTGGTAAGCGAAGGTTTTACGCGCGTCGAGCAGATTGCCGACACGCCCGCGGACGAACTTGCCGAAATCGAGGGCTTTGACCTCGAAGTCGCCGGCGAACTCCAGCAGCGCGCGCGGGCATGGCTGGCCGAGACGGCGGCCAAGCTGCAAGCAAAATGCCGCGAACTCGGCGTGACCGACGACGTGGTCGCCTTGCCGAACCTGACGGCCGAAATGGCGGTCAAGCTTGGCGAGAAAGGCATCAAAACGCTCGACGATGTAGCCGATCTGGCCAGCGACGAGCTACGCGAGATTTTGGGAGCCGATCAACTGAGCGAAAGCAAGGCCAACGAGACGATCATGGCCGCGCGCGCCCACTGGTTTGCCGGGGAAGACGAACCCCCGGTTTCCGATCAGCCGCAACAATGAGGTGCGAACGGACATATGGTTATGGCTCTCACCACCACCTGCGGCAAAACGCCGCCAGACGGGATTCTGTCCGGGACGGCGGCGTTAACGGACGCAGCCGCGACTGCCTCGGCTATGCGCCGGTGTCTGGCCACGGGCGAGGTGCGGCCCAAACATGATCTGATCCGTTTCGTTCTCGATCCTCAACATAAAGTCGTTCCCGATCTTGCCGGAAAGTTGCCGGGCCGGGGCCTGTGGGTTGGGGCTTCGCGCGAAGCTCTGGAAGCGGCGATAAGAAAAAATCTGTTTTCTCGCGCCGCGAAAACAAACGCCATCATAAACCCCGATCTTGTTCAGCAGGTTGAACGTCTCCTTGCCAAACGCTGCCTTGATCTGTTGGGTCTGGCGCGAGGGGCGGGCCTCGTCGTTACGGGCCAGCCCCAAGTCGAAGAAGCGCAAAAAGCGGGTGAACTCGCGTATGTCCTGATGGCTTCGGATGCGGGTCAGGATGTGCGCAAGAAACTCCATCGCGCCATGATCGTGGAATGCGCTTTCACGCGCGCGCAACTGGGCGAAGCTTTGGGACGCGAGCAACTGGCGGCGCCGGGGCTGAAACCTCATGACCTTTCGGAGAAACTGGGAACGGAATTGAAACGCCTGAAAGGCGTCAAGAGCGAACCTTTATTAGCATCGGATTGTGAATAGCCATGACAGAGCAAGAACCGAAAAAGAAAGTCTTGAGTCTGGGGTCCAAACCCAAACTGGAGCTGAAAAAATCCATAAGCCCGGACGCAGGCGGCGCGACAGGCTCCGTGCGCCAAAGCTTTTCGCATGGCCGTTCCAAGACCGTCGCCGTCGAAGTCAAGCGCAAGCGCGCCGACGGGGCTTCGTCGGCGGAAGCCAAAACCGCCAAGAAGATGGTCCTTGGACCGGAACCCGGAACCTCGGTCAGCGTCAACGAACGCGGACGGGCGACCAGCGCAACCATCCGCCAGTTGACGCAGGAAGAGCGCGACGCGCGTTTGCGCGCCCTGCGCGGCGCCGTTCTGGAAAACGAGTTGCGCCGCAGTTCAGCGCAAGAAGCGGCTGCGGACGAAGCCGCGTTCGAAGAATCCAAAGAGGCTATAGAAGGCGCCGGGCCGCTGACGGAGCGCGAACGGCTGCGCCAACGCGAACTGGAAGAACTGCGCAACATTCAGGATCAGGAAAAAACCGAAAGCGAACGCCGCAAACAGGAAGACGAATTGCGCGTACGGAGCCGTACCGGCGGAACCCCGGCGGACCGTATGAGGGCCGCGTCGCGCGCCGGTGAAACGGCAGGGGCAAAGACGCCGTCGCTGATGAAGCGCGGCGTAGTATCCGAAGACGAGGAAGAAACAAGCCGCCGTGGCAGGGGCGGACGAGGGGCTCCCGCGCCGCGCCGTGGCTCCGGCGCCGAGCGCCGCCGCGGCGGCAAGATAACGGTGTCGCAAGCCTTGTCCGGCGACGAAGGCGTTCGACAGCGCAGCGTGGCTTCCATGCGCCGTCGCATCGAGCGCGAAAAACGTCAGGCGATGCAACAGCAGGAACAGGTCAAGGTTACGCGCGACGTCACTATCCCCGAAGTCATTACAGTGCAAGAGCTGGCCAACCGCATGGCCGAACGCGGCGCGGACGTCATCAAGGCCCTGATGAAATTGGGCGTCATGGCGACGATCACACAAAGCATCGACGCCGATACGGCCGAGCTTGTCGCGACAGAGTTCGGACACCGCATCAAGCGCGTGACGGAAGCGGACGTCGAAGCCTCGCTCGTTTCAACGGAAGACGCGCCCGAAAGCCTTCGACCCCGTTCCCCCGTCGTAACGGTCATGGGACATGTCGATCACGGCAAAACGTCGCTTCTGGACGCTTTACGCGAAACGGATGTGGTTGCGGGCGAAGCGGGCGGCATAACCCAGCATATAGGCGCATATCAGATCGCGCTTCCGCGGCCTGCGCACGGCTTCGACCGCATTACCTTTATCGATACCCCGGGACATGCCGCGTTCACCGAAATGCGGGCGCGGGGCGCGCACGTGACGGACATCGTCATTCTGGTGGTAGCGGCCGACGACGGCATCATGCCGCAAACGATCGAAGCCATTCGCCACGCCAAAGCCGCCAACGTGCCGATCGTTGTCGCCATCAACAAATGCGACTTGCCCGCCGCTAACCCGGCGCGCGTCCGTCAGGAGCTTTTGCAGCACGACATCCAGGTCGAGGAAATGGGGGGCGAGGCGTTGTCGGTTGAAATTTCCGCAAAAACCCGCATGGGCCTCGACAAACTGCTTGAAGCCGTCCTGCTTCAGGCCGAAATGCTCGAACTGAAGGCCAATCCGGACCGTCCCGGGCAAGGCGCTGTGGTTGAAGCGCGTCTCGAAAAAGGGCGCGGCTCGGTGGCAACGGTTCTGGTCCAGCACGGCACCCTTAAAGTCGGCGATATCTTCGTGGCGGGCAGCGAGTGGGGCCGCGTTCGCGCGTTGATCGACGATCGGGGGGCGAACGTTACGCAAGCCGGTCCGGCTACGCCTGTCGAGGTTGTCGGTCTTAACAGCACGCCGGTAGCAGGCGATGAATTGATGGTCGTGCTTACGGAAGCGAAAGCCCGCGAGATCAGCGAATTCCGCCAGCGCCGCCGCCGCACATTGACGGCAACGGCAAATCAGCGCGGCTCGCTGGAGCAAATGATGGAAAACATCAAGGCCGGAACGGCCAGGGAACTGGCGGTTCTGATCAAGGGCGACGTTCATGGTTCGGTGGAGGCGCTCAAGAGCGCTCTCGTCAAGCTTTCCGCCGACAACGAAGAAGTGAAGGTTCGCGTGTTGGATGCGGCCGTAGGCGCGATCACGGAATCCGATGTGACGCTGGCCAACGCTTCGAAAGGCATGATTATCGGCTTCAATGTTCGCGCCAACCCGCAGGCCCGCGAAATGGCCAAGCGCGACGGGATAGAAATTCGTTATTATTCAATCATTTACAACGTAATCGACGATGTGAAACAGGCGCTCACGGGCATGCTCGCGCCGGATTTGCGCGAGAAGTTTTTGGGCCACGCCCAAATCCTTCAGGTCTTCAACATTTCCAGGGTCGGCAAGGTCGCGGGGTGCAAGGTCACGGACGGTATCGTCAAACGTGGCGCGAAAGTCCGCCTGTTGCGCGACAACGTTGTGATCCACGAGGGGGCGCTGAAAACCCTGAAACGCGTCAAGGACGAAGTGAAGGAAGTGCGCGAAGGCTTCGAATGCGGCATGGCGTTCGAAAGCTACGACAACATCGCCGAAGGCGATGTGATCGAATGCTTTGAAATGGAAGAGGTGGCGCGGCAGTTGTAAAATTTTATCTGTCAGAAGAGCCTTATTTTAAAGGAGTAAATCAATGTTATCGGGTCCGGATGAATATGATATTGCGCTTACACTCACAAGCTTGTATCGGCAGAACATGTCAGGATTGCTTACGGTGTACCACGTCGATGGCGTGGATGCTCTTCAGATGTCATTTAATAGCCCCTTTAAGGCAGCTGAAAGGCTGGCAGACAAAATAGCCGAACCTGTGCAGCTTGTTATTGGCTCTTACTTGTTAGGTAACGTTTTCCAGCTTCGGTTGCCGGGCAATTTTAAGCCGCGGGAAGATTATGTGACTAGTCACATATTGGAGTCCCTCGAAACACCCCCGGAGGGAATGTGGTTTCCTGCTTACAATCACGGTTACGATGAAGAGACTTGGAAAGAAGCCGGGCGTATTGTAACGCGTCAAGAAATATGGAACGATGCTCTTTTGTCGGGTGCGCCGAACAGAAAGCCACTTCATATTCTCGATTTTGACATTATGTGCAGCCTTGATGATGCTAAAAAACGAATGCTTGAACTTCAAGGGAAAACGCGCAATCAAGTCGTCGCGCTCTTTAATGATGCAATACTTTGTGCGGTTTCCCCCTGCCTTAAAGCGGAAAGACATGCGCAACGCGTAGGGGTATATGCCAAAGCATTAAATCGTTTCTCTGGAGGATCGTGGGTGCGCTCTCGTTCTTCGAGGCTCCAAATTCTCTGATGTTTAGCGAATGTTTCGCGGACGGAGTATAAGTATAAAAGGCCGGGGAGGATTTGAGAGGGAAGAGGTGCCAGGGCGACCTTGAGGCGATCGGAGTTCAATGCAGGCGCAAAAGCTGGTTTCAGATTTTGTAGAAGACTTCGGGCATTATTTGGAGAATCCCCGGTGGCTGCCTTTTGCCTATGCGCCTCAAGGCCGGGCCGAAGGATCGTTTGTCTTCCACCCCCAAACAGGCGCGTATCGTTGCGCCTTTTTCCTTAAACATCGGGGGTCGGCCTTTGCTTCAATCGAGGTGGTTCCTTGTTTTAACCCTCCTGATTCCGGTTCGCGCCGCATTGCGCACGTCATGATAACCTTCCTTCAGGCTTATAACGAGGCTATGCGTGAGGTTGTCCATGCGCGCATACGCGGCGTGGAAATGTTGCGCCGTATGGCGCTCTTCTCTTTCGAGAAGGGTTACGGCAAACTGACGACGGCCATGTGTCCTCGCGCGGCCTCGTATTTTCTTTACAATGGCTTTCTTGGCGTGGACGGCGTTTTTCTTGATTTTAAGCTGGAAAACGGGTTTCCGGATCGTGCCGCCCTTGCGCAATGGCGCGGGTTTATTAAAAGAGATCCCCTGGCGCTGTGCAGGTTTGCCGGAACGCCTTTGGGGCGAAAGTTGCTTGAGACGCATCATGGTTGCGGGATTCTCGATTTCAGGGATCCCAGACAATGCGCCTATGCTTTTAACGAAAGATTCAAGATTCCTCTTCAGTTCGGATAAAAGGACAAAACGCCATGCGCTCGCAACGTCAACTTCGTGTCGGTGAGGCCATTCGTCATGCGCTGGCCGATGTTCTCCAGCGCGGCGATGTGCCGTGGCCAAAGGGTTTTTCGGCGCCGTTGATCACGGTGACGGAAGTCCGGATAAGTCCCGATCTTCAAAACGCCACGGCGTTCGTCATTCCGCTCGGTGGGCACAAGGTCGCCGAGACGACGCGGGCGCTTAACGATATCGTCGGATTTTTCCGCCATGAAATCGCGCAGAAGGTCAAACTTCGTTATGTGCCGAAGCTGAACTTTAAAACCGACGAAAGCTTCGACTATGCGCAAAAAATCGAAAAAATTCTGAACGATCCTGTCGTGGCCAAAGATCTCGTTGAGCCGAACGACGAATGATCGCGCTGCAAAAAGCGGAAACAATGAGCGATTCTGAAAAGAAAAACGAAAAGCCGCGCCGGACAGCCATCCACGGCTGGCTTGCCCTCGACAAACCGGCCGGCCTGACGTCGACGCAGGCGCTGGGCAAGGCGCGCCGCCTGCTCGGCGGCAAAAAGGCGGGCCACGCCGGGACTCTCGATCCGCTGGCGACGGGCATTCTGCCGCTGGCGTTCGGAGAGGCGACGAAGCTTGTGCCTTATGTCATGGACGACGACAAGGAATACACGTTCACCGTTCGTTGGGGCGAACAGCGCGCCACGGACGACATGGAAGGAGAGGTCATAGCCAAAAGCGATGCCCGTCCCGATGAAGCGGCGATCCGGAAGGCGCTTCCTTCCTTCACGGGCCTGATCGATCAAACGCCGCCGTCCTTTTCCGCGATCAAGCTGGAAGGACGGCGCGCCTACGATATTGCCCGTCAGGGGGGACGGCCATCCCTGCCTTCGCGCAAGGTGATGGTGAAAAAACTTGATCTGCTTGAACTTCCGGATACCGATCATGCAATCATTAACGTTACGTGCGGTAAGGGGATGTATGTCCGTTCGCTCGCGCGGGATTTAGCAATAAGTCTGGGAACTTACGGCCATATCGGCGCCTTGCGCCGCACGCGCGTAGGGCCTTTCACGCAGGCGCGCGCGATTTCGCTGGAAAAGCTTGAGGAATTGGCGCATAAGGGGGCCGCCTTAACGGCATTGCTGGCGATTGGAGCGGCACTGGACGACATCCCGGGCTTGCAGCTAACCGCCGGCGAGGCGCAGCGTTTGCGCGCCGGACAAAGCCTTTTGATCAGGCCACAACACATCGAATTGATGCAATCGCCTGTCATTTTGGCCGAACATCAAGGTGTTCCTGTGGCTCTCGTCGAGCCAAGAGCCGGAGCGTTCCGCGTTGTGCGCGGTTTTCACTTTTAGATATATAAGGAGATAACGATGTCGAAAACCACAGCGCAAAACAAGCAGGCGCTTATTCAAAAACATGCCCGCCGGAAGGGCGACACCGGTTCCCCCGAAGTCCAGATTGCCTTGCTGACCCGGCGGATCAACGATCTGACGGATCATTTTGCCACGCACAAGAAGGACCATCACTCGCGCCGCGGGCTTTTGAAAATGGTGGGCAACCGCCGCCGCCTTCTGAATTACCTGAAGAAGGTAAATCCGGGGGAGTACGAGAAACTGATCGCCGAAAACGATATCCCGGTTCACCGCGAGAGATGGCTCGACCGGAAGGATGGAGTCGTGGTCAGGGATGGAGCCATTCAAAGCATTCGGAT
>JAXGVG010000039.1:0-13062 GCA_040773965.1 Alphaproteobacteria bacterium | reverse complement strand
GGCGTCGGCGCCGGCATCCGGCAGGCCATTCAAGACCGTCATTTGCGTGCCCGCCGCCAGCGACCAGAGCAGCGCCAGATACGGCGAATAGCCGCGTCTTTCCAGAAACCTGGCAAAGAAAAAACTGGCCGCGACGACAAGAAACAGAGACGTAAAATAAAACACGGAAACAGGAACGTAATCGTAACCCATGAGCGCGCCGGCCGCTTTCGCCAGAAGGGAAACGCCGATGCGCTGATAGCGGTAGGGCGACATTTCCACTTTATACTTGGCGTCCGTTTGAGCCGTAATGTCGTTGGCGATGTAGTAGTAAAACTGGCCGTCCCATCCGCTTTGGCCCCGGTGGATATAGAGGGGCTCAAAGCCGCGCGCCGTCAACGCTTCGGGGATTTCATACTGTGCGCTTGGCAGGATAGACCAGTCCAGGTTCCCGCGCAGTTCCCCCCCAAGGTAAAACGCCATCAAAAGGACGCCCATACCTAACGTGGTTAACGCCACAAGAGACAGGAACAGAATAGAATAACGCCGGGAGAGGGAGGTTAAGCATATTTTCATTGCTTTTCCGGAAAAGCCGAACAAAGAATCGCTTCGGAAGCCGTTATACCCTATTCTCGGCCCGTTTGACGAATCAACTTGCCAGCGAGACGTTTGGTTCCCATGTCATCACTTTCCGTAACCGGCGCGCCCGACCTTTCGATCATTTTGCCGTTTTACAACGAAGCCGGAACCGTTCGCGATCTTTTCCAGCGCCTTTACCCCGTTTTAAGCCGCCTCGGCCTGAGCTATGAAATCATCTGCATCGACGACGGCAGCACGGACCCGACCTACAGCCTTCTTTGCCACGAACGCGAACACGACTTGCGGATCAAGGCGATACGCTTCACCCGCAACTTCGGCAAGGAAGCCGCCCTCACCTGCGGCTTGCAAAGGGCGCGCGGCCGCGCCGCCATCACGCTCGACAGCGATCTTCAGCATCCGCCGGAAATCATTCCCCAACTGGTCATGGCATGGCAGGGCGGCGCCAAGATGGTTTACGCCATCCGCCGCAACCGCGACACGGACACCGATTTTCGAAAGTTTAGCTCAAAACTTTTTTACCTTGCCTTCCGTCATGCCGCCGAAATCCGGCTGCCGGAAGGCGCGGGCGATTTCCGGCTTCTCGACCGCGTGGTTATCGACGCCGTCAACGCGCTTCCCGAACGCACGCGTTTCATGAAAGGCCTGATGACCTGGGTCGGTTACGATTACGCGCTGGTTCCTTTCGACGTCGCGCCCCGGCCCGACGGCCATTCCAGCTGGGATTATCTTCGCCTCGTCCGCTTCGCCTTCGACGGGCTTTCCTCGTTCAGCACGCTTCCCCTTCGCATTTGGACATGGTTCGGCAGCGTCATTTCCCTTCTTGCGCTGGCGTACGGCATTTTCCTTGCCTTGCGTACGCTGTTGTTCGGCAACGACGTGCCCGGCTTTGCCACGCTGGTCACCGGCATCATGTTCCTTGGCGGCGTCCAGCTTCTCAGCCTCGGCATCATCGGCGAATATCTGGGCCGCGTTTTCACGGAGGTCAAAGGCAGGCCCGTTTATTTGATCAACGAACAGCAAGGGTTCGACCCCCATCCCGATGACGGCAACTGAAAAACTGTCTTCCTTTTTTTCCCGCAACACGGCTTCCCGTCTTTTCGGGTGTTTCGTTCTTTTGCATCTTGCGCTGTGGACATTGTTGCCATGGCTGACAAGCTTCAACGTCCCGCTTGACGTTATCGAGGGCTATGTCTGGGGACGGGAATGGCTCATCGGCACCTACAAGCATCCGCCGATGCAATCCTGGTGGCTTGAAATTCTCGCCGTCCTGACCGGCCGGGCCGAGTGGGCTCACTTTCTGGCCAGCCAGATTGCGGTCGCCGTCGCTTTCTGGGCCGTGTGGCGGACAGGCCGCCGCCTTTCGGGAGACACAAAAGCCTTGCTTGGCGTTTTGCTTCTCGAAGGCGTGGCCTACTACAACTTCACCAGTCCCGAGTTCAATCCGAACGTTCTCCAACTGCCGTTTTGGGCGCTGGCGTGCTGGTCGTTCCATCGCGCGGTAAAGGAGAACCGCTGGTTCGACTGGGTGCTTCTCGGCGCATGGATGGCCGCAGGGATTTACGCCAAATACAGCATGCTTCTTCTGGCGAGCGTGCTTTTTGCGGTTCTTGTTTTTACGGCGGAAGGCCGGAAGCGCTGGCGTTCTTTCGGTCCTTATCTCGCTCTGGCTGCATGCTTTTTGCTTGTTGCTCCCCATTTGCACTGGCTTATAACGCACGATTTTCTTCCGTTCACCTATGCCCAAACCCGCACAAGCGAAGCCACGGCATGGGTTCAGCGCTTGACCTTTCCTCTCGCGTTTACGGGCGCTGTCGCGTTGGCGCTCGCCCCCATGATCTTTCTTGTTTTCGTTCTTAGCGGCAAACGGCCGACTTTGGTCCCCAAAAGCCTCCGGCCTCTTCCCGCTTTCGACCGGCATTTTCTTCACGCGGTTGCGCTCGGCCCCTTTATCGTCTTGCTGCTGCTTTCTGCGCTCATCGGTTTCAGGCCGCGCGACATGTGGGGAGCCTGCTTGTGGAATTTTATCGGCTTGTGGTCCGTCACGTTCATAGTAAATCCTCTTTCGCTGGAACGCCTGCGTTTCTTCGCCTATGCGTGGGGAGGCGTCTTTCTCCTCGGTCTCGCGGCAATCGTTGTGTCCAATATTTTCGGCATTTACGCGACGCGCGCGCCCTTGCGCGTTCAGTTTCCCGGTCGCGCCTTGACCGAAAGCATCGTAAGCGAATGGCAAAAGAACGAGCCCGGAACGTTTCCTTCCTACATTATCGGCGACACATGGCTGGCCGGAAACGTCGCCTTTTACGCGCCCGCAGCGTCGGCGCATACGCGGCCCCGGGTTTTCATTATGGCCGATCCCGTCATCAGCCCGTGGATCGACGCGAAAGGTCTGGAACGGAATGGTGGCATACTCTTGTGGTGCAGCAACCGTTGCGCGGACGCCGAATCCGCAAAAAGCATACCGCCGTATTACCTTGAGCGCTTTCCGGACGCGCAAATTCAGCAACCGCTAACTCTTTCATGGCAAACTCAAGCCGTGTTGCCTCCCGTTGTCGCCGGATGGGCCATCTTGCCGCCGCGACGCGACTAAAGGAAGCGACGGCGTTTTTATCACTCCCGGTTTGCCATGCCTCCTCTTCCCACACAGACGGTTCTCGTCGTCGAAGACGCCTTGTCGCTGGCCAGAACATATGAAGAATATCTGCGCCGCGAAAATTATCATGTGATCGTCGAAAGCACGGGGCAAGGGGCGCTGGCCTGTTTGCGAGCGTTTCGCCCCTCGGTGGCCGTTCTCGATTTGAACCTGCCCGACATGGACGGCTTTCAGGTTCTTCAACAAGCGCACGCGCTTTACCCGAACCTTCCACTTATCGTCGTGACCGCCGACACGTCGCCCGGAACGGCCCATGCCGCCATGAAGGAAGGCGCTTTCGATTTCATTCTCAAGCCCTTCACCGCGACGCGCCTTACCGTCACCATACGCAACGCCTTACAGCGCCTTGCGCTGGAACAGGAACTGATCGAATGGAGGCAGGTGCTTGGGCTGAGCCATTACCGCAATTTTATCGGTCAGTCCTCGCCGATGCTGGCCGTCTACCGCATTATCGACTCTGTCGCCCCCAGCCAGGCGAATGTCTTCATCACCGGCGAAAGCGGCACCGGCAAGGCTTTGGCGGCATCCACGCTTCATGAAGCCAGCCCGCGCCACGCCAAACCGTTTATCGCCATCCCTTGCGGCTCCGAGTCCCTCACTTCGGTCGAATACGCATCCGCCGCCGCATCCGACGGCCTTTTGCGGGCGATCCGGGAAGCCGATGGAGGAACCTTGTTTCTTGACGATCTTGAAGCGCTTCCGGCGGAACACCAAAACAGGCTTTTGCGTTTCCTTCAAACCGGCGACATTTCGCCGCCCGGCAGTCTCAGGAAAGAAACCGCCAGCGTCCGCCTAATCGCCGCCACAAACTGCAATCCGCAGGAAGAAGTGAAAAACGGGCGCTTGCATGAAGAACTATACTGCCGACTTCATGTCGTTCCGCTTTACATGCCGCCCCTGCGCGAACGCGACGACGACGTTCTTCTTCTAGCCGATTATTTCCTTCAGAAATTCGGGGCGGAAAAAGGAAAGACTTTTACCTCTCTTGCGCCGGACGTCATCCGTCTTTTCCGGGGCTATGACTGGCCGGGGAACGTCCGCCAGCTCGAAAACGTCTTGCGCACAATCGTGACGCTGCACGAAGGGCCGCAAGTGACGGCGAACATGCTGCCGGAAAAAATTCAACAAAACACCGCCGCCAGAGAAAAAACGCCGGAAGAAATCGCCGTGCCCGCCGTTTCGCGTACGCCCGCCATGCCGCCCGTAAAACCTTTGTGGCAGGTCGAAAAAGAAACCATTTTCCGGACCCTCTCGCTGACGGATCAGAACGTGGGCAAAGCGGCCGAGCTTCTTGAAGTAAGCCCCTCCATGCTCTACCGGAAGCTCCAGACGTGGAAAACGGAAGCCGTCGATTGAAACGATCGTTGCAATACAGGCGTATATAATTACTATACATATGTATGTTAGTTCTTATTTATACTTGTTTATATATTGTTTTATCTTTTATTCTTAATACGAAATTAAACAAAAAAATCAATATATACGGGGTTTTCTCTTCTGCCCCGGGTTTGCCGTGTCCGATAGCGATCTTTCTTCCGACCGAGCCATTCCGGCCGAATTCAAGCGCGCGCACGTTCTGATTGTCGACGACGATCCGACAAACAGGATCATGCTTCACAGCGTCTGCGAAAAGCTTGGCATCGGCCTTATCGACGAGGCCGAAGACGGCGTCGAGGCGCTGGAGCTTATCACCCGGTTTCGCCCCGATCTCATCCTGCTCGACATAAAAATGCCGCGCATGGACGGCTTTGAATTGATGCGCCAGCTGCGCGGCAATCCCGTTTTCGGCAACCTGTCCATTCTTGTGCAAACCAGCCTTCAGGGCGCCGACGACCGCGTGCGCTGTTTCAACATGGGCGCGACGGACGTGGTCAGTCGTCCTTTTCACCTTACGGAACTGAAAGCACGCATCCGTGCGCATTTGCGCAGCGCCATTGCAGCGCGCGTTTTGTTCGACTTTCGCAACCGGATTCAGGCGCATATCGAAATCACGCATGCTTTTCTCGACGCCATCTTGCCCTCGCCCGAACAAGCCGCCGAACTGGCCGGAAAATACGGCCTTGACTGCGCGTCGCTGTACAAGCCGCACGACGAAATCGGCGGCGATCTGTGGTCCCTGCGCGCGCTGGATGACGATCATCTCGGTCTCGTTCTGGTCGATGCCAGCGCGCACGGCCTTGCCGGAGCCATCAACGCCCTTCGCGTGGATTGCCTCGTGCAGGAATACCACGACCAGCTGCCCGATCCGGGCGATTTCCTCGTCAAACTCGACGCCGCGATGGCCAAGATCTCGTTCGGCCAGCTTTTCGCCGGCGCGTTCGCGCTGACCTTCAACCGGCTAACGGGAAAAATTCTTTTCGCGGGAAGCGGCATTCCATCGCCCCTTCTTCATTGCAGGGGAAAAGTCACGGAACTGAAAACGCGCGGATTGCCTTTAGGCTCAGGGATGGTGTCGCTTTCGTCCTCGTCCGCGACGATGGAGCCGGGCTCTTCGCTGGCGCTTTTCAGCGACGGCTGGTCCGAAAGCCTGCCGGAAGACCCCACCGCCTTTTTCCTCAAGTCGCAGGATCCCGGCGCCAGCCTGACCGATGCGCTTGCGCCGGAAGGACCTTTGCTCGACGACTGCACGCTTATCACTTTACAAAGGAGATAACATCATGCCGTTCAAATTCAAGCGCGAGGGCCCCCAGCTTGTCGTTGCGGTATCGGGAGCCCTCACCTTCCACCAACACACGGAAGGCGAACAGCTTGTGTATCAGATCACGACGCTGGTGGATAAGGGCGAAGTCACGACCGTGCGCATGAATTTCGCCAATGTCGCGCGCATGGACAGCCATTGGCTTGGCGTGCTTATCCGCATACTTCGCCGCGTGCGCGAAAAAAACGCCGAATTCGTCATCGAAAAACCCAACCGGGACATCAGCCGTCTGTTCGACATGGTCGAACTGAATCGCATTACCGAAATTCGCGCCTGACGGAAAGCCATGCTGAAATTGCGCGTGTACGGATCCCCTTTACGGTCGCACGTTCAAACGGCGCAACGGGCAGCGTTTCACTCCTCGACATTTTATATCGGCATCATGGACAAACGGGCCATGTGGAACCCGGCGACCATGGATCACATTGTCAGAAAATTCCCGCGCGGCTATCTTTCCGAAGCCGATTTGTACCTTATTCTGTCCGAATGCATCGCGAACGCCACGCAACACGGACAGGCCGAAGCGCTTAGCCTTCATGCCCGACGGCGCGGCCCCATTCTCCTTTTATCCTTTTTCCAGATACCGCCCATGATCGAGATGGTGCCCGTCTTTCTGTCACGATGCGGCCGGGACAATCCGCCGGACCTAAACGCGGATATCCCCGGCGGCCTCGGCTTTCCCATACTTTTGCGCCTGGCGCGCCGCGTCACAATTACCACCGACCGCACCCGGTTTCAGCTCTGGTTCCGGTTAAAAAGAGCGTAAAAACGCGCGCTTGTCTCCTGCTTTCCAGCGCCTATAATGCCGCCGGACCAGCAAGGACCCTTTCTTCATGACGCCTTTACCGAAAGCCCCGGCAAAACCCGCCGCCATGAACGACAACGCGCTTCTGGCCAGCGCCCGGAAAGTGCTGACTGCAGAAGGCGCGGCGTTAAAAGTCCTGGCCGATCGTCTTAACGGCACGTTTGTCGAGGCGGTGCGCCTGCTCGTTGCCTGCAAGGGCCGCGTGGTCGTAAGCGGCATGGGAAAAAGCGGCCATATCGGACGCAAGATTGCGGCAACGCTCGCTTCCACCGGCACGCCCGCCCTATTTGTCCATCCCGGCGAGGCGAGCCATGGCGACCTCGGCATGATCGTGCCGGAAGACGTCGTCATCGCGCTGTCCAATTCCGGCGAAACGGCTGAACTCGGCGATCTTGTCGATTATACGCGGCGCTTTTCCATTCCGCTGATCGGCATTACGAGCCGCGCGCAAAGCGCGCTGGCGCAGGCCTCGGACGTTTTGCTTCTTCTTCCGCCGGAGCCGGAAGTCGGCTCGCTGGGCCTTGCGCCGACCACGTCGACGACGATGATGCTGGCGCTTGGCGACGCGCTGGCCGTAACGGCGCTGGAGTGCAAAGGCTTCACCGCCGACGATTTCCGCAACTTCCACCCGGGCGGCAAGCTGGGCAAAACCCTTTTGCGCGTCAGCGACGTTATGCACGGCGGCAACGAGCTTCCTCTGGCGAAGGAAGCCGATACGATGGCGCATGTGCTGGTCGTCATGACCGAAAAGCGTTTCGGCTGCGCGGGAATCGTCGACGCCTCCGGCGTTTTGGCCGGGATCATCACGGACGGCGATTTGCGGCGCCACATGGGCAACGGACTTACCGAGAAAACCGCCGCCGCCGTCATGACGCGCAACCCTATGACCGTCGCGCCGCGTCTTTTGGCTGCCGAGGCCTTAAAAACGTTAAACGAAACGAAACGCACCCAGCTTTTTGTCGTCAAAGACGGCAAGCCCGTGGGCATCCTGCATATTCACGACCTTCTGCAAGCAGGCATTGCCTAATCCACAACCCGCCAGGTTCCATCGGAACTCAGGCAGGCCGTTCCAAGAATGTTTCGCGCCACGCCATCGACGATCTTCGTGGTTTCATAATTGCGGCACGTGCGCCCATAGCCGTCGGTAAACGTCGGCGACGTCTGATTGGCCGGAATCGAATCCTGAACCGGCGAGGGCGCGACATACGTCACCGGCGGCGCTTCATAAACGACGGCGGACGGCGGCACGATAACGACGGGCCGACGAAAACGCGGGTAATACGGCGGATAGGGATGCTCGTACGGCCCCCGGTAAGGCGCGCCCCAACAGCAGCCCGGACCGGAACCATAATAGAAGCTCACATGGGAACGGGCAGCGGCGGGTTGCGCAAAACCCGACATCACAACGAGAGCCAACGCGGCAACGACGATTATTTTCATGCGAAACTCCCCAAGAGAGAGGGGGATAAAAAGCCCCTTATGGGTCTTTATTCTACCTCATTTATGGCCACAAGATGGCCCGAAAAAACCCTTCATGAAGAATATATAAACGGAGGCCCGTCTAGCCGCAGGATTCGTTTTTAGCCAATTCGTCAAACGCAAGCAGCGTCTCAACCAGCTTTGGAAAGTCCTTAAACGCGATCATGTTAGGGCCGTCGGACGGCGCATGATCGGGGTCGGGATGCGTTTCGAGAAACACGGCCGCCACCCCAACGGCTACGGCCGCACGCGCCAGCACGGGCACAAACTGCCTTTCGCCGCCGCTGCTCTCGCCCTTGCCGCCGGGCTGTTGCACGGAATGAGTCGCGTCGAAAACGACGGGGTATCCCGTTTGCGCCATGATCGGCAGCGCGCGCATGTCCGACACCAGCGCGTTGTAGCCGAAGCTTGCGCCGCGCTCGCAAAGAAGAATGCGTTCGTTGCCCGTCGAGGCGATCTTGGCCGCGACGTTTTTCATATCCCACGGCGCGAGGAATTGCCCTTTTTTCACGTTTACGGCGCGGCCCGTCGCGCCCGCCGCCAGAAGCAAGTCCGTCTGGCGGCAAAGAAACGCCGGTATTTGCAGCATATCCACAACTTCGGCCACGGGCGCGCATTGCGCCGCCTCATGCACATCCGTAACGACAGGCAGGCCGGACGTCTCGCGCACTTCCGCCAGAATGGGCAGCGCTTTTTCAAGGCCGATGCCGCGCTCCGTCTTGATCGACGAGCGGTTGGCCTTGTCGAACGACGTTTTATAGACGATGCCGGTTTTGTATTTTGCGGCCACTTCGGACAGCGCGGCGCTCATCTCCAGCGCTTGCGCGCGCGATTCCATCTGGCACGGCCCGGCGATGAACGTCAGCCTTTTGCGATTGCCGATCGAAAGCGCGCCGCCTCTCGGCAAGGCAAGGTCCACGCATTTAGACATAATCGGATTCCCGGGCTTCCTTTTGCTTCCGTCGGCGATAGCTGTACCAGCCATAGGGCAACATGACGAGATAAAGAAGGCCTAGACCCGACAATGTCATCCATGGGTTGGTGACAAGCGCCGCTACAAGCAAGCATGCGCCCGCCAAAGTCGGCGCGACAAACACCGGCGCAATGCGCCGTCCTTTCATCGACAGCGTCGGCAAGCGGCTGACCATCAGGCCCGCGACAACCAGCATCCAAACGGCAAGAAGAAATGCCGGAAGCTGAACCGAAGGGCCGAACTCCAGCGTCAAAATCAAGGGCAAGAGCGCCAGCCCGGCCCCCGCCGGCGCCGGAACGCCCGTGAAATAGCTCTTGGTCCACTTGGGCGCCGTGTGGTCTTCCAGCATCGTGTTGAATCGCGCGAGGCGCAACGCCATGCACGCGACGAACGCCAGAACGGCGATCCACCCCAGACTCCCTCCTTCGTTTTGAAGGGACCACAGGTAAAGCATAAACCCCGGCGCGACGCCAAAGCTTGTCAGGTCCGCAAGGCTGTCCAGTTCCGCGCCGAACTTGCTCGCGATGTTGAACAGGCGCGCCACGCGCCCATCCAGCACGTCGAACACAGCGGCCAGAACGATGGCGATCACGGCCTCCTGCCACCTTCCCTGCAACGCGAAGCGAATGGCACTCAAACCGCTGCAAAGAGCCAGCATCGTCAACATGTTCGGCATCAGCCGCGTAAGCGGCATATCGCGTTTGGATTCGCGCGCTTCCCTTTCGCTTATGCCGTTCATTAGCGCACCTCTCCTTGCCGCGCGGCTTCGTTCGACAGGCAGTCGGCCAGCACCGTCTCGCCCGCGATTGCGCGTTGCCCCACGGCTACCAAAGGCTGAACGCCCGGCGGCAGGTAAATATCGGCGCGGCTGCCGAAACGGATCATGCCATAACGTTCGCCCGCTTTCAAACAATGGCCGGTCTTCGCCGTGCAAACGATCCGCCGCGCGATAAGTCCGGCGATTTGCACGACGCCAACGCGCTTTCCGGCATAGGGGTGGTTGCCGGTCATTTCAAGCGCCAGCGACATGCGCTCGTTATACTCGCTCGACTTATCCAACGAAGCGTTGAAGAACCTGCCCGCGCGATAGAACGCATGCACCACATTACCGTCAACCGGGCTCCGGTTTACGTGCACATCGAAGATGTTCAGGAATATGCTGACGCGTGTACGCGCTTCGCCGTCGAGGCCGAGGCCGCTGTCGGGGATGACTTCCCGGACCGCCACGACGCGGCCATCGGCCGGGCTTACGATCAGCCCGGGACGCGACGGCGTCACGCGCGCGGGATCGCGGAAGAAATAAACGCACCACGCCGTCAGGACAAGGCCGAGGAAAAAGAAGGGCCATCCCAGAAGCCCCATCGCAGCCGTGATAACGGCGAACAGGCCGATGAAAAGCCATCCCTCCGGATGAATGTTCGGCACAATGTTTTTAAATCCCGCCATGGCAAACCCGCGCAATCGTTGTTTCAGGCAAAAGCTAGCGGAGTCGCCGGCTTTTGGAAAGCGTTGTTAAAACCCGGGCCAGAACCGGCCCCATGCCTCGTTTTGCCGCCACCCTGCGCTCCATGGTCGCGCCGCGCGAATCTCGCGCGCATAGCGGACGCGAAGGCCTTTTTCCGTATCATAAATGACATAAGCGCCGTGCTGACGGAAAGAGGCATACGTGATCATAGACGCCACTCCCGCGCCGCACGCGCGGTCGTTAAAGGGGTTGACGACGACGGCATGGCCTTTGGCGCATTCTCCGGGCAAGGCATCGGGATTCCTCATCCAGGCGACGGTTCCCTTCGCGCCCTGCCAGACGCAGCGGGTCTCGTTGCACGAAAGCGGCGGCTCGTCCACGGCGTCGTTGTCGATGAAACGAAGTTCGTCCTTGCGCGCGCCCGCAGAGCGTAGCCAGTATTTGGCGATAAATTTCTCCGGCTTGTCATAACCGGTTATAAGCAATTCCTTCGGTTCGTCGCGCCGCCAGCCAACCTGATCCCCGTTGGGGCTTAGAAAAACAGCGGGGCGGGTTCCGAAAAAAGTCAGCGACACCGCCAAAATCGTCGTCGCCAGACCGGCCCAGCGCTTGCGGCCGCGTGTAAAGCAAAAGAAAAGACCGCCGAACGTAGCGGCGAGCATCAACGCAACGGGCATCGGCGGAGGGGCGTAATGCGCGCCGGGCAAGGAAGCGATGGTCCGGCTGATCCACATAAGGAGTCCTGCGCCAGGCTCCATCAGCTTGAGCGGCCACGCCGCCAGGCCGAAGGGCCAGAGAAGTATGACAAAAACGCACACCGGCATGAGCCAGAAGCCCGTCAACGGAATGGCGAGCGTGTTGGCGAGCATGCCGTAAATCCCGGCTTCCTGAAAATGATAGAGTCCGAACGGCAGCGTGGCCACCGCCGCCACGAAAGACATGCCCGCCAGCTCGACGATGTACCGCAAGGCCTGCCAAAACCACCCTTCCCGGCCGGAAAACAGGCGCCACCCCCGCCGGCGCAACCCTTCATGAACGGAAACGAGACCCAGCACGGCCGCAAACGAGAGCTGGAAAGACGGGTGCAACAGCATCTGGGGCCAGACAAGGAGAATGACAAGCGCCGCGAGCGCCACCGTGCGGAGCGACAACGTAATGCGGTCCAGCATCACGCCCAAAAGCGCGACGCCCGCCATCATCAGGGCGCGTCGCGTCGGCACGGGCGCGCCGACCAGAAGCGTATAAAAAAAGATGGAGATCAACGACAGCCCGGCCGCCCATTTCTTGACGGGAAAACGCAACGCCAGCATCGGAACAAGCGCGAACAGCGCGCGGCTCAGGAAAAACACGATTCCCGCGACCAGGCTGACATGCAAACCGGAGATCGCCAGCAAGTGCGCCAGGCCGACCGCGCGTATCGCCTCGGCCGATTCGGAACCCAGCGAGCTTTTGTCGCCGGTCAGAAAAATGATCGCCAGTCCGGCGCGGTCCCCCTCAAGCGTTTTCTTTACTTCCGCCTGAATGTCGCGCCTGAATTGCGCGAACCAGAGCGACGGTTTTTTCGGCGATACTTCCGGATCGGAAACCTGGACCTTTCCCATGACGTAGCCTGTCGCGCCGATTCCCTGAAAAAATCCGTTGCGGCGAAAATCGAAGCCGTCGGGATTCAACGGCTCGGAAAGGGGCATCAGCTTCGCCAGCGCCTGAAAACGCTGGCCCGGACGAAGCTCGCCGACGCGCTTGTTCAACCGTTCCGCGACAACCAGCCGGATGCGCCGCGGCATGCGCCTTTCGGGAAGTTTTTCGATGGACAGATCCTCAAGAAGCAAGCGCCGGCCTTTTCGTTCTTCGCCGTGCTGCTCGACATCAACGATCGTGCCCTCCACGGCGACCGGCCCCAGGGGCCAGTCGAGCAGAGGCGTGCCGTACATATGGCTTGACGCCGCGGCCAGCGTGAATCCGAGCGAAACCAGAAAAACGGCGCGCAGCGCCATCTTCCCGCGCCAAAGAACCATGGCCGCCGCGGACAAAAGCGTCAGCATGAAAGCGGTTTCAAGATTCGGTTCGCGTGGCCAGACGAAATAAACGCCTATTCCCACCCCGAGTACGACAGGCGTCCAGTAAAAAAAGCGGGGCCGTTCCGCCTCCCAGGCGCGGGCAATGTCCCTGAAAAAAAGGTGGATTCTTTCATGTTCAATGACATGAAATAACTTTTTTTCAACAAGGGAGGGAGCTTCATTCAGCATTCTTATCAATCGCTTAGCCGTACGGGTGCGAGCAAGGCGTTAAATCCATGTTAAAGAAGGCCGTATAGATTGCAATCGAGTCCATACAACCGCCGGGGAACCCTTGCCATGCGAGCCATTGACGTGACCCACAAGCTCCGTGTCTAACGTACCCTTGGCGCAAATCT
>JAXGVG010000038.1:0-13350 GCA_040773965.1 Alphaproteobacteria bacterium | reverse complement strand
GCAAATTCTGTCGTGCAAGGCCGTGTGGTGCCACGTGAGGTTCGGGGATGTCAAGGGATGGCTGAGGAAGACCGAATTCTGGGGCGCTTATCCGGCGGAGGTTGTTGATTGATAAAAGAATTACCCTCTTCATAGCGGAAGGGGATAGGGGAGGATATACGGAGATAATAATAAAAACCGTCATTCCGGCGCAAGCCGGGAATCCAGAGGCGAGTGTCTACGAGCCGCATAACTTATACGCGCCGCAGACGCGGCGCTCTGGATACCGGCTTTCGCCGGTATGACGCCTTTTTAAATGTGTAAAGGCCCCAATCCTTCCCCGCGAGGGGGAGGGAAAGTAGCGACGGAGGTTGTTGATTGATGACCGAAATACGAAAACTTACGCCGAACGATCTTGAATCATGGAAAGCTATACGGCTGGAAATGCTTCGGCTTTATCCGGAATCTTTTGGGGAATCTTTCGAGGAAGCCCAGGCAAAACCGGATGAACAATATATAGCGTGGCTAAAGGATGGTGCCGTTTTCGGGTCTTTTGAAGACGGTGAGCCGGTTGGCGCAGTCAGTTTTTCTGTGAGTAAATTTAAAAAAATGGGTCATCGCGGCCATATTAACAGCGTTTATGTCAAGCAGGCTTATCGAGGGCGAGGCGTAGCGAACAAGCTCATGAAAACTGTCACCGAATATGCCGCGGCTTGTGGTGTTGAGCAGGTTTACTGTACAGTGGTGACAACCAATACGGCGGCTATTAAGCTTTATGAGCGGCACGGTTTTGTCACATATGGGACGGAACCGCGATCCCTGAAGACGAATGGGAAGTATTTCGACGAACACTTGATGGTGAAAAAAATCAAATGACACACGACCTTCATAATCGTTCCATCCTCCTCATCATTTCCGGCGGGATTGCGGCGTATAAAGGCCTCGATCTCATCCGCCGCTTGCGCGAGGAAGGGGCGCAGGTGCGCTGCGTGCTTACCGAAGGCGGGGCGCAGTTCATCACGCCGACGTCTATCGCCGCGCTTACGGGCGAGCCGGTGCATACGGACATGTTTCCGCCGGAGGGTTCGACGCGCATCGATCACATTAACCTGACGCGTCAGGCCGATCTTGTCGTCGTCGCGCCCGCGACGGCCAATATTATGGCGCGGATGGCGCACGGTCTGGCCGACAATCTGGCGGCGGCGCTGCTGCTTGCCACGGATAAGCCGGTCATGATCGCGCCCGCCATGAACGTCATGATGTGGCGGCATCCTGCGACGCAGGCGAACGTGGCGACGTTAAAGAAACGCGGCATCGTGATGGTGGGGCCCGCGAAAGGCGCGATGGCGTGCGACGAGGAGGGCGAAGGACGCATGGCGAACGTTGCCGATATTCTCGCGGCCATCGAAAAATATTTTTCGAGACCGGGGCCTCTGACCGGGAGAAAAGCGCTGGTCACAAGCGGCCCGACGCATGAGCCGCTCGATCCCGTGCGCTTTATCGGCAACCGCTCGTCCGGCAAGCAGGGGCACGCGATCGCTCTTGCGCTGGCGCGGCAGGGGGCGGAAGTCACGCTCGTCACCGGACCGGTGACGCTGCCCGATCCCGTTAGCGTAAAGACCGTTCATGTCAAGACGGCGCGCGATATGCTGGCGGCTTGTGAAAAGGCCTTGCCCGTCGATATAGCGGTTTGCGCGGCGGCCGTGGCGGACTGGCGTCCCGTGAAAGAAGTCCGGGAGAAAATGAAAAAAGGCAAGGGAAAACCGGCGCTCGATTTGGCCGAAAACCCGGACATTCTGGCGGCGCTTGCGCAGGCCGGAAAGAAACGCCCGCGCCTCGTCATAGGCTTTGCCGCCGAGACGAACAATATGATCGCGCTGGCCTCGGAAAAATTCGAGCGCAAGAAATGCGACTGGATTTTGGCCAATGAGGTAGGCGAGGGCAAGGGATTTAGCGAAGACGACAACGAGCTGATCCTTTTGCGACGCGCGGCGAAAGGCAAGGTGAAGCCTGAAATTTGGCCCCGCCAGAGCAAGGATCTCATCGCAAGGCATCTGGTGGAAGAAATTGTTGCCGCGTTCAAAAGAAAATAGGGAGTTGTTTCGCATGTCAAAAGTTTCCGTTGCCATTGCCGCGCTGCCGCACGCCGAAGGGCTCGATCTGCCCGCTTACGCCACCGAACATGCCGCAGGCATGGATCTTTGCGCCGCCGTCGATGCGGACATGGTTGTCGCGCCGGGCGCGCGCGTGCTCGTGCCGACGGGCCTCACCATCGCTTTGCCGGATGGTTTTGAAGCGCAGATAAGGCCGCGTTCGGGCCTTGCGCTGAAAAACGGGATCGCGGTTTTGAACAGCCCGGGAACCATTGACGCCGACTATCGCGGCGAGGTGAAGATCATTCTCGCCAATCTCGGGACGGAGCCTTTTGTCATCACGCGCGGGATGCGCATCGCGCAGATGGTCGTAGCGGCTTATGCGCGCGTAAAATGGGATGCGGTGGATGAACTGCCGGAATCCGAACGCGGCGCGGGCGGTTTCGGCTCGACGGGCGTGCTAAAGAGGGCCTAATTTCCTAAACTTTTTTCTGCTTCCGGCGCGATGCCGGCCAACCGGTCGGAAGCGGCTTCGAGTTTGTCGAAAAGCCGACGCATCATTTCCGTGCGCGGCAATCCGGCCGGGATCGGCGGCAGAAACTCAATCGTGATCAAGCCGGGTTTCTTGATGAAACTTCCTTTAGGCCAGAACAAACCGGAGTTCAGGGCCATCGGAACGATGGGTAACTGAAGCTCCTGATACAAAGCCGCGACGCCAACTTTGTAAGGTTTTCTCACCCCGGGGGGGAGGCGGGTGCCCTGCGGGAAAATGACGATTTTCCGTCCGTCGACGCTGGCTTGCCGCGCGGCTTCCATCATGCGCGTGAGCGTCTTGGTGCGCCCGCCCCGGTCGATCGGGATCATGCCGGAGCGTTTGGCGTACCAGCCCCAGACGGGAAGGCGCAAGAGCTCTTCTTTAAGCACGATGGCGGGATCGTAAAACATTAGATGCAGCTTGCACGTTTCCCATGCCGACTGGTGCTTGGCCGCAATAATGCACGCGCCTTTGGGGACATTTTCAAAGCCGATGATACGATAATGGATGCCGCCGATGTTGCGCTCGATCCACGAAAGGTGCTTTTGCCAGAAGCGAATGCCGTAAAAGAGCATGCGTTTCGGCAAAAGCAAGAACCACAACAGCCCGAAGCAAAGCAAAAACGTCCAGCCGAAGAAAGCGACGTTGAAGGCCAGCGAGCGAAGCCGCAAAGCCGCGCGGGTCATGGCGCAAGCCTCAGTTCGACAAGCGTCAGCGCGTAGAGGTATTTGCTGTATTCGAGGATCAGAAGGCTGGCCGTGCCGGGCCGAAACCACCATTCGCCCAGCTTCACGCTGTCCGGCGCAACCGGGTGCGGGACGATTTTTATGTCCGGCATGACGTTGCGGAAAATCAGCACGCTTCGCGGCATGTGGTAATGCGCGGTTACGAGGCGCAGGGAATGGAAGTTTTCAGCCGCCATCCATGCGCGCGTTTCTTCCGCGTTGCCGAACGTATTGCCCGCCGCGTGGCCGAGGACGATGCAGCAATCGCGCAATTCCGGAGGCACGGATTCTTTCGCCAGAATTTGGCCCGGCGTAAGGCCCGCCGGTACGCCCGACACGAAAAGCTTGCGCCCCTTGCCCGCCGCCAGAAGCTGGAGGCCGGCCGTGATCCGTTCGCTGCCGCCCGTCAGCGCTACGATGGCTTCGGCCGGGGGGATGGCGGCCCCGGCGGTCGGCTCCGTCAAATGGCCGACCGTCGCGACGAAAATCACCAGCCCCGCAAGCCATGCGGCAAACAGGGCGGCGGCAAGGATCAGTCCATATGCGATGCGTTTCGTCGTCATGACAGGCGCCGCAAAAGACTTAGCACGGATAGGCGCGCTGTCGCTACCGCCACAATAACCGCCGTTACCGGCACAAGCGCCATGACGATGCCCGAAACGATCCACGAGGGGTTGAACGTAAGGGCGCGCTGGCCGAAGTGGCCGTACAGAACCACAACAAACGCCGCCGTCAGCAGGGCGAGCGCAAAACCGCCTGCTGCCGCAGGCCATGCCAGGCGTAGCGCGTGGCGCTGGAACTGCCGCGCGATGTCCGTGTTGACGGTCCCGATGAGGTGGAGGAGGTCGAGCGTTTCGTGCTGGACCGCCATGGCGGCGCGGCAGATCAGGACGATGGAAATAATGAGCGTTACGCCCGTCAAAAGGATCATAAGGCCCGCCAGAAAGCCGAGGCTGCGGATCAGGCGCTGCAAAGGCGACATTTCGTCCGCGTGGCTGCCTGCCTCGACTTTGGGGACGGCGGCGGCCAGTTTATTGCGCAGGTCTTCCATAGGGACCGGCGCGCCCGGTTTCATCCGTACGTCGATCAGCGTGGGCAGCGGCAGGGACTGGAGGACGTCGCTGTCGCCGATCCAGGGCGCGAGCAGGCGGGCTTCGTCTTCTTCCGCAAGAGGTTCGATACGCTCGACGTGGGGCAGGGTTTGAAGGATCGCGATGACCTTTTCCGTTTTTTCGGCTTTGTCTTTGGCGTTATCGTTGGCCGAGGAAGGTATCTCGACGGTAAAGCCGCCTTTCAGATTGCGGCTCCAGTCGAGAGCCATGCCCGCCAGCCCTATTTGCGCCGCCAGCGCGAGCGTGGCCAGATAGACAAGGATCGTCATGATAGCGGCGAACATCAGGCCGAGGCGCTGTTGCCGGAACGCGGTGGCGAAAAGATTGGCGGGCAGGTTCATGTCTCAGGCGGCCTCGGGCAAGGGCCGCGACAAGCGGCCGCGGTCCAGTTGCATCGCCGGAAAGCCCAGACGCGCAATAAGATCCTTTTGGTGCGTGGCCAGAAGGATGGCCGTGCCCATTTTGTGCAATTCGGCGAAAAGGTACATCAGCTTGACGGCCGAAGCCTCGTCGACATTGCCCGTGGGCTCGTCGGCAAGAAGAAGCGACGGCTTGTTCACGACCGCGCGGGCGATCGCCACGCGCTGCTGTTCGCCTCCCGAAAGTTCGTGCGGCAAGGCGTGAATCCTGTCGCCAAGACCCGCCCAGACAAGCATTTCGGCGGCGTGGGCGAGCGCTTCGCTGCGGCTCGCGTTGGCGAGGCGGAGAGGGAGCGCCGTGTTTTCCAACGCCGTGAGGTGATGGATCAGGCGGAAGTCCTGAAAAACGACGCCCAGTCGCCGCCGCATCGCCTGCGTGGCATCGGGCGAGAGTTGCGCGACGTCCTTGCCGAAAACGTCAATGCGGCCCTCTGTGGCTCGTTCGGCGCGGTAAATCAGGCGCAAAAGGGACGACTTGCCCGCGCCGCTTGGGCCGGTCAGGAAGTGGAACGATCTTGGGGCTAGGGACAGATTGATGTCCGTCAAGACAGGCCGGTTCGTACCGTAACGAAGATGAACACGATCGAATGTGACAAGCATGGGGCCGGGTATGGTTAATGAAAAATCTACTTTAGCCGCATCATTTCCGGGGGGGAAGCGGGAAATAAGACGTTGTTTTTTTGGAGGAGGGAGGAAAGTAATTGCGGAAATATTAACCATGAGAAAAAGGTCAAAATTGACGTATAATAAAACCTTCGGAAAAGCGGACGTTAAAACGCGGTTCCGGTATTAGGCGGCGCGTTCCATTACGGAAAAAGTGAAGCTTTTTGTATGCCGGGAATTAAATAATTCGAAAAAGAGCGTTGGCTAAAAAAATCGAATGAGTTGAGGTCCGTTTAGAAAAGGAATTTTTTCATGGGTATTGAAACGCCAAATATGAAAGCGGAAAACGCAATCTTTCCACCTTGCGCCGTTCAGTTGAGCGAGAGGGTTCAGTGCCGCGTGGAATTGGACAAAGGTCTCGAAGGGAAGGATTTGCTGGAATTGGTCAGGGAAATGGGAAAGATTCTTGAGCGCTGCGGAAACAATCTCGTCAAGACGTATTTTTCAGGTCAGTTTGGACATGGGTTGAAAATTCTTCAACGAATGTCTGACATGGAAGAATTCGGGCGTGTTTACGATTATGCCGAAAAACTTGGGGAAATGGTTCTTCGCCGTTTTGAAATGGACCTGTCCGGCAATAAGGACGTTTTTCTAAATCCCATCGGCGAAATAGCGCGGACGACGGCTCAAAAGGCATTCCTATCGGACAATCCTTGCAAGCGCGGCAAAGCCACGGAACTTTTCATGCTGGGGGCTTTTTTTACGCCCAAGGACCGGTTGGGTCTGGCGGCAATCAGGAACTGCGTGACACCTGTAAGGCTTGCTGAAGGACTGAAAACGGAAAGAGAGAAGATAAAGGGAGAATATCAGCCGGCAAACGGAAAGTATCCATTCAGTCCCTCCGGAGGCGAGGAAGTTGGCGCGAAGACGGCAGAAGCCGCTACGTCCCCTTCTTCATGGCCCCTGAAAAACGCCAATACAACATCTTTTAGACAGCGGAACGCCCAGGAAAGAGCTTTGGATGCCCCAAGAGGGACAGGAAGAGCGTCTATAGATTCTGGCCCAAGGTAGTTTGTTTTACGGGCCAACGATGCCTCTTGTTGCCTCTACCCCCCTGAATTTCCTATAAACGAGACGATGATTCTCGTCTGCTCCAGCTGCAGGGCCAGTTATCTTGTGCCCGCTACGGCGTTCGCTTCCGGTCCCCGGCGCGTGCGCTGCGCGCGCTGCAGCCATATATGGCAGGCCGATTTGCCGTCTGAGATAACGGCGGTTCTTTCCGCTATGAGCGGGTCCGAAGAAGCGGCTCCTGCCGCGCCTTCCGTTCATGCCGGGCAGGCAACGGAGGCAACGCCTTCGCCGGAGGCCGTGCAGAGAGTGCTGCCTCCCATTTCTCCCGGCTCGAATTTGCCGGTCCTGCGAAAGGATTCGCGCCGGGCGAAAATGCGGCGCGCCGGGCCGGCGGCTGCGGCGGTTTTTCTTTTTGCCGGTATTCTTGCGTTGGTCTGGCATACGCCGGCAGACGGGATTCCCTGGCTGCGGTGGGATTCCGTTTTAAGGACGGCGGGACTTGTCAAACCCCGAAAAGGGGAGGGGTTCAGCCTGCAAAAAGTGCGTTCGGAACGGCGCTTCGAGGACGGCGGCATGAAACTGGCCGTCGAGGGCGAGATCCGCAACGATAACCGCGAAGCCCGGGCCGTTCCGGACATACTTTTGGTTGCCATAGGTTCGGATGGCTCTAAAATCCAAAGCTGGCGTATCGGCGCGCCTGTGGCTAAATTGGCCGCAGGAGCTTCAACGCCTTTCCGTTTTTCCGCCGTTTCTCCCGAGCAAACCGTCGCCGAAGTCAATTTGAGCGTCTTTACAACATCCCTAACCGAGTCGAGTTCCAATGAACCCTGAAATCCAGCTTGGTCCCGATGTGCGCCTTCTTGTCGCGGAAGACAATCCCGCCGTGCGCGAGTTCATTGTGCGATCTCTTCAGTCAACCGGCGCGACGGTCGTCGACGTGGCCGATGGCCAGCAGGCGCTGGACGTTTTGTCCAGGGAGAAATTCGACGCGCTGGTCACCGATATCGTCATGCCCAACATGGACGGGATCGCGCTGGCTCTGAAAGCGGTGCGCCTGTATCCGGATTTGCGCATCGTCATGATCTCCGGCTATGCGCAGGAACGCATGCGCGCCCACAATCTGGATGCGCTGGTGCACCGGATTATTGCCAAGCCTTTTTCGCTGGAAGAAATTTGCGAAGCCGTTAAAGATGCGCTGGCCATGCCGCCGGGCGCCGTTTAGTTTTTTCGGGAGTTTGGAATGAACCGTCCTATTCGTAAAGCCGTATTCCCTGTCGCGGGATTGGGAACCCGTTTTCTGCCTGCCACGAAGGCTATGCCCAAGGAAATGCTGACGCTCGTGGACCGGCCCCTGATTCAGCACGCCGTGGACGAGGCGCGCGCCGCCGGGATCGAGCAGTTTATTTTCGTGACCAGCCGTGGCAAAGGCGCTTTGGAAGACCATTTCGACGGCAATGGCGATCTTATGCGCGTGCTGGAAGCGCGCAACAAGACGCGCGAGATTGACTTGCTGAAAACGACGGACATTGATTCCGGCCAGCTTCTGTTCACGCGCCAGCGCGATCCATTGGGGCTCGGCCATGCTGTCTGGTGCGCCCGGCATCTTGTCGGCAACGAGCCTTTTGCCGTGCTTTTGGCGGATGACGTGGTGCTGGCGGAAAAGCCTTGCCTTAAGCAGATGATCGAAGCCTATGGCGAAGTCGGGGGCAATCTTGTCGCCGTGGTCGACGTGCCGCGCGAGAAAACGAACCGTTATGGTATCCTCGACGTGGAAAAGGACGACGGGCGCATGGCGAAAGTGAAGGGGCTTGTCGAAAAGCCCGCGCCGGAAAAAGCGCCTTCGACTCTGTCCATTATCGGGCGTTACATACTTCAGCCGGAAATCTTCGCCGAGCTGGAAACCAATAAGGCCGGGGCGGGCGGCGAAATACAGCTAACCGACAGCATGGCGCGTTTGATTGGCAAGCAACCGTTCCATGGTCTTCGTTACGAGGGCACGCGGTACGATTGCGGCGACAAAATCGGCTTCATCGAGGCCAACGTGGCGTTTGCGCTGGCGCATCCGGAAATGAGCGCGCGCGTGCGCGAGGCTATTCGCAAGATTATAAACTAAGAGGATTTCATGAAAATTGTCGTCGTCGGCGCCGGTTATGTTGGCCTTGTTTCGGCCGCCTGTTTTGCCGAGTTCGGCGTGGACGTGACCGGCGTTGATCAGGACGCCGGGCGCGTCGAGCGTTTGCAGCGCGGCGAGATTCCTATCTTCGAGCCGGGCCTTGAAGATTTGGTTGTCAAGGCGATGGGCGCGGGACATCTGCGCTTTACCATGGATCTTGGCCCGGCGGTGGCCGAGGCGGATGCGGTTTTTATTGCGGTTGGCACGCCCGCGCGGCGCGGCGATGGCTATGCCGATCTGAGCTATGTGTATCAAGCCGCGCGCGACATTGCGAAGCATTTGGCGGGCTATACGGTCGTTGTGACCAAATCGACGGTTCCGGTCGGCACGGGCCGCGAGATCAAGAAAATTATCCGTGACGCCCGGCCTGACGCCGATTTCGACGTGTGCTCGAACCCCGAGTTTTTGCGCGAAGGCGCGGCGATCAACGACTTTATGCGGCCGGATCGCGTCGTGATCGGGTGCGAGACCGAACGCGCGGCTGCGATGATGCGCGAGCTATATCGCCCATTGTATTTAATTGAAACGCCGATGGTCGTGACCAATCTGGAAACGTCGGAGCTGACGAAGTACGCCTCCAATGCGTTTCTGGCAACCAAGATAACCTTCATTAACGAGATTGCCGATTTATGTGAAAAGGTCGGGGCCGACGTGCAAACCGTGGCCAAGGGCATGGGGCTGGACCGGCGCATCGGCTCGAAATTCCTTCACGCCGGGCCTGGATATGGCGGCTCGTGTTTTCCCAAGGACACCCTGGCGTTGGTGCGCACCGCAAAGGATCACGACGCGCCCTTGCGGCTGGTCGAGACTGTGGTCGACGTTAACAAAAGGCGCAAGCACGGCATGGCCGCGCGGATCGTCAACGCCTGCGGCGGCAAGGTGAAGGGCAAGACCATCGCCATTCTCGGCCTGACGTTCAAGCCCAACACGGACGACATGCGCGATAGCGTAAGCCTCGATGTCGTTCCCGCGCTACAGAAAGCGGGCGCCGTTGTGCGCGCCTACGATCCTGAGGGCATGGATGAGGCGAAAAAGCTGCTTGAAGATGTGGTGTGGTGCAAGGACGCCTACGAAGCAATGCAGGGCGCGGATGCCGTGGCCATTCTGACCGAGTGGAACGAGTTTCGCGCGCTCGATGTCAAGAAAATGAAGAAGCTTTTGAAGCAGCCCGTGATGATCGATCTTCGCAACATCTATAAGCCCGAAGAAATGCGCGCGACGGAGTTTGCCTATTTTTCGGTGGGGCGGGGGTAGGACCTAACAAATCCTCGGCAACGGTTCGCCCGCGAGCCAGTCCACCATGCGGTGGCCGCCGAGAGTGGTGCGCATTTCAACAAAATGATGTTCGTCCGGCACGACGTTGCCGATGATTGAGGCTTCGCGTCCATGTTCATGCGCGCGCATGGCCTTGAGAAGTTTTTCGGCATCGTGCGCGGCGCAAAAGGCGATGAGGCGGCCTTCGTTCGCCACGTAAAGAGGATCAAGACCGAGAATTTCGCACGCGCTGCGCACTTCCGGGCGAACGGGAATGGCTTGTTCATCAAGCCTCATTCCGACATTGGCCGTTCTGGCGATTTCGTTCAGCGTCGTCGCCAGTCCGCCGCGCGTTGGGTCGCGCAGCGCGTGAATGTCCGCGCCCGATTTCAGCATACACGCCACAAGATCGTGCAACGGCGCGCTGTCGGACATGATGGCGCTTTCAAATGCGAGGTTTTCGCGCCTGGACATGACTGCCATACCATGATCGCCAATGGGGCCGCTCAGCAAAATCGTGTCGCCTTCCTTCACGTTATGAGCGGACAAATCGACGCCTTCCGGAATGACGCCGATGCCCGCCGTGTTGATGAACAGGCCATCCGCCTTGCCTTTTTCCACGACTTTCGTGTCGCCGGTCACAATCGTCACGCCGCATTTCCGCGCGGCTTCAGCCATGGAGCCGACGATGCGTTTCAGGCCGGCCAGCGGAAAGCCTTCCTCAAGAATAAATCCAGCCGAAAGCCAGAGAGGTTTTGCCCCCGACATGGCCACATCGTTCACCGTGCCGTGAATGGCAAGGCTGCCGATATCGCCGCCGGGGAAGAAGAGGGGGGAGATCACGAAGCTGTCCGTGCTGAAGGCAAGGCGTCCTTTTGGCGCGTCGAGGCGCGCCTGATCGTTGCTTTCGGCCAGCGCCGGGTTGTCGAACGCTTTGGCAAACAGTTGTTCGATCAACTGCGCCATGGCGCGTCCGCCGCTGCCGTGCGTCATGTCGATGCGGCCGTCGTTATTGAGCATGTCTCTCTCCCGGGGCCGGTCCCCTGTAACTATACCACGCCGCGCAGCCGCCTTCGGATGACACCATGCACGAGCCGATGGGGTTTTCCGGCGTGCAGGCCTTGCCGAACAGGGGGCAATCCGTCGGCACTTTCGCGCCGCGCAGAATGGCCGGGCACTGGCAGGCGGGGTTTTCCTTGACTTCGATGGGAGCGAGCGGAAAGCGGCGTTCGGCATCGAAGGCGGCGAAGGACTCGCGGATGCGAAGCGCGCTGTTCGGGATGGAGCCGAGGCCGCGCCAGTCGAAGCTCTCGCGCAATTCGAAAACTTCTTTCATGAGCGCTTGCGCCTTCACGTTGCCTTCGCGCGTGACGGCGCGGGTGTATTCGTTTTCAACTTCCGCGCGGCCTTCGTTGACCTGGCGTACGAGCATAAGTATCGCCTGCATGACGTCGAGCGGCTCGAAGCCCGCGATGACCACCGGCTTGTTGTAATGTTTGGCCGCCGCTTCGTAGGGGATCGTGCCGATGACGGCGCTGACATGCGCGGGGCCGACGAAGCCGTCCAGAGGCGGGACATCGCTGGTTTCGTCCTTGCCGGATTCCAGAAGCCAGCCCAGCGCGGCGGGCGTCAACACGTGGTTGCAGAATACCGCGAAATTTTTCAGTTTCCATTCGCGCGCTTGTTTGATGACGACGGCGGTCGGCGGCGTGGTGGTTTCGAAGCCGATGGCGAAAAAGATAACCTGTCGTTCCGGGTTTTCTTTTGCGAACGTTATGGCGTCGTGCGGCGAAGTTACCATGTGCACGTCCGCGCCTTGCGCCTTGGCTTTCAAAAGGCTCATGCGCTTGCCGCCGGGAACGCGAAGCATATCGCCGTAGGAACAAAGCGTGACGTTGGGCGTTTGCGCGAGTTGAATGGCGGCGTCGATCCGCGTCATCGGCAATACGCACACAGGACAGCCGGGACCGTGTATCATTTTGATTTCGGGCGGCAATAAATCCGGCAGGCCAAAGCGGAAAATCGCGTGCGTATGGCCACCGCAGAACTCCATGAAACGATAGGTGCGGCCCGGTTGAACTTCAGCACGAAGGGCGGCGGCGAGATTTTCCGCCAGCTTGCGGTCACGGAATTCCTCGATGTATTTCACCGGGCCTGCTCCTCGCGCCTTCCGGCTTCATTCATCTCTGCAAACAGGGCGAGCGTCTTTGCGGCTTCTTCGGGATCAAGGCGCGAAAGCGCGTAACCGACGTGAACGATTACGTAATCGCCCACAGTCACATTGTCCACCAGCGCGAGCGAGATCGTGCGGCCTACGCCGCCGACATCGGCCACGGCCATGTTGCCGTCCAAAAGTTTCGTCACGCGCGCCGGAATCGCTAGGCACATATTCTCAAACACTCCCGTTTTCAATCATCAACGCCGCCGCATAAGCCTGTCCTAGTCCAAGCGCGGCATCCCCCGGCGAAAGCCGTTTCGGGAACAGAGGCATCAGCCGGGCGGCCATCATCCGCGCCGAAAGCCCTTCGCGCAAGAACTTGTTGAAAAAGCACCCCCCGCCAAGCGCTACCGTGCGTATACCTGTTTTTTCGGCGGCTTTTTCGAGCCAGTCCGCCAGGGCAGCGATCAACGTGCCGTGGAAAAGTTCCGCGCCTTGTTGAGAAGGAAGGTCGATTAGGTTCGACAGCAGAGGGCGGCAATCGAGAACGAGTTCTTTGGAAAGAAACCAACCCTCCGGATCGGCTTTCGTTTCTTTCACCATGGCTCCAAGCGCTATGGGGGCTTCGCCTTCGAACGCGGCCACCGGCTTGACACCAAGCAACCCGCAGGCAGCGTCGAACAGACGGCCTGCGCTGGACGTCGACGGGCAGTTAAGGCCGCGCCCAAGCATCGTGGCGAGCGCAGGGGCGTTGGGAAAAGTCTTGTACCGTTCGGCAATTTCATCGCCGCGCCCGAGCGCCCACAGCGCTGCCGCGCCCATGCGCCATGTCTGACGTGCCGCTATATCGCCGCCCGGCTGGGGCAGAGGCAAAAGATGGCCGAGGCGCTGGAAGCCGCTTGCGTCCACACGCAAAAGCTCGCCGCCCCATGACTCATTGTTAAGCCCAAGACCGAAGCCGTCCAGCGCAAGGCCGAGTGTGGGCTGATCAATCCCGTGTTCGGCCATGATGGCGGCGATGTGCGCGTGATGGTGCTGAATGCCGATGGGTTTGATGCCGCTGGCAAGGGCATAACGCGTGCTGTGAAAATCCGGGTGGAGATCGTGCGCGACTCCAACCGGCTTATCATGCGCGGCGGCAAGAAGTTCCGCCGCCGTGCGTTCATAGCCTTTAATGGCGGCCACGCTGTCGAGCGATCCGTTGTCGCGCGACAGCCCCGCTTCGTTG
>JAXGVG010000037.1:0-13973 GCA_040773965.1 Alphaproteobacteria bacterium | reverse complement strand
GGCTTTTGATTTGAGTCATGTAACGCAGCTTGACTCGCCTTCCCGACACAATCGGCGGCGGATGACCGGCCTGCATGCCTTCCAACCAACGGTTAAGCTGTCCGGTTGAAATGCGTTTGTTCCACGTCTCGTAAATATGGCTAACTTCCTTCATAAGTTTGTCGAGGCCCTCGCTTTTCAGCGCCGAAATCGGCACGACGGGCACGCCCGCGACCTGCGCCAGCGACACTTCAACCTTGACCCTAATCATACGCAAAACAACCGGTTTTTCCTTAACCTGATCCCATTTGTTCACGGCAAGAACAAGCGCGCGGCCCTCTTCCGCCACATGCTGGGCGATCGTGTAATCCTGCTTGTCAAAAGGCTTTTCCGCGTCGAGCACAAGGATCACGACATGCGCAAGCCGGATGGCGCGCAGCGTTTCCTGCGTGCTGATTTTTTCGAGCTTTTCCTCAATCCGCGCGCGGCGGCGAAGGCCTGCCGTATCGACAAGCCGGACCGGCTTGCCGTTGTACGTCCATCCCACATGGATCGCGTCGCGCGTCAAGCCCGGCTCCGGCCCCGTTAGCATCCGGTCTTCGCCGACAAATTGGTTGATCAGCGTCGACTTACCCGCGTTCGGGCGCCCCACGACGGCAATGATAAGATGCTTTTCGTCCGTTTCCTTACCGGCGTCATCCGCGCTCGCGCCGGAATGACAAAGCGGCGATAACAACTCATACAACTCCGCCATGCCTTCGCCGTGCGCGGCGGAAATGGGCAGGATGTTGTCGAATCCGAGCGTGGCCGCTTCGTCATAACCGTCGGGAAGTTTCGGCCCCTCGCATTTATTCACCAGAAGAATGACCGGCCTACCGGTTTTACGGATTTCGCGCGCGATAAATTTGTCGTCTGCAGCAAGACCCTCGCGCCCGTCGATCATAAGAAGGACCGCATCCGCTTTCAGAAGCGCTTCCTTGGTTCGTTCGGCCGTGCGAGCCGCAAGGCTTCCCTTGGGGCGGCGGTCCTCAAGGCCCGCCGTGTCCAGAAGCCGGAAGCGAAGATCGAACAGCTTGCCCACTCCTTCCCGCCAGTCGCGAGTCACGCCCGGCTTGTCATCGACAAGCGCCATCGCCTTGCCCACCAACCGGTTGAACAGAGTCGATTTGCCGACATTGGGCCGGCCCGCGATGGCAAGCGTAAGGGGCATGGTTTCCGCGCCGTTTCACCACAGGCCTATAGCATAAAACGGCTATCCTGCAACGCGGGACTGAAAAAACTTGCGCGTTATGGAAGATAAGGTCAAACCGTGCCCGAATAGAGCATCCCGGTTTCGGCGTTTTCTTCGGTCCTGGCTCCGGCGCTATCGGGATGTGTGAGGGTGTAAATCCGGTCCGCCTTTGCGGGATCCGGTGCCGTTGTTGTCACTTTCTGCGTCCCGTCCATATAAACAATCGTTGTCGTAACGGAACCATCTTTATTCGCGACCTTCGTTTCGCTTTCGATTTCCGTCGACGAACCGCTGCTTGAGCTGCTTGAGCCGCTCGAGGCGCTGCCGCCCGGCGCAGCCGAAGCCGAGGAGGCCGCCTCTGCGTTCGACGCGGTCCCGCCGTCTATCGTAGAAGATTCCGTCTGATCCTCCGTCACAGCGCCCTGAGCGGTAAACGAGGTCGTAGTTGCCGTACTCATGGCGCTTGCGATGCTGTCAATCGTTGTCATTTCCCCTCCTTGCTGGCCAACCGGCACCTGCCGTTGACGTTCTCTTCAAACCCTCAATCGTTCGCGCAATTATCAGTCTTCGCGTGTCCGTTTGCAGACGCGCGATGGATTGTCCGCAACTGGACCCAGATTCCATCCCTGTTCCATCGCCGAAAACGTTGATAGACCGTAATCCACTTTCCGTATTTTTCGGGCAGTTCGCGCCATGGCGCGTTCGTATGAAAGCGCCACAAAATTCCGTTTACGATTTGACGGTTGTCGATGGCCGGACGGCCCTGACGTCCGCACTCGCGCGGCAAAATGTCCTTAATGCTATCCCAATCCGATTCGCTTAAATCTTCAAAAGCCAAAAGCGCCTCCTTTGGGTCAAAACGGTCAAGGTCCGCTTTATACACGCAGAGACAGGACCATTCCTGCGCTCATAAGAGCACTAATCGCCAAGCGGTATGACGTTTTTTAAAAAGGTATTCACTTCAAGGCGGTAAGCTGCCCGTCGTCGCTCAAAACGAACACCGTGCCTCCGGCTGCAATCGGGGGAATGTAGAATGCTTTTGAAACTTCGGCATCGTACAGAAAATCGCCGTTTTCGGGATTGAAAGAACCTAAATGTCCTAAGGAGTTAGTCAGCCAAAGCTTCCCGCCGGCCAGCAAGGGCCCCCACCAGAAGACTGGCGTTGAATCGCGGTCTTCAGGATCTTCGAGTTTTTGCAAGGACTTGATCCATATGATCCGGCCCCTTTCGCGGGTCAGGGCGATCAACTCATTATCGTTGCTCAGAACAAAGACCGTATCGCCCGCGATCAGGGGCGTATTGATGCCTCCCACATCCGCTTCCCAAACCCGGTCGCCTGTCCGCTGGTCGATGGCCGCCATGCGCCCGCTGTGGCTTATCGCGTAGACCCGTCCCCTGTCGATGACAGGCAGACCCCGGATATCGGCAATGGCAGGCAAGGCCCCGACAAGCTCCGGCACAGCCAAAACGTCTGTCCATGCCATTCGGCCATTCTGGGCCCTAAGATTGAAAATTTCGCCGGAACTGTAGGCCACGACAACGCTGTCTCCCATAGCTGCAGGACTGGAAGCCCCCATAAGCGTCGCGCTTTCGGCAATACCGTTATGGTGCCACAGTTTTTCGCCTGTTTTGGAGGCAAGCGCTGTGAGTTCGTTATCGATGCCAACGACGAAAACCCTATCTTCCGCAACGGTCGGCGCGGCCCGGAACGGCTTCCCAACCGTTTTACGCCAGGTCAAACTTCCATCCTTAGCCTTGAGAGAAACGACTTCGCCGAAACCTGTTGTCACGTAAAGCGCGCCACCCGCCGCGCAAATACCGCCGCTCATAGCCCTGTCGTCGCTCTCCGGCGGGGTCGTGTCGAATTCCCACAGCCGTTCCCCATCGGCGGCGGAGAAAGCCGTGACCAGCCCTCGCGCATCCAGCGTGAACACCCTCCCGCCGCTAACGACGGGAAGCGAAAGAAGCTTGTAATAACCGCCCGAACCGCGGCCTATGTCCGCGCGCCAGATTTCTTCCGGCTGGGACGCCAGTTCCGCATGTATGAGAGAATGTTCGGCATTTCCTCCCGCTTGCGGCCAGTCCCTGTTCGCGACGGTTGGCGGCATTACGGGTTTGACGTCGCTGACTTCGCTGTCCGGAGCCAACTTACGGGAAGCCTGCATGACGGCAATTCTTTCGCCCGCAACTTTTTCTTTCTCCGATTCGGAATCGCCGAACAGCGATTCACACCCGGCCAGCGCCATGAGGAAAACGATGAAAACGAAACGGCCGAGCCTTAAGCGATCGCAACGCATACGGTCAAATCCCCTCATTCAGCCAGCGCAGCATATCGCCCGAACGCTGGGCAATGGATGACGGCGCTTCCTTGTCCAGAGACAATTCCTCAAAAAGCTTTTTGGCTTTTTCCCTGTCGTCCGCCTTCAGCGCCAAATGCGCGCTAAATTCCCTGGCGGTAAAGCGCCAGGCGCTGTCCTTCAATAACGGTTCAAGCCGCGACTGAAGCGCCGCCGGATCGCCCTCGTCCATCCGGATCTGAACGGCCAGAAGGTCCGCCAGCTGGCGGAAGGATCGCTCGACATTCGCGTCGCGGGCCAACTCGTCGTATATTGCGACGGCCCGATCCGCATCGCCTTCCTGCAGCGCAAGATTGGCCGCGTTCAGGCGGGCCAGAAAGCCATGCGCCTCGCCGCCGTGCGCGCGGGCGAATTCCTCAAGCGCCGCGACACCGGCGCCCTTGTCCGTGGCTGTTTTGCCAAGCAGTTCCACAATTCCCGCCGTGGCCGCCTGCTCGGTGCGAACCCGATAGGTCCGCCAGCCCGAAATGGCCGCCGTCAACAGCACGATAAAAAGGACAACGCCAAGAATAATATTGCCGTAACGTTTCCATAGCGCCTCAATCCTCTGGCGCTGGAGATCTTCCTCGATTTCTTGAAACAGATTGTGATTGGTCATATGGTCATTCCCAGTTAAAGCGAACCGCCTTAAAGTCTTAAAGAAGTGCCGGGCAAGGCGCAAGCATCGCCCTAAGTCGTGGTAAAAAAATGGCAAATAAACCTATAATAGCCCTAACGGACGCCATCATCTTTACGGGCGAAGCCTTTGTGGACGGCCATGCCCTGCTTATGGCTGGGGGAACCATTGCCGACATCGCGCCTAAAAACAAGGTTCCCGAAGGCTTTAAAACTTTATCTTGCAAGGACAATATACTCGCGCCGGGATACATCGATTGTCAGGTCAACGGAGGCGGCAACGTCCTGTTGAATGAGACTCCAACCGCCGAAGCCGTCATCAAGATCGCGCGCGCTCATCAGAGGTTCGGAACGACGCGCCTTCTGCCAACGTGTATCAGCGACACGTTCAGTGTCATGCAGCAAGCACTAAACGCCACGCGCAAGGCTCGGCAGCAGCACGCGGGTATTCTCGGCATTCATTTTGAGGGACCGCATTTGAATCCCGATAGACGGGGCGCTCATCCGTTAGCGCCTCTTCGCGATCCGACACCGGATGATTTAAGCCTATACCGTCCTGAAGATGATGAAATCATTCTTTTGACACTCTCACCTGAACGCGTTGCGCCGGATCAAATTCGCCAACTCCGTTCTCAGGGTGCCATCCTATCGCTCGGCCATACGGACGCCGATCACGCAGCCATACATGCCGCGCTCGATGTCGGCGCGACGGGCTTTACACATCTGTTCAACGCCATGGGCCAATTGAGCGCCCGTGCGCCCGGCCCCGCCGGCGCCGCACTGGATGATCGCGACAGTTGGTGCGGCCTTATTGCGGACGGCATACACGTCAGCGCGGAAATGATCCGCCTCGCGCTGCGCGCCAAGACGCCGGGGAAAATCTTTCTCGTCAGCGACGCGATGCCTCCCGCCGCGAGCGACAAACCTCAATCTTTCAGGCTTGGCGACGAAATCATTCGCGTTGAAGACGGACGTTGCCTGAATGGCGAAGACTGTTTGGCAGGATCGACAATAACACTCGGTGACGCTGTGCGTTATTGCATTAAGCGGATCGGGATCGAACCCGAGGAAGCCTTGCGCATGGCCTCGGCATATCCCGCCGTATTTTTGGGGCTCGGCAATAAGCTCGGCAAATTGCTGCCGGGCTACCGGGCCGACATCGTCGCCTTAAGCAACGACTTCTCGCCGACAACGGTTTGGATCGATGGGGTGAGGCAAGAATATTGAAACCCGAAAGTACCCGTGAATCCGCGCGCGCTGTCAAAGAGTGAGCAAAATCATCGACCGGGTTGCGGGATCGCTTTTGCTGCTGTTTGGCCTGAAGCTTGTTTTTTCGGGGAGAACCTAAACCCTCCCCAGCCATGCCGCGCCGCGGACGCCAGCCAGAGGTCCATGCCGGGCGGGAACGAACTTCGTTTTAATATCGGCTGTCACCGCGTATCGCCCCCAGCGCTTCGGCACTTCCTCATACAGCCCGGGCAACGAACACAAGCCGCCGCTGACGACGACAATGTCCGGATCGAAAGTGTGAAGGATGACGGCCATCGCCTTGGCCACAACTTCGTAATAACGGTCCAGAACTCGCCACGCTTCGGCATCGCCTTTTTCCGCAAGGCCTGCGATTGTTTTGGCGTCCGCCTCTTTCCCGGTCATAAAAGCATAAAGCCGCGCAAGACCGCCGCCGCTTATGGACTTGTCGAGGCAGCCTTGCTGCTTGCAGCCGCACATTTCCAAAGTGCCGTCCGCTTCCTCCCGAAAAGGCAAAGGCAAATGCCCGATCTCGCCCGCCAGCCCATTCGCTCCTTCAAGGAGCCGTCCCTTACAAACGAACCCGCCGCCGACTCCCGTGCCGAGAACAAGGCCCAACACGCCGTTATATCCCGCTCCTGCGCCGTCAACGGCTTCGGCCAGCGTCATGCAATCGGCATCGTTGGCCAGATGAATGTTTCGATTCAATAGAGTTCCGAGGTCGTCGCGGAACGGCTTCCCGGCCAGAAAAGGCAGATTGGGAGCGAACACCGAACCGGCCGCGCGGTCTATTCTCCCCGCAATGCCAACGCCTGCGGAACAGGTCGAAGCCCCTGTCACGCCGCTCAACTGCTTCACGAAATTGCAACAGCCGTTAAGAAAAGTCTTGTAGTCCTGCGGCGTGGGAACGACCATCTCGGCCAGCGACGCGCCATCGGGCGAAAATACGCCGCCCGCAATTTTGGTGCCGCCGATGTCGAGGCCGATGCGATACATGATTGCCCATTCCTAAACAATAGAATGAACATAACGACAGGAAAGGAAAAGGCCAACATTCGGGAGAAAGGGCTTTGGAAATGCCTTTCGCTCCGCGATCTGACGGAGAAACCGTCAATCGGTAGGCTCCGGCGCCACGCTATCATCATGGCGGCGTTTTTTGGATGGATTTTGGGGCTGGGGCCCCTGTAGCGGCTGGCTGGCCACCGTTTCAGGTAATAGTCCTGAATAATTCGGGCGATTGGCTGTCGGAAAAGCGGAAGCTACTTCCACGTTTTCGGGCAACCTTAACAGCCTTTTGTGAGGCTCGTTTATCTCGCCTTCCGGTTCGCCGCTCTCCTCCTGCTCCTCCTGCCCCTCCTTCTGTTCCTTCGCTTTCTTTTTCGGTTTTGGTGTTGCGGAACCGGCCATGCCCACAACAATGGCTCCGGCGAGAAGAGCCGCCGTATCGTTATCTTCTTCTTTATTGATCTTCGTTTTCGGCATTTCTTCCTTTGCCGCCAATTCTTTTCGTCCCTTTTCCACGGCCTTTTGAAGCACCGCCTTCAATTCGCGCGGCGAAACGCCCGGCGTCACGATCACGTTTATAACGACTCCCTTGGCGCGGAGTTTTTCCACTTCTTCGAGCAAGGTTCTTATTTCTTTCTTTTCTTGAGGATCGTTATCTTTTTCAAGCGCATAAGCCATCGCCAGAGACGGCTCAAGGCCGCAGGCCACCGCGTTTTTAATCAGCCTGACCCTTTCCTTAAGATTCACTGCCTGGACGGAAAAGGATTCGTTCGGGACAAATCCCACATCGTCAACGTTCATTTCCTTAAGAGACTCAAGATCGGCATGCAAAATTTGAAGCTCTTCAAGTGTTATCGGCTCGTTATCGTTTCCGGAGGCGGTTTTTTTGCGTCTTGTAATTTCACCGGCAACGCTTTGTCTTGCCATTTCGACATTCGACTCGCCGATTGCATTTTCAACTTCCATGGCTCTCTCCCTTACACATGTTCTCAATTATATTTGCTGCCATTCTTATTATACCCTCCATCCGTGAAAGGAAAAAACGCAATCGTCGTTAATAAACTGTTGTTCGGCAACCTCGAATCGTGACAAACCATGCGCCGCGCCCATAAAGCTTATGTGGTTTTTCAATTTCTTACAACGCGGTTAAAACCCTTAAGGGGAGGCCCTTTTGTTCAACAAACTGTTGCTAAACAAGCACAAAAGCGGTCTCTACCCGGCAAAAAATGCCCACTTGGTTAACACATTCTTCATGAATCGGTCGTTAGTTCTAAAGAACGTTAAGGACTCCGGGATTCTCTCTCCGCTTCGGACCTTTCTCCAGGGAGCAGTTTGAACGTGAACGCTTTTTTACAAACCTTACGAAACCTCGGCCCGCTTCGTCTGGCGGCCATTGGCGTCGTCGCGTTCAGCCTTCTTGCCTTCTTCGGTTTTTTGACGACGCGGATTTCGTCGTCGCCGATGGCCCTCCTCTATAGCGAGCTCGACCAGCAGGACGCCGGCGCTATCGTTCAAAAGCTGGACGCCCTTAAAATCCCCTACGAAGTCACGCCAAGCGGTGGGATCGTCCGCGTCCACGCGGAACAGGTGGGCAAAGTCCGCATGCTGATGGCTGCCGACGGTCTCCCCAAAGGCGGCTCGATCGGCTATGAAATTTTCGACCAAAAGGAAGGATTCGGCACAACAAGCTTCGTTCAAAACGTCAATCACCTGCGCGCCCTGGAAGGCGAACTGGCCCGGACCATCAGCACGATGACGTCCATCCAGTCGGCGCGCGTTCATCTCGTTCTGCCCCAACGTGAGCTTTTCAGCCACGGCACGCAAACGGCGACGGCCAGCGTCTTTCTCAAGACGCGCGGCGGGGTAACCCTGACCCGCGAACAAATTGCCGCCATCCAGCATTTGATCGCCGCCGCCGTCCCGCAATTGCAGCCGACGCAAATTTCCATCGTGGACGATAAAGGCAGCCTTCTCGCCCGTCCGGCAAACACCGAAAGCGGCGCTTCGGTCAATCAGGACGACATGCGCGCGACCTTCGAACAGGCGCAAGCACGGAAAATCGAGGACCTTCTCTCCCAAACGTTGGGCTACGGCAAAGCCCGGGCGCAGGTTTCGGCCGATCTCGATTTCGACCGCATCACCACGAGTTCCGAAATCTACGACCCTGAAAGCCAGGTTATCCGCTCCACGCAAAGCACGACTGAGGACAACGCCTCGACCGAAGGCAGCAGCGAAGCCGTAAGCATCGCGAACAATATGCCCGGCGGCTTGCCGCAAGTTCCGGGCAGCGCAGGCGGAGCCGGAAACAAAAGCACCAAGTCCGAAGAAACCGTCAACTATGAAATCAACAAGACGGTGCGCAATCAGGTTCGCGAATCCGGGCAGGTCAAGCGGCTTTCCGTGGCCGTTGTCGTAGACGGAGCCTATACGGCCGCCGCGGACGGCACGCAGACCTACCAGCCCCGTTCAGCCGAGGAACTGGAACAGATCAAGGCGCTCGTACGTTCGGCGGTGAATTTCGACGCCATGCGAGGGGATACCGTCGAGGTCGTCAACATGCGCTTCGTACAGGCCGACGAGGGTAAAACCGGCGATGCCATGTCCGAAATGCTGATGGGCGTTCCGAAGGCCGATCTTTTGCGCATGATGGAAACTCTGATTCTCGCCGTCATAGGCCTGCTGGTGGTGCTGCTTGTCGTGCGTCCCATCCTGCGCCGCATCTTCGAATCCGCCGGTTCGATCCTTCCGGAACAGGGCCAGGGCCTTTTGACCTCAAGCGTCGGCACATCATCTTCGGCCCAGCTTCCACCGCCCGGCGGCGCGTTCAACCGCGATCTTCAGGCCGAGGCCGAAGGCGAATCCGAAATCGAGAAAATGATCGACATTTCGCGCGTCGAGGGACGTGTCAAGGCTTCGTCGCTGCGCAAAGTCGGCGAAATTGTCGACAAGCACCCCGAAGAGGCGGTGTCGATCCTTCGCAACTGGATCTATCAGGAGAACAGGTAGGGCATTGAACAATGGCTGGCGTTCGCGTACGTGAAGATGTTCGCAGCCTCTCGGGGGCTGAAAAGGCGGCGGTTCTCATTCTCTCGCTGGGAGAGGAGAACGCCGCGCGCGTGTTTTCTCACATGAGCGACGACGAAATCAAGGAGCTCTCGCAGGTTATGGCGAATCTCGGCAACGTCAGTTCCACGCTTGTCGAGCGTCTTTTCGTGGAATTTGTGGAACAAATGTCGTCGACAGGCGCCCTTGTCGGCACGCTGGAATCCACCGAGCGCCTTTTGATGAAAGTGCTCGACAAAACCCGCGTCGACAACATCATGGAAGACATTCGCGGCCCGGCCGGCCGCACGATGTGGGACAAGCTGGCCAACGTCAACGAAGCCGTGCTCGCCAACTTCCTGAAAAACGAATATCCCCAGACGGTCGCCGTCGTCGTTTCCAAAATCAAGCCGGATCAGGCCGCGCGCGTCCTTTCGCAGCTTCCCGAAAGCTTTGCGATGGAAGTGGTGATGCGCATGCTGCGCATGGAATCCGTCCAGAAAGAGATTCTGGACGACATTGAACGCACGCTCCGCAACGAGTTCATGAGCAACCTCGCCCGCACGAACCGCCGCGATCCGCACGAGGCCATGGCCGAAATCTTCAACAATCTGGACCGCGCCAGCGAAGGCAAGTTCATCGCGGCTTTGGAAGAGCGCAACCGCGATTCCGCCGAAAAAATCAAAAGCCTGATGTTCACCTTCGAAGACCTTATCAAGCTCGACGGCAAGGCCATCCAGGCGGTTCTGCGGGGCGTCGACCGGAGCAAACTGCCGATCGCCCTCAAGGGCGCCTCGGAATCGATCAGGGAGCTTTTCCTTTCGAACATGTCCGAACGCGCGGGCAAACTTCTCAAGGAAGATATTGCGGCGTTGGGCCCGATCCGCCTGCGCGACGTGGACGAGGCGCAGGGCATAATTGTCAACACGGCCAAGGATCTGGCTGCGCGCGGCGAAATCACGATTGCGAAAGAAAACGAGGAAGACGAACTTGTCTACTGATGCGCCAGCCATGACTCGCGATACAAACGCTCCACCCGCGCGGAAATTTCTTTTCGAACGTTCATTCGACGACGAGCTTGCCATGGGCGAACAGGCGCCGCCCGTCTTTTCGCTGGAACAGCTCGAAGCGGCCAAACAGGAAGCCTTCGACAACGGCCAGAAGGCCGGCAAAAAAGCCATGATAGAGGACCAGCAGCAGCACATGAACGCTCTTCTGTCGCAAGTCGACAAAAAGCTCGACCACCTTCTGGAGACCGGCGGCAAACAGTGGGAAAAGCAGTTGGCGCATTTGCAGGAAGTCGGGTTGACCATCGCCCGGAAAATCATGCCCGCCTACGCCGAACGCCACGGGCTTGAGGAAATCGAAACGATCATCTCGCAAGTCGTGGCCGAAATGGGTCGCGAACCGCGTCTTGTGGTCCGCGTCGCCGAAAGCCAATTCGACGCAGTCAGCGCGAAAATAAATGAAATTTCAGCACAACGCGCCTACGCCGGAAAGGTCATCGTCCTTTCGGAACCCGAACTGGGCCCGGCCGATTGCCGGGTCGAATGGGCCGACGGCGGCATCGACCGCGACATTAAAACGCTTTGGCAGGAAATCGACCGCATCATGGAGCACGCACAGTCGCTCGCGCCGCCGCCTTCGTCACAACCTCCATCGGAATCTTCACCGCCATCAACGCCGCCGCCTCCCCCTTCCCAACCGTCTGACGCTTCAGGAGAATAGTCATGAACGACGAAACGCTTACTTTATCCGAACTGGAGAGCAACGGCGGTGAAGCCCCGAAGGACGGCGCGACGGCGACGATAACGGATCTGGAGGCCGTATACGGCATACCGGTTGAGGTTTCGGCGGTCCTTGGCAAGGCCACAATGCAGGTGAGCAGCCTGCTCAAACTGGGCCGGGGCGCCGTGATCGAGCTTGACCGGAAAGTCGGCGAAGCCATCGATATATACGTCAACAACCGGCTTGTCGCCCGCGGCGAAGTCGTGGTGGTCGAAGACCGACTGGGCATCACGATGACGGAAATCATCAAGACGGAAAGGAACTAGGGATTGTCATTCTATATCCGGCATTCAGGGAGGAAAAAGACAAACATTCAAAGGACCGTATTTCATTGGCTGATCCCCTGAATGCTTAATGCTGAATGCTTTATAACGAGGAAACACAATGAGACTTCTTATTATCGGCCAGCTTGAAGGTCATATCGCAACCGCGGGTCGTATAGCGAGCCAGCGCGGCGCGAAAGTCGCTCATATTGACAGCATCGACGGGGCGTTGAACGCCCTGCGCAACGGCCAGGGAGCCGATTTGATCATGTGCGACGTCATCATGGACGTCGCGCGTTTGATCGACAGCCTTAAGTCCGAACGGATCATCGTGCCCGTCGTCGCATGCGGCATCGGAACGGATTCCAACGCGGCCGTCCGGGCTATACGCGCGGGGGCAAAAGAATACGTGCCTCTGCCGCCGGACGCGGAGCTCATCGCCGCCGTCCTGCAAGCGGTCGCCGAAGAGGACATGACCTTCGTCGCCCGCGATCCCGCCATGAAGCCTGTCGTGCAAATGGCGGAACGCTTCGCGGCCAGCGACGCTTCCGTGCTTATCACCGGCGAATCCGGCACCGGCAAGGAAGTCATGGCTCGCTACATCCACGGCAAAAGCCGCCGGAATCAGGCCAGTTTCGTCTCGCTCAATTGCGCCGCGATCCCGGACAATCTTCTCGAATCCGAACTCTTCGGCCACGAAAAAGGCTCCTTCACCGGCGCGGTGGCGCGGCGCATCGGCAAGTTCGAGGAAGCCAACGGCGGCACGCTTTTGCTCGACGAAATCAGCGAGATGGATCTGCGCCTGCAAGCCAAGCTCCTTCGCGCCATACAGGAGCGCGAGATAGACCGCGTCGGCGGCACGACTCCCATCAAGGTCGACATTCGCCTGTTGGCGACATCCAATCGGGATCTGGAAGCGGAAGTTCGCGCCAGGCGATTCCGGGAAGACCTCTATTACCGCCTGAACGTGGTCTGCCTTCACATGCCGCCCTTGCGCGAACGCCAGGCCGACATTCAGCCTCTGGCCGAGCACTTTGCGAAAAAGTACGCCGAAGCCAACGGCCTGCCAGACCGGCCTCTGACGTCTTTGGCGCTGGGCCTCCTGTTGTCGCACTACTGGCGCGGCAACGTCCGCGAGCTGGAAAACACGATGCACAGGGCCGTTCTTCTGGCCCAAGGCCCGCAAATCGACGAGGAATCTATCGTTCTTTCCGGCCAGAGCCTTGAGCCCGAAGCCGCTTCATCTCACGACGACTACGCGGCGGCGCGGGAAACCTTTTCCGGCGGAGGAGGACTTGCCGGTTCGCTTGTGGGCCGAACCGTCGCCGACGTCGAACGCGATCTAATCATCGATACCTTGCAGCACTGCCTTGGCAACCGCACCCACGCGGCAAATATCCTTGGCATTTCAATACGTACCTTGCGCAACAAGCTGAAGCTTTACAGCGAAGCCGGCGTTCCCGTCCCGCCAGCAGCCGGCGATACGGAACGCGCCGTATCGTAAAACGGAGCGGTTGAATCCATGACCAATCAGGCCCAATCGGTCCCGGAGGAAGAAACCAACAGCGGTTTTGAGGTTCTCAGCAACCTCTTCCGCCGGGGCGAGATTTGGCTGGCCGTAGGCCTGATGATTATCCTGACGGTGCTCGTCATACCGATCCCGCCGTTCATGGTGGACCTGGGTCTGGCCGTATCCATAACCTTCTCCGTCGTGATCCTGATGACGGTCTTGTTCATCGGCAAGCCGCTTGATTTCAGTTCCTTCCCGACCGTCCTCCTTATTTCAACCCTTTTGCGCCTGTCGATGAACCTCAGCACGACGCGCCTTATTTTGACTCACGGCAACGAGGGCGAAGAAGCGGCGGGTCAAGTCGTCCGCGCATTCGCCAGCATGGTCATGGGTGGCGACTTCATCATCGGCGTCATCGTCTTCGCCATTTTGACCATCGTCAATTTCGTGGTCATCACGAAAGGTTCGGGACGCATCGCCGAAGTGGCGGCGCGCTTCACGTTGGACGCCATGCCCGGCAAGCAAATGGCCATCGACGCCGACATGTCCTCCGGACTCATCGACGAAAACGAGGCCCGCCGCCGCCGCAAGGAGCTGGAGGACGAAAGCAACTTTTTCGGCTCGATGGACGGCGCGGCCAAGTTCGTGCGCGGCGACGCGATCGCGGGCATCGTCATCACGTTCATCAACATCATCGGCGGCATCACCATCGGCGCGTTCCGGCACGACATGCCGGTCCTTGAAGCCGCCGACTCGTACGTCCGCCTGACCGTCGGCGACGGTCTCGTCACGCAAATCCCTGCGCTTCTGGTTTCCGTGGCTTCCGGCCTTCTGGTGTCAAAAACGGGCGTCGGGGGCGGCGGCTCGACCGATAAGGCGCTCTTCAGCCAGCTCAGCGGCTACCCAAGCGCGCTTGGACTTTCCTCCGCCATGCT
>JAXGVG010000036.1:0-14207 GCA_040773965.1 Alphaproteobacteria bacterium | reverse complement strand
CGCGCCGTCCATCCCAAAGGCCCTTCGGTGGCGATGTGGATGAGTTCCGGTTTATAATCGTTAAAAATCTTCATCATTCGCTTGCGCGCAAAGAACTCAAGCTTGATGCCGGGATAGGTGGGCAAAGGAAAGATGCACCGGCGCGACGCATCCGGCCCGGCGATAAAAACCTCATGCCCCATATGGCGGAGCGCGTCTTCGGTGGCCTCCAGCGTGCGAACGACCCCGTTGGTTTGCGGATGCCAGGAGTCCGAGACGATCAAAATTTTCATGATTCAGGCGATAGCGGCGCAAGCCCAGGAAGCTTTTCCCGCTCCTCCACCCAATTGATAATGCGCAACGCGCCGTCCATGTCCTCGACAAGGGCGGTGCAGGATTCGACCCAGTCGCCGTCGTTGCAATAAAGCGCGTTGCCGATCATGCGTATTTCGGCGCTGTGAATATGGCCGCACACGACTCCGTCCACGCGGTAGCGCCGCGCCGCGTCGGCGATAAACCTTTCATAGACGCCGATGTATTCGACGGCTTTCTTGACCTTGCGTTTGAGGAACGCGGATAACGACCAGTAGGAAAGGCCGAACTTGCGGCGGATCGTGTTGAAAAGAGTATTGACCTTCAGGGCGAACGTATAGGCCGTATCGCCCAGCATAGCGAGCCATTTGGCGTAAACCATGACGGCGTCGAAGCTGTCGCCATGGAGAACGAGAAGTTTTTGCCCCGATGCGGTGGTGTGGATGGCTTCGTTGCTCACAAGGACGCCGCCGAAATAGAGGCCGCAAAAATCGCGCGCGGCTTCGTCGTGATTGCCGGGAACGTAAAAGATTCGGCAGCCTTTGCGGGCGCGGCGAAGCACTTTCTGGACAATGTCGTTGTGCGCTTGCGGCCAGTGCCAGTGTTTTTTAAGCTGCCAGCCGTCGATGATATCGCCCACAAGATACAAATAATCGGATTCCGTATATTTGAGAAAATCGAGGAGCGCGTCGGCCTGGCATCCCGGCGTGCCCAGATGGAAATCCGAAATCCAGATCGTGCGGAAACGCAGGACGTTCGGCGGCGAGTCCGATTCCCGCCGGAACATCGCGGTTGGCAAGGGACCGGTTCCCGGGTTTTTGCCGCCGGACATCTGTCAAACTCCCGCTACCGTCATGCCTTCGACGCGAAGCGTCGGGGAGTCGAGGCCATAAAGAAATTCCAGATCGTTTGCCGGGGACATGTGAAGGAACATCTCCTTAAGGTTTCCGGCAATTGTCATTTCGTCGACCGGAAACGCGATGTGGCCGTTCTCGATCCAGAATCCGCGCGCGGCGCGGCTGTAATCGCCCGTCACGCCGTTGACGCCCATGCCCATCAACTCCGAGATGTAAAAACCCTGCTTGATATCCTTAATCAGTTCCTGCGGACTGAGCGCGCCGGCTTCAATATACATATTGCTTGGCGAAGGCGCGGGAACGCTGCCCGCGCCGCGGCTGGCGTGGCCGGTGCTTTTCATCTTGAGCTGGCGGGCCGAACGCAAATCGAGAAGCCACGTCGTCAACACGCCTTTGTCGACGATCTTATGTCTGGCGGGCAGGAGTCCTTCGCCGTCGAAAGCGTGCGAACGAATCCCGCGCGCGCGGAACGGATCGTCGGTGATCGTGACTGTCCCGGGGAATACGGCCTTGCCGAGAAAGTCTTTCAAAAAGCTCGTGCCGCGCGCGACGCTCGCGCCGGATATGGCGCTGGCCAGATGATGCAGCAAGCTGCTGGCTTCGCGCGGATCGAAAACGACGGGGAAAGAACCCGTCGGCATCTTGCGTCCGCCCAAATGGGCCACGGCGCGCTCGCCCGCCTTGCGGCCAACGTCAGAGGCTTGCCGGAGGTCCGATTGAAAGGCGCAGTAACTGTAATCGTAATCCTGTTGCATATTCAGGCCTTCACCGGCCAGCGCGGCGGCGCTGACGCCGTAATGCGTGCGGCGGTAGTGCCCGGCGAAACCGTTGCTGGCGGTCAGAACGACCGTAGACCGGCTGGCGCTAACGTCGGTGCTTTCGCATTGCGTGACGCCTTTGACGGAAAGCGCGGCTTCTTCGGCTTCGCGCGCCCGGGCGATCAGGGCGGGGGCATCGACGGTGCAATCGTCGGCCAGTTCAAGGACGGGCCAATCCCTGGCGATTTCGTCCGGCCCGGCCAGTCCGCAATGAATATCTTCCGGCGCGGCTTTTGCCATCGCTACGGCGCGTTCGACAAGTTCGTTCAATGTCGCCTCGCGACGGTCGGTTGTGGAAACGATCGCCTGCTTTTTGCCGATGAAAACCCGCAAGCCAAGGTCGCCGGTTTCCGTCTGTTCAAGGGACTCCAGCTTTCCGCCTCGCCAGCTGACGGACAGGGCCGTCGCATCCGCCAAAACCGCATCGGCGTCGCTCGCCCCGGCTTTCAACGCCTTGCCGACAAGATCGTGAAGCTGGTCCAGCGCGTCAAAAACGTTCGAAGAATTCGTCTGTGTTTTTCCTGGCATATCCATAAACCTTGCAAGACAAGGACATGGTGATAGCCCAGAAGGCGGGAAGCGTCGAGTGCGGCAATAAAACTATGCCGATGCCGCCATTTGGCCCGTCCAGTAATCGGAAACGGGGCGTGGCTCGATATGGGGCGTTTGTGCGCGATCCTCCTTGTCGTAAGGCATGGATTCGACCGCGCCCTGGCCGCCGACGGCGATAATTTCAGCCAGCTTGCCGAAGGCGTCGAAACAGCCGCAAACGAGCGGTCCGCCTCGGCCACATCCGCCGTCCAGCGTCACGGCCGCGCCTTCCGTCTGGACTCCGCCGCGAGCCGTATCGAGGCCGCGAACGATGCGGCTGTACAGGGGTTGGCTTCGTTCGGGGATGTGAAAAGGATTGGTGCCGAACCAAAGCGCGTCCGCTTGATCTTCAAGCGATCTCCCCGAGTCGAAGCTTGCCGGGACGAACAACAGGCGCTGCGCGCCGGATTGGGGCGGCCTTGTAATGGCTGCGCGGCGCATGCCGTTCATGAAGGGCTCGTGGCCGGGAGCGAGACGCTGCGTGACACGAAGCTGGTTTGTCCAGCGCGTGATGGTGACGCTATCGGCGCGTGCGATGGCCTTGGTGTCGCTCAGGCTGATGCCATAGAGTCGCAGATAGGCTTCGACCCCGGCTTCAAGATATTTTTCAAGTGTATGCGCGGGAACGGGCGCGAACTGCAAACGCAGCAGGCGTTGCCACGATTCCTCGGCAGGACCGCGAAGATAGACAATATCGCCGGGTTCCATGCCGGGCTTGGCGAGAAGCGCGGCGCGAAAGGCGAGCAATTCGTCCAGAACGGCCGTGTTGTCGCGCGCCCCGGCGCCGAGGTAATTGCCGAGGTAAACAAGGCGGTCGTTGACCGCGAATCGCGCCGCCAGATGGTCGTGAAGCGTCATCAGCCTGTCGCAGTCGCCATGGATGGCGGCGACGGCCCATACGCGGCGCGGTGTGCCCAGATCGACGAATTTTTCGCTGTTGGATAGCATGGCAAGAACCTCTGTCCCCTCAATGACACACGAATCACCCATGACGCAACATTTTGTAGGCGCTTGTGACAAGATACCCACAGTTAGTTATACATGAGGATTGATTGGCTTGCTAGGGACAGGAAAGCGGAACAAAACAGAAACCCGTTTGATCGACACCTCGCTTGAGGAGATGAAGAACAGCGGCTTCGTCGATTCCGTCATTGCGAAATACGAGGTTTTTCCGGGATCGTTTTTGCGTGTCGCCAAACCGTACCGGGACGAGAGCGGTGGGCAAAGCGCCTTCAAGGGCATCGGCGAAAAAAAAGGCGGGGTTGCCCCCGCCCGGTAGTTTATTGACGGCTATGGTTAAGAATTACGCGGCCCGCTTCTCGCGCTCTTTGGTGAGCACGCCTTCCAGCTTCAGCGTAGCCTTTGTCTGGTCGATCTTTTCGACCGCGGCCAGCTCACGCGCCAGACGTTCCAGCGCCGCCTGATAAATCTGGCGTTCGCTGTACGAATGCTCCGGCTGGTCGACGCCGCGATGCAGATCGCGCACAACCTCGGCGATGGAGACCGGATCGCCCGAATTGATCTTTGATTCATATTCCTGCGCACGGCGGCTCCACATCACGCGGCGGATCTTCGATTTGCCTTGAAGCGTCGACAGCGCTTCCTTGATGCGGTCGCGCGAGCTCAAGCGTCGGAGACCCGACGTCTTCGCCTTGCTGACGGGAACCTTGAGGCGCATGCGATCCTGCTCGAACATGATCGAATACAGTGAAACGCTTTGGCCCGAGACAGCGTAGCTGTCAACGCCTTCAACGCGCCCCACGCCATGCGCCGGATATACGACGAAATCGCCTTTTTTGAATTCCAACTTTTCTGCCATGTTGATTGAACCCCCGCTGAAGAAAAAACGGTTACGCACCGGAACGAGATTGCTTAACAGACAATCGTGACAAAAAGTGGGTCCCTTTCTCCTTACAAGACGCCCTGCCGCGCCTTAGCTGCTGACGCGCTCAAAGGTTTGTTGCGAAAGGGAAATGACTGGCTTTCGCCCGCCACTTATTGCCAAGGTCGCCTGCCTGACATAAGTAAGTATATACCATTTATTAGGGAATATTACAAAACTTTCACGCAGCGTAATTGTTTTCTAAGCAAAATCAATAACATACAATTCTTCGAATCGAGGTTCTGTTAACCATGCTTAGGGTTTATGGTTAACAACTGAAATATTATTTCGCGTTGAGTCTCAGGCAAAGCGCCAAGATGTAGGGTCGGCGAAGAGAGCTCTCAACAACTTGTTGTTAAGGGCATGGCCCGAGCAGCTGCCTTCGAAGTGTCCGTGCACAGGGGCTCCGGCCAGCGCGAGGTCGCCGATGGCGTCGAGGACTTTGTGGCGTACGAACTCGTCATCGAAACGAAGGCCGTCCTCGTTCAACACGGCGTCGCCCTTGATGACGATCGCGTTGCGAAGCGAACCGCCGCGTGCAAAACCGAGACGTTGCAAATGATCGATCTCCTCGTAAAAGCCGAAGGTGCGCGCACGACCGATTTCCTTTTTAAATCCGCCGGGAGTCAGGACAAAATCGTAATGCTGGTGACGGATCAGCTTTTGATCGAACTTGATGTCAAAGCTGAATCTGCTGACGTCGGCCGGCGCGATTTTGGCGCGTTTGCCGTTGCATTCCACTTCGACGGGTTTGAGAACGACGATATCGCGGCGCGGAGCGTTCTGTTCCGCGACGTCTGCCATTTCGATGAGGAAAACGAAAGCGTCCGAGCTGCCGTCCATAACGGGAACTTCCGGCCCGTCGATTTCAATCGTCACGTTATCGACGTCGGCGGCGCGCAGCGCGGCCATAAGATGTTCGATCGTGGCAACCTTGCCGCCGTGTTCGTTGCCGACGACGGTGCAAAGCTGCGTATCGACGACATGATCCCAGCGCGCGTGGATCGAACGGGCTCCGTTCATAAGGTCCGTGCGGATAAAAACGATGCCGGTGTCCGGTTCGGCGGGCAAAAGGCGCATAGTGACCTTTTCGCCGGAGTGAACGCCGATACCCGTGCATTGTACGGCGCCGCTCAACGTGCGCTGGGCGGTAGCAACGCTTGAGCCAGTGGCAACGCCGATTTTCGTCATGGGAGAATGGTCAAAGGGGCACATAAACGCTTTTCTTTCGAATCAAAGACTTAGCTTTTGTATTCCTTAGGGTTAATAAAAGAAATTCAAGAGTGGTTACGCTTTGTTACATTAGCAAGCGATTGATAAAAAAAGAAAAAGAGAGCGGCCTGAGACGCGCTCTCTTTCGTAACGATTCTGATGATTATTAGTGGTTCGTCTGCCGCCGAAGGAATGCGGGTATGTCAAGCATGTCTTGTGACTCGCCGGAGATGGCAGGGCGGTCGGCAGGATCGACGCTCAGGCGCGCCTGGGCCGCCTCAATGACCTCCATCTCGGCTTCCTCGGCCTCGCGCGCGGAGGAAGGCCGCACCATCCCAAAGCCTGTGATTCGCTGGAACAGCGATTGAGAGCGATGGTTGATATGCGTGGATGCGGCCGCCGGGGCGGTTGTCAGCTGGGTAACCCGCATATCGCCTTCTCCACGCGCGTTATCGCTTCGCTGCGTGGCAGCGGGCGGGATCGTGCGCTGCACGGGCTGGCGGAGCGGCGATTGCGTAACCGTGGCGCGCGGAGAGGTATAGGACGCGGGCGCCGATGCCTGTTTCTCGGGCTGGCGCGCGACCGTGGCCGGAGCCGGTTTCGGGCTTTCTTCGGCGACGGGCGCGACCTCGATGGGCGCTTCGGGTTCTTCAGCGGCCGCTTGCTGCTGGGCCACTATCTGCGGCGTTACCGCCGTCGGCATGGCGAAGTAAGAGGTCGAGATGTTGACGCTTTGCTGCGGCTGTGGCGCGGCGGCTGCCGGAGCGGCCTGTTGCGGAGGCGCGGCCGGGGCTTTCGGCGCCGTGGCGACGGCGGCGCGGCGCGGCGGTTCGGTGACAATGCGAACAGGGGCTTGCGCCGATGTGGTCGTTGAGCGTTGTTTTTGCTGTTCGGCCAGCGCGGCGTCGATACCCGTGGCGATGACGGAAACGCGGATGCGTCCCTCGAGCGCTTCGCCTAAAGTCGAGCCGACCTTGATCTGGGCCTCGGGATCGACTTCCTCGCGGATGCGGTTTGCGGCCTGATCGACCTCGAACAGGGTCATATCGAGACCGCCCGTGATATTGATAAGCACACCCCTCGCGCCTTTCATCGAGATGTCGTCGAGCAGCGGGTTGGAGATGGCGGCTTCGGCGGCGCGGATGGCACGGTTGTCGCCTTCGGATTCGCCGGTACCCATCATGGCCTTGCCCATTTCGCCCATGACCGTTTTCACGTCGGCGAAGTCGAGATTCATGAAGCCGGGCATGACCATAAGATCGGTGATGCCGCGCACGCCCGAATGCAGCACTTCATCCGCCAGGCGGAAAGCTTCGGCGAACGTCGTGCGCTCGTTCGCGATGCGGAAGAGGTTCTGGTTCGGGATGACGATGAGGGTATCGACGTATTGCTGAAGCTCGGCGATGCCGCCTTCGGCCTGACGCATGCGATGGCTGCCTTCGAAATGGAAAGGCTTCGTGACGACGCCGACGGTCAGGATTCCGCTTTCGCGAGCGGCGCGGGCGATGACCGGCGCGGCGCCCGTGCCCGTGCCGCCGCCCATGCCGGCGGTGACGAAAAGCATGTCGGAACCTTCGAGAAGCGCGAGGATGTCGGGAAGCTGTTCTTCTGCGGCGGCGCGGCCGACTTCGGGTTTCGATCCCGCGCCGAGGCCACGCGAAAGGTTCACGCCAAGCTGGATTTTGCGCGCGGCAAGCGATTGCGCAAGCGCCTGCGAATCCGTGTTGGCCGCGATAAAGTCGCAGCCTTCCAGATTCGAGCGGATCATGTTGTTAATGGCGTTTCCACCGGCGCCACCGACGCCAACCACGGAAATGCGTGGATGGAGAAGATTATCCGGTTCGGCCATGGACAAATTGATCATAGACTTCCTCCTGCAAGAGAATCGCGTGCACGTCGCGCCAACATATGAATCCTTTCGTTTGATTCTTGCAAGCGTTCTGACGTCCAATCCACAAAGAAATTCAGTCGGTTAGATTTTTATGCCGTGAAAATGGATTCGATTGCGGCAAAGCGTTTTTGCGGCGCACATGAAAAACAGATTCATTCCAACATGTTAGAAAGGGATTTGCATGTACGGTCTTAGCAAAAACTTTTTGCCGCGATGATTCCATCGGCGATTCAGGATTTCAAACGGCGATCATTTGCAGTTCGTCCAGAACCGAACGAAGGTTTTGAGCCGTTTTTTCCAGTTGTTCCTGCCACGACCCGGCGGCGTCCGTGTCCGCGCCGTCGCTGATGTACTTGATGCAGGCGAAAGGAACGTTTTCAAGCCAGCAAACCTTGGCGAGCGCATAAGCCTCCATATCCACGACGTTCCAATGAGCCATATCGCCGCTTGTCACAAAGCTGTCGCCGCTGCCGCAGATGGCTTCCGGATGGGCGCCGAAGCGTTGGCCGTTTTTAAGGATTTGAGGCGTTTCGTCGAAAGGGATGACGTGCATGGGGTGGCCGAGCGCGGTGGCGTCGACGTCGCGCTGAATGAAATGCGTGCAGTTCACGACGCTTCCGGCCTTGAAGTGGGACGATCCTGCGGTTCCCATGTTGAGAACCAACCGTGGTTGATCGCCGCGCTTTGCGCGCCATTCGGCCAGCCGCCGCGTCAGGCGATAGGCGGCGTTGACTTTTCCCACGCCGCAGTAGAGGCGGGGGAAGTCGTTAAAATGGTCGCGCGCCTCGTCCTCGAGGGCGAAAACGACAAGCGTTTGAGAGGCTTGAACGAGGGCCATGCCTTTTTTAAAGCAGGGGGTGTTAAAAGAAGCAATACTGAATTAGAATAAAAATTTGTTCTTAAAAAAGGTGCATTCGCATGGCCGATCGTTTTTCCAATCGGCGCGAGTCCGGGAAACATCTGGCGCAAGTCCTCACCGCCTATAAGGACAGGGCGAAGGGGATCGTATTGGCCTTGCCGCGCGGCGGGGTGCCCGTGGCCTTCGAGGTAGCCCGGGCCCTGGGCTGGCCGCTGGACCTTATGCTGGTCCGGAAGCTTGGCGTGCCGGGCGACGAGGAACTGGCGATGGGGGCCGTGGCCATAAACGGCGTTAGCCTTCTTAACGAAGACATTATCGGCCATCTGAACATTTCAAAGGAAACCGTCGATGCCGTAATGGCGCGGGAGACGGAGGAACTGAACCGCCGCAACGAGGCTTACCGTGACGGACGTCCGGCCCCGGAGATTCAGGGGCGCACGGTCATTCTGGTCGACGACGGGATGGCCACGGGCGCGGACATGCGCGCGGCGGCGATGGCCGTGGTGCGGCAAGACCCCGCCTTTCTGGTCGTGGCCGTGCCGGTGGCGCCGCAGTCGGCTTGCGATCTGGTTCGTTATCAGGCGGACGAGGTCGTCTGCCTGCAATCGCCGCCGTTTTTTTATGGCGTCGGCAGTTTTTATGAAGACTTCAGCCAAACGTCCGATGAAGAGGTTATCAGGCTCCTTGAACAGGCGCGGAAGCCTTAGCGTCCGCCGCTGCATAAAGAATCGTTTCGCCGGCGTGGATGGTGTAATGGGCGAGATGGAAACGGTATCCAAGCCCCAAGGACACCAGAAAAAGCGGAATGGAATAAAAATGGTTGACGTCGTGATAAAGTGAAATCGCCAATCGTGGCTTGAATCGCCGTAGCGTTTTTTCGGCGCCGTGCAAGGCCTTCAGTTCCGATCCTTCGATATCCATCTTGATGAAATCGACGCGGGGTATCTCGCCTGAAGCCACAAGGCAATCCAGCGTGGTTGTCGGAAAAACGTCATTGTTCGCGGGCAAGTTGAAACCGGGAAGGTAACGCCCTTCGACCGGCGGCTTTTGCGGCGGCGTGAAGACCGTGTCCGACAGGCCGCAGGCGAACGTCTTGAAATGCGCCAGCCCCGGATTTTGCGCGATGTTAAAGGCGCTGGCCTTCAGGTGCGCGTCCAGCATCTCGAAAAGATAAACCCGGCCTTCCGGCCCCGCCGAACAGCCGAGCGCCAGCGACGTGTCCCCAAGACAGGATCCCGCGTCGATGACATGATCGCCCGGCTCGGGCCGGATACGGACTCCGCCGCGTTCAAAGAAATATTGCTTGAGAAGGAAGGGCCATAAAACGCTGCCGCTGCCGCCGTCCAGTTTGATCGTCTTGCCCTCGAAAGCGAATTCCCGGTGCTGCAGATCGCCGCCGACGATGTTTTTGATGCCCAGCGCCGAAGGCGTCCAGGGCATGGCGATGGATTGCCGGTCCTTTTCCCAATAGGCGGGCGTATTTGTGGAAAGTTTGACGTGCTTATGACCTGAAAGCCGGTAACGCAAAAGCTCGATGAAAAGTTTTTTGGACTCGTTTTCTTCGAGAAGCGTGTAGGTGCGGAAAAGCGCGTCGCTGTGGCGGAGGAGGGCCTTCAACGCCGCGATATGAAGCTCGAAGTAGGTGGAACGGGATCGGTCGACGCCGTCATACGAAAAACGTCCCCGATCGTAATTGTCGGTGACAGCCGTATGCACGTCTTCGTAAAGGCGCGTCAGCACGTGATCCACAAAAGATTCGGCGCATGAAAAATCCGTCATGGCGCGGATCATTCCCGCCGCATGGTCCGAAGTCAACTGTAGGAAGGAAAAGAAAGTTTCGGCTGTCAACCCGCGATGTTAAGCGCGTTGCAAAGCGCCGCGCCCGTAAGGGCCTGCAACACCTGTCCTTGCGGTCCTTCGAAAACAAGCGAGCGGCGGTTTTTCTTGGCCATATCGTGCGCGTTCAGCAAAAGGCCGAGCGCCGTTGAATCGATGGATTCCAGTTTTTCGACGTTCAGCCGGATTTCGTCGCGCGCGCTGTTGAGTCCGAGCGTGCCCAAGAGGCGGCGAAAAGCCCGGGAGTCGAAAAAAGTAAACGCTCCCTCCAAATGAATGTTGAGGGATTCCGGTCCGAAGTGAAGAGCGTATTTCATGATCCGCGCGCCTGTCTGAAAAAGGGATGTCAATGTTTTCCCAGTATGCGCACGCTATGCTTAAAGCGCCGTGTATTAGGGGCATACGCGGCTATGCAATTTTTTATTTTTCATGACCGGCGTGAAGATTTTCTTTAACCGAGGCCGCCTCAAGCAGCGGACATGCGGGCGCCGTTTCAAGCCGTTGCCACACCTGGCTTTCGCCGAACAGGGTTATCAGGAAGTAACCGTACAATTCGAGTTTGTCCGGTTCTTTCAGGATAAGCTTTGCGTTAAAGTTTCTGCCGTGACGCGGGCTGTAAATCCAGCCATCCGTAAAATAGCCGTGTCCCATGGGCGTAAAGCCGCCCATGAACTGCATGCCGCATAACGGGCGCAATTTATCGGCAGGATCGGGATTTTTGTCGTCGAGCGAAGGATTTTCAAGGCTGTCGTCCTTCAGCCAGCGGAAGCGGCCACATACTTTATGGTCGCAGGGATAAAGCTCGACGACGGCTTCTTTGTCTTCCGTAAGCCAGAATCCGGCGATGGCCTGCGCCGCTGCAATCTCGTCTTGCGCCATGACCGGCGCGGCGGCGAACGTCAGGGCAAAGCCGATAATAAGTGTCCAAATTCGTGTGCGCATGACGCAATAACCCGTTGTTTTCAGGAACGGCATAATGCCGCATTCTGTTAAAAGTGTGATGAGGGGTGTCGCAAATTTCACTCGCTGTTGCTATTCAGCAACTATTTGAATTGTAAAGATAAAAAGCTCTCATTGATTCGAAAGGCAGCAAGGGTGTATAGAACATATCATGAACATTCGTGGGGACGCTTCAACGTCCGGCGGCCTGCGGTGGCTGGTTCTGGACCTGAACAGCTTTTTCGCTTCCTGCGAACAGCAGGAAAACCCGGCCTTGCGCGGCCAACCGGTGGCGGTCGTGCCGATGCAGGCGGACACCACATGCGTCATTGCGGCAAGTTATCCCGCCAAAGCCTTCGGCATCAAGACCGGCACAATGGTGCGCGAAGCCAGGCAGATGTGCCCGGCGCTGCATATCGTTTCCGCGCGTCCGAGGCTTTATGTCGAATACCACCACCGCATTCTGGAAGCGATTGAAAGCTGCGTTCCTGTCGAAGACGTGATGTCGATCGACGAGGTTGCGTGCCGTCTCGATCGCGTGCAGCAGGAACCGGCGAAAGCGCGAGCGCTGGGGCTGGCCATGAAAGCCGCCATTCACGGCAACGTGGGCGCTTCGCTGACAAGCTCCATCGGGATCGCGGCGAACCGGTTGTTGGCGAAACTGGCGTCGAACATGCAAAAGCCGGACGGTTTAACCATCCTGAGGCCCGAGGATTTGCCGAGGGCCATTTTGCATCTGGATCCGGAAGACATTAACGGCATCGGCGCGAACATGGCGGCGCGTTTGCGCCACGCGGGCATTCACAGCATGGCGGACTTGTGGGCGGCGGACGCCCGGCGCCTCCGGCGCGTCTGGAACGGCGTTGTAGGCGCGCGTTTTCATGCGCTGCTGCACGGGGCCGATTTGCCGTCGCCCGTTCATCCGCGCCGCAGCATCGGCCACCAGCACGTTCTGCCGCCCGAGCAGCGCACAATGGCGCGCGCGATGCCGGTGATACGCCAGCTTCTTACGCGCGCGGCCCAGCGCCTGCGCCACGAAGGCTTTTACTGCCGCCGCCTGATGCTGAACGTCAAATGGCTTCAGGATTTGGGGTATTACGCGGAAGAGCGGCGTTTCCGGGAGACGCAGGACACCGGTTTTCTGCTGCGCGCGCTCATGCCCATGTGGCATGCCGCGCCGGACTTCAAGCCGCTGCGCGTCGGCGTCGTGCTGGCCGATCTGGCCGCCGAGGAATCGCACCAGCCGGACTTGTTCGACCGGCCCAAACCGGCCGCGCTGACCGGCGCCATCGACAAACTCAATGAAAAATACGGGCGCGGCACGATTGGCTATGGCTGTTCGGCGGCGGAACTGATCGCCAAAATAGCCTTTCAGCGTGTGCCGGACATGCGGGAGTTTTAGGAGTATTGGCGGCTAATTGTGTAAAAGGAAGACCCTGGTTATGAACGTTCTGACGAAACATAAACGATTTCCATGTTGTGATATAAACTGGAAAGCTTTTCGGGCTTGATCCGAAACTGGCTTCTTCTTTTCACGACTGGATGAGGGGTTGAAACGTTTTCCAGTTTGATGCCGGGGTCATAATAGACTACGCCTTTTGAAACGGCCTCCAGAAATTTAAGAAAGTCCGTTCCCTGACCTAACTCAATCTTGTTTCCATAGCAATATTGCCCTTCAGGCTCCAAGCGGCAAAGAGAAGGAACATATGCGGCATGCGCATGCTTTCTATTCCAGTGTTTCATCAGATCGGCGTAAAGCCATGTTGCCGCTTCGTCGTCTTTGGCATTCAGAAGGGTAATGCCTCCCGCCGCGTCCCCGATTTTTCTCTTTTCCAGGTTATAGCCCGTGAGGTGTAATGTAAGACCTGTTGTGGTGCGCCGCGTCGCTGATCGTCATGACCCGGCACATCGCGCCGATCTTCATCGCAAAGCGTTGCGTATAGCGCGGGTCTTCGGACAGAAAATCGAGCCTTTCCCGCTTCACGCCGCCGCACTTTCGGCACGCCGCGCGCCGATATTCGAAGTCCAGATGCGCCTCGTGCGCCCCGCAATCAAGGTCACGGACGCTAAACCATCTTTTGTCATAATAGCTGTGATGCACCGTGCCGCAGATGGAACGCACCGTTTTTTTTGACGCCGTTCCAGCGTGATCGCCAGCGCAGGACGATCTATGATCTCGTACACTTCCACGCGTGCCTGCGCACGAAACCCGGGCACTTTATACGCCGCCGGAAGGCTCTCTTTTTCGACTTCTTCGTCCATGTCCAAAACCCGCCACGTTTCCAGACACGCAAAAACGCGAAAAACCTATGCAATACGAGCACTTTATGCGTTCCAGTCCACGTTTTTTCCGGCCATTTTATCTCGTCCTGCCCTTGATTTCCCTGAATTTGTTACAGGATAGAAGCCATTTTTCAATCCTGTTGGCGAGAATCGCAGGATCGAGTCGCTCCTTTCCTTTTATGGCGCATTCCCAGATGGTCAGAATGCGCCAGTCATTGTTCTGGAGCGCTTTATAACTACGTTCGTCCACAACCCGATTTCCGATTATCTTTGTTTTCCAGAACGCCTTGCGCGACTTTGGCCATTTGAATAAATGGCAATTATGTCCGTGCCAAAAACAGCCATGAATGAATATGACAGCGCGGAGGCGCGGAAAAACAAGATCGGGTTTGCCGGGCAATGCTTTGGCATGAAGACGATAACGGAAGCCTTTAACAAACAGGAGTTTGCGTATCAGAAGTTCCGGCCTGGTGTTTTTGTCCCTGATACCGGCCATCATGCGGCTGCGGACGTATGGGCTGACTATATCAACCACGGGTTCCTGTCCGCCCCGTTTTTGTATAGTTGTCTTCCGTAGTATCCGGAAGGAATCGGCGAGTTTTCCCGGTGGCGCCCGACTTTCTCACTTCCTCGATACAGGGCTGCATAGCTTTCGCAATTGCTTCGACAACAGGTACTACAACGGCATTTCCAAATTGTTTATAAGCCTGGGTGTCGGAAACGGGGATTTCAAAAAGACGTTTTCCGG
>JAXGVG010000035.1:0-14567 GCA_040773965.1 Alphaproteobacteria bacterium | reverse complement strand
CCGAAAAGACTGCCGCGCGGAATGGCCAAATCGATGCCCTTCAACGCCTCTTTCGGCGGCAGGCGGTTGGAGCCGCGATACGTTTTCATCAGCCCCTTGACCTCAAGGGCGTGATCGGGAAGCGGCAACGGTGCGGTTTTCGGGGAAGCGCGCATGATAAAGCAAATAATCGAAGGAGAAGCTCTTTATACCCCAACCCATTCCGGCGCGGAAGGGGGGCCTAGGAATACAAGCCCGATCATGCCTAATATAGGTCCATGAACCCGAAGCATTCCGAAACGCTTTACCTCATCGACGGCTCCGGCTTTATCTTCCGGGCCTTTCATGCGCTGCCGCCCATGACGAACCCCGGCGGCATACCGGTCAACGCGGTCTACGGTTTTTGCACCATGCTGCAAAAGCTGCTGACGGACCTGAAGGCGCGCCATATCGCCGTGATTTTCGACGCCGCGCGCAAGACGTTCCGCAACGACATTTACCCGGATTACAAGGCCCACAGGCCCCCGCCGCCGCCGGAGCTGATCCCCCAGTTTCCCCTGATCCGCGACGCGACGCGGGCTTACGGCATTCCGGCTCTGGAGGTTGAAAACTTCGAAGCCGACGACCTCATCGCGGCCTACGCCCGCGAAGCCGTCAAACACGGGCGCGGCGTGCGCATCGTGTCGGCCGACAAGGACCTGATGCAGTTGATAAGGCCGGGCGTCGAGCTGTTCGATCCCATGAAAGCGGTGCCGATCGGCCCGCCCGAAGTCGAAGCCAAATTCGGCGTGACGCCGGATAAGGTCATCGACGTCCAGGCCCTGGCGGGCGACAGCAGCGACGGCGTGCCGGGCGTGCCGGGCATCGGCGTCAAAACGGCGGCGCAGCTGATCCTCGACTACGGCGATCTGGAAAACCTCCTGAAACACGCGCATGAAATCAAGCAGCCCAAACGCCGGGAACAGCTGACCCAATTTGCCGATCAGGCCCGTCTGTCGAAAAAACTCGTCACGCTCGACGATCGGGCGCCGCTGCCCGCGCCGCTCGAGACATTGCAGGCGCGCATCGACCATAAGCCGGAATTGATCGCTTTTTTGCAGCAACAGGGCTTCCGCTCCATTCTCGCGCGTTTGGAGACGGCTTCCGAAACACCCGTTTCCGCCGCAAAGGAAAGCAAGCCGGAAACGGACGGGGAAAAACGCGTTTCCGTAGAGCCCGTCGCGGATCCCGCGCCCGACATCAGGCACATTACGCACGCGCCCGTTCACTATGAGCTTGTGCAGGACGCCGCGCACCTTCGCCGTTGGGTGGAAGCCGCGCGGGCGCAGGGATATGTGGCCATCGACACGGAAACCAATTCCCTGACGCCGTCCACGACGCTTTTGGTCGGCGTGTCGATGGCGACGGCGCCCGGCAAGGCCTGTTACGTGCCGCTGAACCACGTCGATCCCGCATCGACGCCGAACGGCTTCGCTTTCGAAGACGCGAAAGCGCCGAAACAAATCGGCATCAAGGATCTGGTTGCCGCGCTGAAGGATTTGCTGGTTGATCCCGCCGTCCTGAAGATCGCGCATAATTTGAAATTCGACCAGCAGGCGCTCGAACAGCACGGGCTGCGCGTCGAGCCGTACGACGACACGATGCTTTTGTCCTATGTGCTGGGCGCGGGGCTGCACGGGCACGGGCTCGACGAGCTTGCCCTGAAGCATTTCCAGCACAAAATGGTCTCCTATGACGACGTGGTTGGAACGGGCCGCAACAAAACGACCTTCGACCGCGTGCCGCTCGAAAGGGCGAAGGATTACGCCGCCGAGGACGCGGATTACACGCTGCGCCTCTGGCTTTTGCTCAGGCCCATGGCGGCCCAACAGCACGTCATGAGCGTGTACGAGAGGATCGAGCGGCCCCTCGTTCCGGTCGTGGCGGGCATGGAAACCTGCGGCGTGCGGATCGACCCGGCTATCTTAAGGGCCCAAAGCGGCGAACTGGCGGGCCGCCTGCAGGCGCTGGAGGCCGAAATACACGCCCTCGCGGGCCACCCCTTCAACGTCGGCTCGCCCAGGCAGCTTGGCGAGGTTTTGTTCGACGAAATGGGTCTGCAGGGCGGAAGCAAGGGAAAAACGGGCGCGTATTCGACGAGCGTCGACGTGCTGGAGCCGCTGGCCGAAATGGGCCATGAAATCGTGGTTAAAACGCTGGACTGGCGGGCGCTGGCGAAGCTGAAATCGACCTATACGGACGCGCTTCCGGACCAGATCGACGCGCGAACGGGGCGCGTACACACCTCTTTTTCGATGGTTGGGGCCGCAACGGGCCGCCTGTCCTCCACGGACCCCAATCTCCAGAACATCCCCATCCGCACCGAAGACGGCCGGGCCATCCGCCGCGCTTTTGTGGCCCCCGAAGGGCACGAACTTTTGTCCGTGGACTATTCCCAAATCGAACTGCGGCTGGCGGCCGAAATAGCGAACGTCCAGGCTCTCATTCAGGCCTTCCACGACGGCGTCGACATCCACGCGCTGACCGCCAGCCAGGTCTTCAACATCCCCCTCAAGGAAATAACGCCGGAAAAACGCCGCCAGGCCAAAGCCATCAATTTCGGCATTATTTACGGCATCAGCGGCTTCGGGCTTGCCAAGCAGATCGGCTATACGCCCGGAGAGGCGAACGAGTTCATCCGCCAGTACCTCGACCGTTTCCACGAATTGCGCGACTGGATGGAAGAAACGAAAGCGTTCGCGCACAAACACGGTTATGTCGAAACGCTCTTCGGGCGGCGGGTCCATATCGCGGGTATCGCGGAAAAGAACGCGGTGCGCCGCAACGCCGCCGAGCGGCAGGCCATCAACGCGCCGGTCCAGGGAACGGCCGCCGACATCATGAAGCGCGCCATGATCCGGATTCCGCCCGCTTTGGGCGCGGCCAAGCTTAAGGCGAAGCTGCTTTTGCAAGTGCACGACGAACTGGTGTTCGAAGTGCCCGTAAAGGAGATCGAGGCGACGGCCAGACTGGTTAAGGAAATTATGCAGGAAGCGCCGCTTCCAGCCGTTAATCTTAAAGTGCCGCTGGCAGCCGAAGCCGGCCACGCCAAAAACTGGGCCGAGGCGCATTGACCGGAATGGCGTCACGACGTCGCAATAATGGAGCTGACCATTTTGACGACGCGGGCCATGGGCTTGACGTCGTGTACGCGCAAAATCGACGCGCCGCGCAGCGTGCAAATGGCGATGGCCGTTCCGGTGCCCTCAAGGCGGTCCTCCGGCGTCGAGTCCAGAACGCGGCCAATGAAGCTTTTGCGCGAAGGCCCCGCCAGCAGCGGATAGCCAAGGCTCGTCAGCTTGTCCATTTCATTGATCAAAAGAAGGTTTTGCTCGACGGTTTTACCGAACCCGAGGCCGGGGTCGAGGATGATGCGGTCGGCGGCAACGCCGGTGTTTTTTGCCCGTTCCGCCAGCGCGTGCAGATCGCGCACGACGTCCGAAACGACGTTTTCGTATGTGGGGGCGAGGTACTCGCCGCCGATGCGCGGCGTCAGGGAAACGGCGCCTTCGATGGTCCGGTTGTGCATGATCACGAGATAGGCGCCCGACGAGGCGGCCAGCCTGAGCATGGCCAGATCCTGCTTCATGCGCGAAATGTCGTTGATGATGGATGCGCCTTCCTTAAGCGCGATGGTTGCGACGTCCGGCTTCATGGTGTCGATGCTCAGGGGCACGGCGGGCAGCCTGGCATGAATAGCGGCGATGACGGGCGCGGTGCGGTGAATTTCCTCTTCGGCGCTTACGGGTTCCGCGCCCGGACGCGTGCTTTCGCCGCCGATATCGAGAATATCCGCGCCGTCGGCCACCATTCTTTCCGCCTGCGCGACGGCGGCGGTGACGTAATCCGGCTCGTTCAAAAGCCCGTCGCCCGAAAAGGAATCCGGCGTCATGTTGACAACGCCCATAACAAGCGGGCGGCGGCCAAGATCGGGAATGGCGGGAACGGGCGGCACGTCTACAAAGCCTCGCTGATTTTCTGCGCGCCGTCGCTGCCCGGCAGGGCGGACAGCATGCCGTTTACCGTTTGCCTTGTGACCGGGTGAATCCAGTCACCCGCAACGTCGGCCAGAGGCCGGAGCACGAAAAAGCGCTCGGCCATCGCGGGGTGGGGGATCGTGAGTTCCGGCGTTTGCATCCGAAGATCGTCATAAAAAAGGATGTCGATGTCAATGACCCGCGGACCGTTACGGAACGTGGGCTTGCGGCCGATATGGCGCTCGATTTCCTTGATCGTTAACAAGAGCGCCAGGGGGTCCAAAAGCGTCTTTCCGGTCAAGGCCGCGTTCAAAAAAGGCGGCTGATCCGTGACATAAGCGGGAGGGGTTTCATAAATATTCGAAAGCGCCTCGAGCGTCATATAGCGCGCCAATCCCTCCCGCGCCGCGCGCAAGGCGGCAAGCCTGTCGCCGATATTGGCGCCAAGCGCCAGGGCTATGCGATGGGGTGAGTCGGCCATGACGCGCATCATGGCGGAGGCGTCCGTTCATGGCAACAGGCGGGGGCGGAAAGCGCCGCCCCCGGCTTTAAATTTTAGAACGGCATCAGGATATCAAAGATTTGCTGGCCATAGCGGGCTTGCTGCACATCCTGAATGTGGCCGCGCCCGCCGTAGGAAATGCGCGCTTCCGCGATCTGGTCGTAGGTCACGGTGTTTTCGGAACTTATGTCTTCGGGCCGGATGACGCCGGTAACAAGCAGCTCGCGCAGATCATAGTTGACGGTGACTTGCTGCTTTCCGGCAAGCACCAGATTGCCGTTTGGCAGCACCTGCGTGATGGTGGCGGCGACGCGCAGGTTGATTTTTTCGGAACGGTCCACCGAACCCTTGCCGTTGCTGGCGCTCGTGCTGCCGCCGGAAATGACGGACGTCGGCGAAACGGCGTCGGGCAACAGGTTGTGCAGGTGGGATTCGTAACCGAGGAAGTTGGTCAAATCGGCGTCTTCCGTGTTCGATCGCGACCGCTTGGTCTCGTTCTCAATTTCGGCTTTTTCGTCGATGCTGATGACGACGGTAAGTATGTCCCCTACGCGGCTGGCCCGCTGGTCGCGGAAGAAAGCTCGCGAACCCGTCATCCACAGCGAGTTGGGCTGGCGCTCGGCGAGCGTCGGCGCGGGCATAGGCATCTTGACGGGCGTGACGCCGGAAATCCGGCTCGGGTCCTGGATCGACGCCAGCCTGGGTTGCGAGCCGACTTCGTTCAGGCGGCTATAGGCGTTGCAGGCCGAAAGGCCGAGGGCGGCGGCAATCATGAGAACGGCGCGACAGAGTGAACGTTTTATCATGGTCTGCCTTTCTCTTGATCGATCGACGCGACTTTTTGGGCCGTTTGAATGCGCACGACGCCGGGCGATTCAACGACGCCGCTCACCACGCGATTGCTTTGGGTATTGGTCACAGTCACGGTGTCGCCGATGCCGCCGTCCTGCAGGGCGCGGCCTTGCGCCGTGATAAGAAGATGGGGGTTTTGAATCTTGAGAATGACAAGCTTTCCGCGCGCGACAAGGCGCGGCTCCATCAAGTCGCGGCTGTGAAGAGGCGTTCCTTCGGCGGTATCGCGGCGCAGCGCGCGCCCAACCATTTGCGAAGAATCAACAACGGCATCGGGGGCCAGACGGTCTTCGGGGAAGGCCGTCCATGTCACGTCGGCCTCGCTCACGGCCGTTCCCGACGGAAGCCGCCGGGCCAAAACCGGTATGTCGCGATAGAGCGTTATCCGTCCGGTAACGGCCAAAACGACGGGCGACGCGCCAGCCATGGCCACAAGATCGGTCCGGAAGCGCTTTCCCGCCGGGTCGATATCGAAATTGCTTAACTCGAATTCAGGAGAGCTTTCCATGGGAAGGTTCACCCCAAGATGGCGGTTGTCGAACTGTATTTCCGCCTTGCCGTTGATGTTCTTTTCCTTCAGCTTTTCGACGATGGCGTCGCGGATCATATCCTGCGTAATGCGCTGCGACGCGCGAGTCAGAACGATTTTGTCGGCAAGGCTTTGCGGCCGCCAGTCAAGACGGTATTTCTCCGCAAGACCGCCCAGAATTCGCGCGTTGTAGGTCACGCTTTTTCCCGGCGCGGGCGCGGCGGCGATATCGCCGTCGATGCCTTCGGGCACGTTGGCAAAAACGTCGCTGAGCCGGATCGCCGCGCGGCCGACCTCGGCGGGCGGGCGCAAGGCCACGGCCTTTAAGGATTCGTCCGCCCGGGCGGGGAACGCTCCCAGAAGAAACAGGCAAACAAGAAGGCCGGAAAAAGCTTTCATGGTCTTAACTCAGCTGACTGACGGTCGACATCATTTCGTTCGCCGTTTTGATGACCTTCGAATTCATTTCGTAGGCGCGCTGGGCGGTGATCAGCGACGTTATTTCCGACACGATGTTGACGTTGGACGTCTCCAAAGCGCCCTGAATCAGATGACCGTAACCGGCGGCTTGCGGGTTGCCGACGACAGGTGAACCCGACGCCTCCGTTTCGATCAACAGGTTGTCGCCGATAGCCTCCAGGCCTGCCGGATTGACGAACGTGGCCAGCTGAAGCTGGCCGAGGTTTTGCACGGTAGTTTGCTCGTCGATGGTCGCGGAAACCTGACCGCTGGCGTTAATGCTGACGGAAATGGCGTTGCTTGGCACGGTGATCGCGGGAACGATTTCCAGACCGTCCGCCGTCACCAGCTGGCCGTCCTGATTCAACTGAAGCGAACCCGCGCGCGTATAAGCGGTCGTGCCGTCGGCTTGCTGGACCTGAAAGAACCCGCGTCCGCTGATGGCGATATCGTACGGGTTGTCCGTCATGTTGATATTGCCTTGCTCGTTGATGCGGTACGTCGCCACGGGCCGGACGCCCAACCCCACCTGGAGTCCCGAGGGGAGAAGAGTGCCGCTGTCCGTCGAAGGCGAGCCCACGCGACGCAGGTTTTCGTAAAGCATGTCCTGAAACTCGGCGCGCGAACGCTTAAAGCCCGTCGTGGACAGGTTGGCGATGTTGTTGGAAATCACTTCGACGTTAAGCTGCTGGGCGTGCATGCCCGTGGCGCCGATGCTGAGTGCTCTCATGGTCTCATCCTTTCCCTAGGCCGTGGCCTTGACAAGCCGCGCGATGGCGTCTTTTTGCCTCTTGTGTTCCGTGTCCAGAAGACGAACCGTAACCTGATAGGAGCGCATAATTTCGATCATCGTCGTCATCTCGTTGACGGACCGGACATTGGATTGCTCGATCATGCCCTGGACTATTTTGCTTTTTGCATCGGGTTCAGGCGTTTGATTGGTGCTGTAAAGGCTGTTCCCGACGTTTTGCAGTTCCTGTTCGTTGGCGAACGTGACGGCCCTAAGCTTTCCGATCTGGATGACGTCCGAGCCGCTGCCGGATGTGGCCGTAATGACCCCGTCGTTCGTGATGTGGATGTTCTGGGCATCCTCGGGAAAGGTGATGGGCTGATCGCCGTCGCCGAGAATGAGGTCGCCGGCGCCGTTCACAAGTTCGCCCTGGCCGTTCAAAACAAGCGCCCCGGCCCGCGTGTAGCGAATGCCCTGGTCTGTCTGGACGGGAAAGTACCCGGGGCCTTGAATGGCGATATCGAACGGGTTGCCGGTTGTATACATAGGCCCCTGGGCCGTGTCGCGGTACGTGCCGTGGTCGACGGCAAAGTGCAAACTTTCCCTGCTATCCATGCGGGAAAGGACCGTGTCGAACTGGATGTCCTCGCGCTTGAAACCCGTGGTGTTGCTGTTGGCGATATTGTTCGCCACGATGTCGAGAGATCTCGCTAGCGAGTCTTGATAGGAGGTCAGGACGAGACTGGCGGCCTGCATGATGAATCTCTTCTTTTCCAATGCCTTGACGAAGGGAACAGGGGCGTTCCCATGAGCCTGGATGCAGACTCTGTGCCAAAGAGATTAGTTTTTGTTTTTCAGGCGGTTACGATTGGTGCGCGGCTGGCTATGAGCGCTTTCTAGGTAAAGCTAACCTAGAGCCACGCGGCAGGAGTTGCCGTTTACCGGCAATCGAAAAAGGAAGATGAAAGCTGCAATTAACGTCTAAACAGGCCTTAAATGCGGAAAGAATTAGCCCCGAGTTTCCGGGGGCTTTTTTCCGGAAGGGTTGGTGGCAGGCTCACCTCGCTCTTTTTAATAAACGAAAGAATAGTAGCGCATTCGTTCTTTAGTGCTGTCTGAATGCGACCGTTAAAGCAAGGCCACAGGCACTGAAGCTCTTTTGAAACCGGAATACCGCAAAGAGCAGCTATTTCAGGATCAATTAAACAGGCCAACTCCGCCATATTGACGCGCAGCTTTTTTCCTCTTTGAAGAGTAGTCTCAATTTGCGACCGCCTTTCATTGCTGGGGACAGGCAAGGTGTCGAAAAATTTCGTCGTTGGCGCCGGATTGTGCTCTATTCTGTAAATTTGATCAGCGGAAAAATGTATAGTGCAACTCGTTGTTTCAATACCGATATTATGAGGGTTTTCTGAGGTCATTTTTTCCTCTTTGTGCTCCGGATAACCAATTTAAGCAACTTATTGTCCCTTATTGGTTAATTCAACAAATTTATTTGTTTCATCCCCTCTTTCGTAATAAAATTACCTTATTAATCATAAGATTGACCGGTGCCACCGGAATGGCCTCCATTGCGTTGCCGCCGTAATCTTGCGCGTTAACGACGAAACTATGCGTCACGCGCGGCGCCAGCTTGGCCGGAGAGGTGGGGCCGAAAAGACTCATAAGGGGACAATCCACGGCCGCCAGCATATGACTCGTGCCGCTGTCGTTAACCACAGCCACGTTTAGCCTACTGCCCACGGCCAGCGTCTTCTCGATGCTGTACGCCTTGTCGCCCCAAACCTCATAGGCCTGAAGCGGAAACAGGGCCGTTGGCACGGCGGCCTTCAAGTCCTCGAGCCAGTCCTGTTCCTGGGGCCCCAGAAGAAAAACGGGAACGCGGTTTTTCGCGGCCTGCATCGCGGCAAGCGCCGCGAAACGTTCGCGCGGCCAAGCCTTGATCATGTTGCCCGCGCCCGGCGCAAAGCCGATATAAACAGGCCCTTCCGGCATGATCTGCCGCGCCCTGGCCAGCATATCTTCGGGAACAGGCAACTGCCCCGTAGCCATGGACCGACCGCCACCCGCTAATTCGACAAGCTGCAAAAGCCGGTCAACCAGATGCGGCGGACGCGGCTGGAACAGCGAAGGACGGCGGTCCGAAAAAAGAAAACGGAACGCCGGCGCGATGAACAATCCATGAGGCGCGTTTCGCCGCGCCTGTATCGCTTCGGGCCAGCGATTGCGCGTGTCGATCAGAAGGTCGAAACGGGGTTCGGGGCTCGGGGTTCGGGGCTCGGTCTTCAAAAGCCATGCCGGTTGCTCGTGAATAAAGTCAATTAAATGCTTTGTCACTTCGCGCAGCGGCCCGTTGTAAGCCGTCGGGCCTTTGCTTGTGATCCAGTGGATGTGCGCTTCCGGCCACGCCGCGCGCAACGCGCGAAGAAAAGGCAGTTTGATCAGCGCGTCGCCCACAAGATCGAGCCCGACGATAACGCCGACAGTCTTTATGGTTAACAGGTTTTTGTCCGGCATAACCGCAATGCTCTTGAAAAACCGGCAATTCCGCCCACATAGCGGCTTGTCCGGAAAACTTGTAACATGGCCCCGGGGAAGATAGAAGGGAAACGCTCTCTAAAGGGAAGATGGATGACGAAACAGAAGCACAAACAGACCGAGGCAAAACCCTTTTCGGCCGAAACGGCCGATGATGCCGTCAATCCGGCAACGGAAGAAGAAAACAGGGCGGCGGCAGGCGTTCCGGAAACGCAGGCCGGGACTGTGGAAACGCCCGCGCTGGAAGCCGCGCAAAAAGAGATCGCGGACCTGAAGGACAGGGCGCTGCGCGCGATGGCGGAAGCCGAAAACACGCGCCGCCGCCTGCAAAAGGAAATCGACGACACGCGCAAATACGCGATCAGCAACTTCGCCAAGGAAATGCTGATTGTGGCGGACAACTTTCGCCGCGCGCTGGACGCCATTCCCAGGGAAAACGGCAATGATGAGGCGCTTAAGAATCTTGTTATGGGCGTGGAAGCGACCGAGCGCCAGTTGCTGGCAACGTTCGAACGCTTCGGGATCAAGAAAATCGATCCGCTCGGACAAATGTTCGATCCGCATTTTCACCGCGTGATGATGGAAATGGAAGACACGGATCAGCCCGCCGGCACGGTGGTACAGGTCATTCAGGCCGGATACATGATTCAGGATCGCCTGCTGCGCGAAGCGCTCGTGGCCGTGGCGAAAGGAGGCCCCGCCATGCCGAAAGTGGATACGGAAGCCTGAAAATTAAGGGTTTTTTAGCCTTAAAATATCCGCCGACTCCATTGCACCCGCGAAAATCATCCCTATATTAACCCTCAGACTGCGGTTCGGACTCGTCAGGGGCCACAACCGTTTGATGAAAAAAGGAAAACGAACATGGCAAAAGTTATCGGCATCGATCTTGGCACCACCAACTCCTGCGTCGCCGTCATGGAAGGCGCGACGGCGAAAGTCATTCCGAACGCCGAAGGCTCGAACACAACGCCTTCGATCGTCGCCTTCACGGGCAGCGGCGAGCGCCTTGTCGGCCAAAGCGCCAAACGCCAGGCGGTGACAAATCCCTCGAACACGTTGTTTGCCATCAAGCGTTTGATCGGCCGCAATTTCAACGATCCGATGGTGCAAAAGGACATCGACCTCGTCCCTTACAAAATCATCAAGAACTCCAACAACGACGCGTGGGTCGAGGCCAACGGCAAGAATTACAGCCCGAGCGAAATTTCCGCCTTTATCCTCATCAGGATGAAGGAAACGGCCGAAGCCTATCTCGGCGAAAAAGTCACGCAAGCCGTCATCACCGTTCCCGCCTATTTTAACGACAGCCAGCGGCAAGCGACGAAAGACGCGGGCAAGATTGCGGGGCTTGAAGTGCTGCGCATCATCAACGAGCCGACGGCGGCCGCGCTCGCCTACGGCATGGAGAAAAAGAAAACGGGCACCGTGGCGGTGTACGATCTCGGCGGCGGCACGTTCGACGTTTCCGTGCTGGAGATCGGCGACGGCGTTTTCGAAGTGAAATCGACGAACGGCGATACGTTCCTCGGCGGCGAAGACTTCGACGCGCGCATCATCGACTTTCTGTGCGACGAGTTCAAAAAAGAGCAGGGCATCGATTTGCGGCAAGACCGCCTCGCGTTGCAACGCCTCAAGGAAGCGGCGGAAAAAGCGAAGATCGAGCTTTCCTCGTCCGTGCAGACGGAAGTGAACCTGCCGTTCATCACCGCGGACCAGACGGGGCCGAAGCACCTGAGCGTGAAACTTTCGCGCGCGAAGCTGGAATCGCTGGTGGAAGATCTTATCCAGCGCACCGTCGAGCCGTGCAAAAAGGCGCTGAAAGACGCCGGGTTGAAACCTTCCGACATTCAGGAAATTATTCTGGTGGGCGGCATGACGCGCATGCCGAAGGTCATCGAAACCGTGAAGGAAGTCTTCGCGCGCGAGCCGCACCGCGGCGTGAACCCGGACGAAGTCGTGGCCGTCGGCGCGGCCATTCAGGGCGGCGTTTTGAAGGGCGACGTCAAGGACGTGCTCCTGCTCGACGTCACGCCTTTGTCGCTCGGCATCGAAACGCTTGGCGGCGTGTTCACGCGCCTGATCGACCGCAACACGACGATCCCCACGAAAAAGAGCCAGGTGTTCTCGACCGCCGAAGACGGCCAGAACGCGGTGACCATCCGCGTGTTTCAGGGCGAACGCGAAATGGCGGCCGACAACAAGCTTTTGTGCCAATTCGACCTTGTCGGCATTCCGCACGCGCCGCGCGGCGTGCCGCAGATCGAGGTGACGTTCGACATCGACGCCAACGTCATCGTGAGCGTGACGGCCAGGGACAAGGCCACGAACAAGGAACAGCAAATCCGCATCCAGGCTTCGGGCGGTCTGTCCGACGCCGACATCCAGCGCATGGTCAAGGACGCCGAAGCGCACGCGACGGAAGACAAGGCCCGCCGCGAAGCGGTGGACGCGCGCAATCATGCCGACGGGCTTATCCACACCACCGAAAAGTCGTTGAAGGACGTTGGCGACAAGGTCGCGGAGAGCGACAAGACGGCCATCGAACAGGCCATCGCGGACCTTAAGGGCGTTTTGGATTCGGGCGATGCCTCGATCATCCGCGGCAAGACGGAAACCCTGGCGCAAACGGCCATGAAACTCGGCGAGGCGCTCTATAAGAGCCAGCAAGCCGGGGGCGAAGCGCCAGGCGCCGCCGCCGAACAACCGTCAGCCGAGCCCGGCGTCGTGGACGCCGAGTTCAGCGAAGTTAAAGACGACAGGAAACAGTAATCAGAGGACAGTCATCAGTTATCAGAAATTGGAAAAGTGCCACCAGATAACGCTTTTTGGTTGTTTGTAAGGGAAATTTTCTGGTTACTGGTTGCCGATTGCTGATAACTGAATGGCCAAAGCGGACTATTACGAGCTTCTGGGCGTGCCAAGGGACGCCAGCGCCGACGACATCAAGAAGGCGTATCGCAAGCTGGCGATGAAGCACCATCCCGACAAAAACCACGGGAACAAGGACGCCGAGCACAAGTTCAAGGAAATCAGCGAAGCTTACGACGTCCTGCGCGACGGCCAGCGCCGCGCGGCGTACGACCGCTACGGCCACGCGGCGTTCGAACAGGGCGGCGGAGGCGGTTTCAGCGGCTTCGAATTCGCCGCCGGATTCGGCGATATTTTCGAGGAAATGTTCGGCGAAATTCTGGGCGGCGGGCGGCGCGGCGGGCGGCAGCAGCGCAGCCCGCGCGGCGCGGATCAGCGCTACGATCTGACGATCGCGCTGGAGGAAGCTTTCCGGGGCGCGGAAAAAACCATCAAGGTCTCCAGCCTCGCCCCATGTCCCGACTGCAAGGGGCAAGGCACCGCGCCGGGAACGTCGCCCGTCATGTGCGAGATGTGCCAGGGCCACGGGCGCGTGCGCGCGCAGCAAGGGTTTTTCACGATCGAACGCACGTGCCCGGCATGCCAGGGCGCGGGGAACGTCATCAAGAATCCCTGCAAAAACTGCCAGGGCATCGGGCGAATACGAAAAGAGCGTACCCTGGCCGTAACCATTCCGCCCGGCGTCGAAAACGGCACGCGCATTCGCCTCGCGGGCGAGGGCGAAGCGGGGCAGCATGGCGGGCCGCCGGGCGATCTGTACGTCATTCTTTCCATCGAGCCGCATCCGCTTTTCCAGCGCGAAGGCGCGAACCTTTTTTGCCGCGCGCCTGTACCCATGACGCTGGCGGCGCTGGGCGGGACCATCGACGTTCCCGTGATCGACGGCACGATGACCGAAATGAAAGTCGATCCCGGCACGCAGTCGGGACATCAAACGCGCCTCAAGCACAAGGGCATGTCGGTTTTGCGGAGCTCGGCGCGCGGCGACATGTATGTCGAGCTGATGGTGGAGACTCCGGTGCATCTCTCCAAGCGGCAAAAAGAACTTTTACAGGAATTCGCCGTCGAAGCGGAACACCATAAAACGCATCCCGCGAGCGAAAAGTTCTTCAACAAGGTGAAAGAAGTTTTCGGTAAATAATCCGGGGGCAGATGATCGACGTTGGCTCAAAACGTGAAGGCGTTGCTTCGATAACGCGGGGCCGGACAAAGAATGCACTTCTTTGGGCCGAGATCATGGGCTTTTTTGTTATCATTCCGTCTATGCTGGGGTTCGATTTGCCGCCCCGGTGGGTCATTCATGCCTGCCTGTGGGTTCTGACGATTTACGCGGCAGTTAATTTGAGACGCACGCCGGGTTTTTCATGGGCCGGTCTTTGGGAGGGCGCGGGTATATCGGCAAGCCTGAGGCGGCTTGTCGTTCTGCGTTTTCTCGCCCTGATGCCCGTCCTGCTTGCCTTGACTCTCGCCCTCGCGCCGGAACGTTTCCTTCGTTTTCCGCTCGAACGCCCCGCGCTCTGGGCGGCGGTTATGATTCTTTATCCGCTTCTGTCCGCTTTGCCGCAGGAACTTGTCTTCCGCGCCTTCTTTTTCGAGCGCTACCGGCCACTTTTCCCGAAACCGGCAGCCATGATCGCCATGAGCGCGTTTTGCTTCGGCTTCGCTCACATCATGTTCCATAACGCCGTCGCGCCCGCGCTGACGCTCATCAGCGGCGCCATGTTCGCGCACAGCTATGCGCATCACCGTTCGCTCAAGTGGTCCGCCGCCGAACACGCCGCCTATGGCTGTTTCATTTTTACGGTGGGCCTCGGCTGGTTCTTCTTCGCGGGCGCGGTCCGATAGTTATAGCAATCCCAATGTCTTGAAACTCGCCACTTCCGCGCGGCTGCTGCTGATGTGATCGTGGATGGCGATGCCAAGCGGGCGGCAAGCGTCCATGATCGCGCGCGTCATATCGATATCGGCCTTGCTGGGCGTGACGTCGCCGCTCGGGTGATTGTGGACGAGAACGACGGCCCCCGCGCCGGCTTCCAGCGCGCGCTGAACGACTTCGCGCGGATAAACGGGCGTGTGATCGATGGTGCCCTG
>JAXGVG010000034.1:0-14669 GCA_040773965.1 Alphaproteobacteria bacterium | reverse complement strand
GAAAAAGGCCAGTGGCGCGCGGGCGGGTATTTGCCCGCTTATGTCCGCCGTTATCCCTTCATTCTGATGGACGATCCGGAACAAAAACAATACGTCCTTTGCATCGACGAAAAGTGCGACATGCTCGGCACCGAGGGCGAATATGCCCTTTTCGAAGGAGAAAACCCGAGCGCGTTCACCAAAAGCGCGATGGAGTTCTGCGCGGCCTTGCGCCATCAGGGCGACGCGACGGACGAATTCGTCAAGGCGCTACAGGAACACGATCTGTTGATGAAAAACGACGCCCAGATCGAAATGCCGACCGGCGCGCGCTTGCAGCTCAGCGGCTTTCTCATCGTCGATCCGAAAAAGTTCGACAGCCTGCCCGACAACATCTACCTGACCTGGCGGCGCAAGGGATGGATCGGCCTTATCTACGCCCACCTGCTCTCGTCGCACCGCTGGCAAAATCTGGTCACCATGGCCCAACAGGTTAAACCATGACATATCGCTGGCGTCACCCCCGCGAAGGCGGGTGTCCATTTTTTTGCGTTTTAATAAACAAAATATTTTTAAGATGGATTCCCGCCTACGCGGTCATGACGCTCTTTGTTTCACTGTTATTCTCACTTCCTTGTATCGCTCAGGATTCCAGACACGGCCTTGCGCTTCATGGCGAGCCTAAATACCCTCCTGACTTCAAGAACTTTGCCTACGTGAATCCGGATGCGCCCAGGGGCGGTGAATTGCGCCTCGGGGCCATAGGCACGTTCGACAACATAAATCCATTTATTCTCAAGGGGATGGCGGCCTCCGATTCGGGCCTTGTTTTCGAAAAACTGATGGAAAACTCGCTCGACGAGCCGTTCAGCCAATACGGCTGGCTGGCCGAAAGCGTGACGGTTGCGCCGGACCGAAGCTGGGTTTCGTATAAACTGCGCCCGGAGGCGCGCTTTCACGACGGCAAGTCCGTGACAGCCGACGACGTGATTTTTTCGTTCGAAACGCTGCGCGACAAAGGCCACCCGTTTTACCGGAGCTATTACAAAGACGTCGTCAAAGCCGAAAAAACGGGACCGCTCGAAGTCAAATTCACGTTCAAAGGCACGGGCAACACCGAACTTCCGCTCATCATGGGCCAGTTGCCCGTTATGGCCAAACACTTCTGGCAAGGCAAAGACTTCGCCGCCACAACGCTGGAGCCCATTTTAGGCAGTGGCCCTTATCAATTCGAAGGCGTGAACGCGGGCCGCAGCACGACGCTCAAACGCGTCGCGGACTGGTGGGGCAAGGACCTACCCGTCAACAAGGGCCGCTACAACTTCGATACGATCCGCATCGACTATTACCGCGACTCCACCGTGGCGATCGAAGCCTTTCTGGCCGGAAAATACGATTTAAGGGTCGAGAACATCGCCAAGGAATGGGCCACGGCCTACGCCTCGCCCGCCGTCAAGCAGGGCCTGATCGTTAAAAAGGAATTTCCGAACGCTTTGCCTTCCGGGATGCAAGGCTTCATCTTCAACATGCGCCGCGACGTCTTTAAGGACAAGCGCGTCCGCGAAGCCCTTAACCTTGCGTTCGATTTCGAGTGGTCGAACAAAACCGTCGCCTACGGTGCCTACAAACGCACGCGCAGCTATTTCGAAAACTCCGAGTTGGAGGCGCGCGGCCTGCCCTCGTCCGAAGAAATGAAGATATTGGAGACCTATAAGGGAAAAATCCCCGATGAGGTTTTCACAACCGAATACAACCCGCCGAAAACGGACGGATCCGGCGACGCGCGGGAGAACCTGCGCAAAGCCGCCGCGCTTCTCAAGGAAGCGGGGTGGACGCTAAAGAACGGCAAACTGAAAGACGCTGCGGGCAAATCCTTGTCCTTTGACATTCTAACGGAATCTCCCACTTTCGAACGCTGGATACAGCCCTTTTTGCGCAATCTTGAGCGCCTCGGCATAGAGGCGCATTACCGGATCGTAGACTCGGCGCAGTATCAAAGCCTTGTCGACAACTTTGATTACGACATCATCGTCCATGTATTCGGGCAATCGCTTTCGCCAGGCAACGAGCAGCGCGACTACTGGTCCTCCGCCAGGGCCGATCAGAAAGGCAGCCGCAACCTTATCGGCGTCAAGGACCCAGTTGTAGACGAACTGGTTGAAAAACTTGTCTATGCGCCGGACCGCGCTTCGCTTGTCACGCTTTGCCACGCGCTGGACCGCGTGCTTCAATGGAGCGTTTACGTAATCCCGCACTGGTATATGGGCGCCTATCGCGTGGCGTATTGGGATATGTTCGGCCAACCGTCCGTTTCGCCGCCATATGGCCTGCCCTTTGAAGATGCCTGGTGGATCGACGCGGAGAAAATGAAAAAAATCGCCTCGGCGCGGAAACGGAACCGTTAATTCAACCCAATCCGGTTTTTTGCGGACTTATCTTTTGGCGGACTGGCCCGGAATGACCGGTTCTTTCTGACCCAAAACCGTAACCTATGATGTTATTCTCCTTGTGTGCTTCAATCAAATTGCGGATTGCTTCCGCATCAAAACGCTTTTGGGTGTCGAAATGGCCGACGATATTGAGCAATCCGAAATATTTCCATTGCGCATCGAGAGACGCTTCCTCAATGAAGGAGATCGATATTACGGGCACTTCTTTTAGAAAAGCGTTTCCCCTGGTTTTTTCATTCAACGCGGCCACTCGGCTCAACTCAGGAATTTTTCTGTAATCGCAAAGAATAAGGCCAATGCCGTCCATGCAATCTTTAAGTTCATTGACATCGAATACGTTGCGTCCGTCCTTACCCAAACGTCGAGCTTCGGCTATCCAGGCGCCGAGCGGAAGACAATCTTTATATTCGCAATAATAATCGTCATAACACAATACGATCATTTTTTGCCTCCATAGGCCCGTAATTTTTTCAATATTTTTATGAACCTGTTATTAAAGTAGCGATGTTTGAATTCTTCCACCCGGTCGTAAAAGCGTTTTCACGGGTTCTTGAACATTCACCATTTGAACGCTCGATGGCAATATATATATCGTTTTTTCCGAGGCTGCCAAATCCCATCTTTTTTGAATGAGACAAGGCATCAACAAGACTGCCCAATCCCCGATGATGGGTTTTATAGGGAACGCCTATCCGGCCCATAATATTCAAGCCGGAATAATCATGAACATAGAGAGACGATAGAGAAACGCCTTCCATCATGACGACGACAGGCGTGTTTCCAAATCGCGAGGGATTTTCCCGAGCGGCATTGTTCATTCTTTGAAGCTTATCGGCATCGCAAATAATGAGAAGAGCGCCTTCAGAGGCTATTTCCACAAAGTCGCGTTCATCGCATGTCACGAGGTAATTTCCACTTAATCCATGTCCGCGCCACAAATCGGCAAGAATGTCTTGATGCACGGCACATGACGTGGCGTCTTCCGAGATTATGACAATATCATACATAGAATCCTCATTGATATTTCCCTATAATGCGGCCCTGTCCTCTTAACTGAAGGACGAGATTGAATCCTGTTAATGCCCGCCTGGCACAAGCGAGGAATGATGATCGACGATCATCCATCCCTCGGGCGTTTTTTTATAGACAAAGCTGAAGCGCGCGGCGGCCGAAGACCCGTCCTTGAACGTAAAGGTATAATGGCCGCTGTTGATGGCGACGTCGCCGATCACGCGCGAACGGATTTCATCGATCTTGCCTTGCGGCAATTTCGCCGTGAAGTGATTGAAATAGTTGCGGCGTTTGTCTTGCGTATCGCAAACGGTGCCGTCCAGCGTCGGCAGCAAAACGGCCTCGTCGGCATAAAGCTTAAGGACGGCGTCGGTCGAACCGCTGGCCACGGCCTTGATCCACGTATCGAGCGCCATCTTGGCTTCCCTCGCCGGATCGGCGGAACAACAACAGCATGATGATGAACATGATGACATCTTTTCCTCCATTGATTGTCTGATGACTGGTTTGCGATCTCCGTCTAGGCCACTTCCCCGCCGCTTTCGCTTTCGACCTGTGCGATAGCCGCCGCCAGCGCCGCCTGCTCGGCAGCTTTTTGTTGTTCGGCGGCTCTCTGAATCTCAAGCTTTTCGGCCTCAACATCGCGCGCGGCGGCAATGCGCCGCAGGCGATTGACGACAGAGCCCGTTCCCACCGGCACCAAACGGCCTACAATAACGTTCTCCTTCAGACCTTCAAGCGTATCGACCTTGCCGGTAACGGCAGCCTCGGTCAAAACGCGCGTCGTTTCCTGGAACGAAGCGGCGGAGATGAAGGATCGCGTCTGCAAGCTGGCCTTGGTGATGCCCTGGAGCACCGCGCGGCCTTGCGCAGGGCGCAGGTTTTCAAGAACGGCCTTGTTGTTGACCTCGACAAACTCCGTCCTGTCCACCTGTTCGCCGAGCAGGAATGTCGTGTCGCCGGCGTCGGTAATCTCAATTTTTTGCAGCATTTGACGCACGATGACTTCAATATGCTTGTCGTTGATCTTCACGCCTTGAAGACGGTAAACTTCCTGGATCTCGTTGATCAGGTAGTCGGCCAGCGCCTCGACGCCCATCACCGCCAGAATGTCGTGCGGGACCGGGTTGCCTTCGATAAGAAGATCGCCACGCTCCACCATGTCGCCCTCCTGAACAGCCACATGCTTGCCTTTCGGAATAAGGTATTCGCGTGGCTCAAGGCTTTCGTCCATCGGACGCACGATGATACGGCGTTTGGTCTTGTAATCCTTGCCGAATTCGACGCGGCCTGCCACGTCCGAGATTATAGCGAAGTCTTTCGGCCGCCTCGCCTCGAACAACTCGGCCACGCGGGGAAGACCGCCTGTAATGTCGCGTGTTTTCGTTCCCTCACGCGGAATGCGCGCCAGTACGTCGCCGGCGCGAACGCGTGAGCCGTTCTCAACGTTGAGAATGGCGTCCACAGGAAGGAAATAACGCGCTTCCATACCGCTCGACAGCATAACGGGGTTGCCGCTTTCGTCCTGAAGCATGATGCGCGGACGCAATTCGGCGCCGCGCGACTGTTGACGGAAGTCGATGACCTTTTTGGAGGAAATGCCGGTGGCTTCGTCCATGACTTCGCGGACAGACAGTCCTTCGATAAGGTCGGCGTAATGCGCGATGCCTTCGCGTTCCGTGATGATGGGGGTCGTATAGGGATCCCATTCGGCCAGTTTTTGACCTTTCTGGACCGTCACGCCGTCCTCGGCCAGTAATTTGGAGCCGTAGGGAATGCGGTGCCACGCTTTTTCGCGGCCAATGTCGTCGACAAGGACCAGCTCGCAGTTCCGGTTCATGACGATGGACCGTCCTTCGCTGTTCGTGACCGAGGCCTTGTTCTTGATGTGCAGCATGGCGTCGAACGAGGCCTCGACAGCGTTTTGTTCCGCGCCGCGCTGGGCTGCGCCGCCGATGTGAAAGGTCCGCATGGTAAGCTGCGTGCCCGGTTCGCCGATGGATTGCGCCGCGATAACGCCGACGGCCTCGCCGACGTTGACCGGCGTGCCGCGCGCAAGGTCGCGCCCGTAACATTTGGCGCAGATGCCGTTTTCGATCATGCAAGTCAGCGGCGAGCGGACGCAAAGCGAGTCAATCCCGGCTTTGTCGATCGCGTCCACCGCGGCTTCCTCTATCATTTCGCCGGCCGCGATGATCAAGGCGCCCGTCACGGGATGATTGACGTCCTTCGCCGCCGTACGGCCAAGAATGCGCTCGGCCAGAGGCGCGATAACCTCGCCGCCTTCGATGACGGTGCTCGCCGTAAGGCCCTCCGTCGTGCCGCAATCGAGCGCGGTGATGATGGCGTCTTGCGCCACGTCCACCAGGCGGCGGGTCAGGTAGCCTGAATTCGCCGTCTTGAGCGCCGTATCGGCCAGGCCTTTGCGCGCGCCGTGGGTCGAGTTGAAGTATTCGAGAACCGAAAGGCCTTCCTTGAAGTTGGAGATAATGGGCGTTTCGATGATTTCGCCCGACGGCTTCGCCATAAGGCCGCGCATGCCCGCCAGCTGATTGATCTGGGCGGCGGAACCGCGCGCGCCGGAATGCGCCATCATATAGACCGAATTGATATGGCCGTGGCCGGTATCGGAAATGTCCTTCATCATTTCCTCGGCGACGCGCTCGGTGCAGGTGGACCAGACGTCCACGACCTTGTTGTATTTTTCGCCGCGGGTAATCAGGCCGTCCTGATACTGCTGTTCGTACTCCTTCACCCGATCCTGCGCCTGCTTAATCAGCGACGGCTTGGCGCGCGGCACGACCAAATCGTCCTTGCCGAACGATATGCCCGCGCTGCAGGCATGTTTATACCCCATGCCCATCATGCGATCCGCGAAAATGACCGTCTCTTTCTGTCCGCAATGGCGGTACACGATGTCGATGACGTTCATCATGTCCTTTTTGGTCAAAAGGCGGTTCATGAGCTTGAACGGCACTTTTGGATGACGCGGCAGGATTTCCGACAGCAACATCCGACCGGGCGTCGTTTCGACGCGCTCAACGTAAGGTTTGCCCATTGAATCGACGCCGTGATAACGCGCCTTGATCTTCGTATGCAGCGTAACCGCCTTGCTGGCCAAAGCCTGTTCGATCTCGCCGATGGAAGCGAAAGCCATGCCTTCGCCGGGCTCGCCTTCGCGTTGCATGGTGATGTAGTAAATGCCGAGCACGATATCCTGCGAGGGAACGATGATCGGCTTGCCATTGGCGGGGTTCAGGATATTGTTGGTAGACATCATCAGCACGCGGGCCTCGATCTGGGCCTCGAGCGACAGCGGCACGTGGACGGCCATCTGGTCGCCGTCGAAGTCAGCGTTAAAGGCCGTGCAAACGAGCGGATGAAGCTGGATCGCCTTTCCTTCGATCAGCACGGGCTCGAACGCCTGAATGCCGAGACGGTGCAAGGTCGGTGCGCGGTTCAAAAGCACCGGATGCTCGCGAATGACTTCTTCCAGAATATCCCAGACTTCCGGGCGTTCCTTTTCGACCATGCGCTTGGCGGCCTTGATGGTGGACGCCATGCCGTAGAGTTCCAGCTTGGCATATATAAAGGGCTTGAAAAGCTCGAGCGCCATCTTCTTTGGCAATCCGCATTGATGCAATTTCAATTCGGGGCCGACGACGATAACCGAACGGCCCGAATAATCGACGCGCTTGCCGAGCAGGTTCTGGCGGAAGCGGCCCTGCTTGCCTTTCAGCATGTCGGAGAGCGATTTCAGCGGACGCTTGTTGGCGCCGGTGATGACGCGGCCACGGCGGCCGTTGTCGAAAAGCGCGTCCACGGATTCCTGCAGCATGCGCTTTTCGTTCCGCACGATAATGTCGGGCGCGCGAAGCTCCATAAGGCGCTTCAGGCGGTTGTTGCGGTTGATCACACGGCGATAAAGATCGTTGAGATCGGAAGTTGCGAAACGGCCGCCGTCCAGAGGTACAAGAGGTCGCAATTCGGGCGGAATGACCGGGACGACGTCAAGCACCATCCATTCCGGACGCGCGCCGGATTCGATGAAAGATTCAATGCATTTCAAACGCTTAACAATCTTTTTTCGTTTTGCGTCCGAGCTGGTATCGCGCATTTCCTCGCGCAACCTCACCTTCTCCTCATGCAAATCGATGCCGGTCAGCAAAAACTTGATCGCTTCGGCGCCGATCATGGCCGTGAAAGAATCCTCGCCCATTTCGTCCTGCGCCCTGGCGTATTCCTCTTCGCCTAAAAGCTGGTGCGGTTTGAGCGGCGTGAGCCCGGGCTCGGTGACGATATAGTTCTCGAAATACAGAACCCGCTCCAACTCCTTCAGCGTCATGTCGAGCAAAAGGCCGATGCGCGACGGCAGCGATTTCATGAACCAGATGTGCGCGACAGGCGACGCCAGCTCGATATGCCCCATACGCTCGCGGCGCACTTTCTGCAGCGTGACCTCGACGCCGCACTTTTCACAGATAATGCCGCGGTATTTCATGCGCTTGTATTTGCCGCACAAGCATTCGTAATCCTTGATCGGTCCGAAGATGCGCGCGCAGAACAGACCGTCGCGTTCCGGCTTGAATGTGCGATAGTTGATCGTCTAAGGCATCTTGATCTAGCCAAAGGACCACGAACGGATGCGCTCGGGCGACTCGATGGAAATGCGCATCTGATCGAACGCCGGCGGCGCGCTCTGCTGGTTGAAGATGTTCATAAGGTCGTTCATGCTCTGTCTCTCCTTGTGTCATCCCGGCGTAAGCCGGGATCCATATCTGTCTTTTCCCCATCGTCATCCCGGCGAAAGCCGGGATCCAGATTGAATTCTTTTCACCCGTTAAGCTCCGGATATAAATCTTTCCAATCCGGATTAAACTTTTCGATCAATTCCAACTTCCATTCCCGTTTCCATTCCTTGATGCACTTTTCGCGCGTTATTGCGTCCTCAATCCTTTCGTAGACTTCATACCAAACCAGCCTCTTAACGATATAACGTGACGTAAAACCTTTTATGATCCCTTCCTTGTGTTCCCAAACCCTTCGGGCCAGATCGTTTGTAACGCCGGTATAAAGCGTCCCGATTTTCTTGCTCGCTAGGATATAGACATAACCTCCCATAACTATCCTGACAGTCAATCGACAAGCCATGACTTAACACTGGATCCCGGCTTACGCCGGGATGACGCCGCCACAAGACGGCGCGCTCTGCTGGTTGAAGATGTTCATAAGATCGTTCATGGCTTCCTCGCGTTAAGCTCTCGGCCCGGTTGTTTAATGCAAATAATTCCCCGACGTCGGCATTTGTCTCGTTAAGATGTAAAAGGCTTCAGGATCGTCCGGCGCGTCCGAAGCCTCATTAAGTTCACGTAAATGCATGGCTATGGCGCCATCATCCCGGCGCAGGAAAGGAACTTCGCCGTCATAGTTCGTAACCGCCAGAATGGCGTGGGTGAAAATACAAGGTTTTTCGCGTCTTTCCTGCTTGTACGCCAGAATTTCATCGTGCGAACGAGCGCGCCTTTCAATGCCCCATATGTAGCCTCCCGGATTTTCGTCATCCGGGACTATATGAGGAATTTCAGCAAATCGTATATCGTTGTCCAGGTGGCGCAGAACAATGACGATGTTTCTTTCGAAAAATTTCTCCATTGTCTCGTCGGCAACAGCCTTTACTTTTTCCGGGCTGTAATGGAGACGCCCGCTCAACACATCCTTAAGTTCATCCACCCACGTAACGGCGAACATCATGCTGTTGTTCCCAAGGTTCTTCTTGCGTAGAGAAGGTCTGGGAGCCGGGACCGGTATGACATTGTTATCGTCGGTCAATTGCGCCCAGCGGCAAAAGGTTTTACCCATGAAAGCGAAAAGGGATGACAGTTTCTTTCCCATGCCTCACCCCGCTTCCGCGATTTCGGGCAAGGGTTCGGCAACGACTTCCTTTGGCTCCTCGTTGCCGTCCACAATCATTTTCTTCTGATCCAGATCCACGTTAAGTCCCAGCGAGCGCAATTCCTTCACCAACACGTTAAAGGATTCCGGCACGCCGGATTCGAAATTGTCCTCGCCGCGAACAATGGCTTCGTAAACCTTGGCGCGGCCTGAAACGTCGTCGGACTTGACGGTCAGAATTTCCTGCAGCGTATAGGCCGAGCCATAGGCTTCGAGCGCCCAGACTTCCATTTCCCCGAAGCGTTGGCCGCCGAACTGCGCCTTGCCGCCCAAAGGCTGCTGCGTGACGAGCGAATAAGGCCCGATGGAACGCGCGTGGATTTTGTCGTCCACCAAATGGTGCAGTTTAAGCATATAGATATAGCCCACAGTCACCTTGCGGTCGAAAGGCTCGCCCGTGCGTCCATTGATCAGCGTCACCTGCCCCGATCTGTCGAGCTGAGCCAAATCGAGCATACGCTCGATGTCGGCCTCGCGCGCGCCGTCGAAAACCGGCGTGGCGACGGGAACGCCGATGCGCAGGTTGTCGGCTAGCTCGAGAAGCTCGTCGTCCGATAAATCGGCGATATCGCGCCTAAAGCCCTCGTCGCCGTAAATGGTTTTAAGGCGCGCGCGCAAATCGCCGAGCCCGGACCTTTTTTCCTGGCGCGCATCCGACATATAGGCGTCCAGCATTTGGCCGATCTGCCGTCCGAGGTTGGACGAAGCCCACCCCAGATGGGTTTCGAGAATTTGGCCCACGTTCATGCGGCTTGGCACGCCCAACGGATTGAGCACGATATCGACCGGCGTCCCGTCCTCGAGGCAAGGCATGTCCTCCACCGGCAGGATGCGCGAGACGACGCCCTTGTTTCCGTGACGACCGGCCATTTTATCGCCAGGCTGAAGCTTGCGCTTTACGGCGATGAAAACCTTGACCATCTTCATGACGCCCGGCGGCAATTCGTCGCCGCGTTGAAGTTTGGATACCTTGTCCTCAAAACGCTTCTTGAGGGCGTTGATCTGCTCGTCGAAAACTTTACCGCTTCCTTCGATCTGGGCCATGACCTTGTCGTCCTTGACGCTGATCTGGCGCCACTGGCCGCGCGTGTACTCGTCCAGAAGCTCTTCGGTAATGACTTTACCGGCGGGGAAGTTCTTCGGACCGGAGACGGCCTTCTGGCCCAACAAAAACTCCCGCAGGCGCGCGAAATAGGTGCGTTCCAGAATGGCGCGTTCGTCGTCGCGGTCCTTGGCAAGGCGTTCGATCTCAAGCCTCTCGATGGCGATCGCGCGTTGATCCTTCTCCACGCCGCGCCGCGAGAAAACGCGCACTTCGACGACGGTTCCCGTCACGCCGGGCGGAAGGCGCAGCGACGTGTCGCGCACGTCGGCAGCCTTTTCGCCGAAAATGGCGCGCAAGAGTTTTTCTTCCGGAGTCATTGGGCTTTCGCCTTTCGGCGTCACCTTGCCGACGAGAATATCGCCGGGATTGACTTCGGCGCCGATGTAAACGATGCCCGCCTCGTCCAGATTCTTAAGGGCTTCCTCACCGACATTCGGAATGTCGCGGGTTATTTCTTCCTGCCCGAGCTTGGTGTCGCGGGCCATGACTTCGAATTCCTCGATATGGATGGAAGAAAACACGTCTTCACTGACGATGCGTTCGGAAATCAGGATCGAATCCTCGAAGTTGTAGCCGTTCCATGGCATGAACGCGACGAGCACGTTCCGGCCGAGCGCCAGTTCGCCCAGCTGGGTCGAGGGACCGTCGGCGATAATATCGCCTTTCACAACCATATCGCCCACTTTGACGAGAGGCCTTTGCGTAATACAGGTGCTCTGGTTCGAGCGCTGGAATTTGAGAAGATTGTAAATATCGACGCCCGGCGCGGCGGCGTCGGCGTCCTCCGTCGCGCGGATGACGATGCGCGTCGCGTCCACCTGATCGACGATGCCGGAGCGATTGGCGGCGATGACGACGCCGGAATCCCGGGCCACGACGCCTTCCATGCCCGTGCCGACCAGCGGCGCGTCGTTGCGCAACAGAGGCACGGCCTGCCGTTGCATGTTCGATCCCATCAACGCGCGGTTGGCGTCGTCATTCTCAAGGAACGGCACAAGCGCGGCGGCCACCGAAACGATCTGCTTGGGCGACACGTCGATGAAATCGACGGCATCGGGCGTGGAAACGATGTTCTCGCCGCCCTTGCGCGCGATAACCGTCTCGTTGACGAAACGGCCTGTTTTGTCGAGTTCGGCGTTGGCCTGCGCGATCGTGTATTGCCCCTCTTCCATGGCCGAGAGGTAAACGACTTCCGCCGTCACTTTGCCGCTTTTCACGCGGCGATAGGGGCTTTCGATAAAGCCGTACTGGTTCACGCGGGCATACGTGGCCAGCGAGTTGATAAGGCCGATGTTCGGGCCTTCCGGCGTCTCGATCGGGCAGATGCGGCCATAGTGCGTCGGATGCACGTCGCGGACCTCGAAGCCCGCGCGTTCGCGCGTCAGGCCGCCCGGCCCAAGGGCCGAGACGCGGCGTTTGTGCGTGAGTTCGCTAAGCGGGGTGGTCTGGTCCAGGAACTGGCGGAGCTGCGACGAACCGAAGAACTCGCGCACGACGGCGGCGGCGGGCTTGGCGTTGATAAGGTCGTGCGGCATAACCGTGTCGATTTCGATGGAGCTCATGCGCTCGCGGATGGCGCGCTCCATGCGCAACAGGCCGAGGCGGTACTGGTTCTCCATCAATTCGCCCACCGAGCGAACGCGGCGGTTGCCGAGATGGTCGATATCGTCCACTTCCCCGTGCCCGTCCTTGAGATCGCAAAGGATGCGGAGAATTTTGAGAATGTCTTCCTTGCGGAGCACGCGCAACTGATCGTCCGTCTTGAAGCCCAGACGCGCGTTCATTTTTACGCGTCCGACCGGCGAAAGATCGTAACGCTCCTGATCGAAGAACATGCCGTAGAAAAGGCCTTCGGCGGATTCGACCGTCGGGGGTTCGCCCGGACGCATGACGCGATAAATGTCGATCAGCGCGTCCTCGCGGGCGGTGTTCTTGTCGGCTGCCAGCGTATTGCGGATATAGGGGCCGACGTTGATATGATCGATTCCCAGAACCTGGATTTCCTTGATTCCGGCCTCGTCCAGCATCGTCAGAACGCTGGGATTCAGCTCCTCGCCCGCTTCAAAGATCACAACGCCGGTTTTCTCGTCGATCATGTCGGCGGCGAGGAACTGGCCCGTCAATTCCTCGGGCTGCAAGAGAATGTCCTTTACGCCTTTTTCAACGAGCTTTTCGGCAAGGCGTTGGGTCATTTTTGTGCCCGCTTCGGCGACGGCCTTGCCGTTCCGCGCGTCGGTCAAATCGAACAAAAGCTTCTGGCCTTTAAGACGCTCGGGATTGAACGGCGTCGTCCAGCCGTTTTTGGCGCGGGTGAAAGGAACGGATTCGTAAAAGGCGGCCAGAATTTCTTCTTTTGTCATGCCTTGAATTTCATGGGACTGCATCGGCTTGCCTTCGCGCGCGCGGCGGACGCGAAGTTTTTCCGTCTCCGCGCTGTCGAGCGCGTAAAGGAGCGTCGTGACGGGCAGCTTGCGGCGGCGGTCGATGCGCACGTACACAAGATCCTTGGCGTCGAATTCAAAATCGAGCCACGAACCGCGATAGGGGATGATGCGCGCGGCGAAAAGGTATTTGCCGGACGAATGCGTCTTGCCCTTGTCGTGGTCGAAGAAAACGCCGGGACTGCGGTGCATCTGGCTGACGATGACGCGCTCGGTGCCGTTGATGACGAACGTGCCGTTCGCGGTCATAAGCGGCATGTCGCCCATGTAAACGTCCTGCTCCTTAATATCGCGGATGGACTTCACGCCCGTGGTCTCGTCGACATCGAATACGGTCAGGCGCAGCGTGACTTTCAACGGCGCGGCATAGGTCATGCCGCGCTGCTGGCATTCCTCAACGTCGTAGTTGGGCTGTTCCAGTTCATAGGAAACGAAATCGAGAACGGCGCGCTCGGCAAAATCCTTGATGGGGAACGCAGCCTGCAAGACTTCCTGCAAGCCCATGCGCTGGCGGTCGGCCGCCTTGACGTTCATCTGAAGGAAGTTCTCGTAACTGCGGCTCTGAACCTCGAGAAGGTTCGGCATTTCGGCCACTTCGGTGATACGCCCGAAGTTCTTGCGGATCTTTTTGCGGCCGGTGAAGCTTTTGCCCATCAACGGTGTGGGGTGCGTTTGCGCCATGACTTCCTCTCTCGACAAAAAACGATATTTTCAACCAAGCTCTACATGTCATCCCGGCGAAAGCCGGGATCCAGCGCGCCGCGTCTGCGGCGCGCATGACTCATGCGAATCGTAGACACACGCCGCTGGATTCCCGCGTCCCGTCTTCGTCCTTCGGACTTCGCCGGGTCTTGCTCCAAGTCCGGCGAAGCTGCACAGCAGCGTAGACGGATCGCGGGAATGACATAGAAAGAGTTGACCTCAACAAACAAAAACATCGGCCTTCCGCATGTTTTTACATGCGTCGCCGGAGTCGTTCACAATTCAATAATTTAAGGGCGGAATAATGCCACCAGCGACACTCGAGGCAACAAAAATATTTTTAATTTTAGGCAACATCTTACCTCTAAAATGTAGGAATATATGCCCATTCTGTCCCGATTATCCTTACATTTGAGATTCAGGGATCGGGCATCGACAGAACGAACCGAATAGCACGAACACCAAATGAAATCCCGGCATCAATCGGGAGTGTATTCCGGGCAAAAATACGGCGTTTGACCAAAAAGAGGATTGGGCCCGTAATGGAAAAGAAGAAGATGATTGAGCGGTATGTCACATAAGCGATCTTCGCCTTCGGGCACGGGCAGCTCGTCGTCTTTCATGACGAAAAACGAGGAAAGCCGCACATGTTCTTCGGAACAGCTTTGACGAATGAAGATATACCTCTGTTCACCGGGCCAAAGGGTGTCGCTGACGAAATGTAATTCTCCGGGAGTCTTTTTTCTTCCATTGGTGTGCACGGTCGTGAATCCGGCGCTCAAAGGTTTCTGGCCGCTATTCTCGACGAGGATGCGGCAATACGTGCCCGCAAAGGAGTTTCCACAGACTCTTTTGGGTTTCGCAATATCTATGCTTACGATCTTGACCGGGCTTTCTTTATTGATCCGTGCCACACTACCCTACACCCCTGTGCTTTGATTTAAAACGTAATTTTGGCGGAGCGAACAAGGACAGAAGCAAAAGGTTCAGGCCACGGAGGAAGACGGATCGAGCGGCGTAGCCGTGGTT
>JAXGVG010000033.1:0-15000 GCA_040773965.1 Alphaproteobacteria bacterium | reverse complement strand
TTTTGTCGTTGCCTTCAGGATTTGCGTGACCGCGTTGTTCTCTGACCGGAAATACTTCAAACGCGTGCCGCCGGGATCCTTGGCGGAAAAACTCACATTTTTGGCGCGCGACAGGATTTATACCGGCGTCATGCGTTTGTGCGCGCCCGCGAAGGACGCGGCCATTCTGGATGTCGGCGTATCGAGCTTTCCTCACCCCGCCGCGAACGTTCTGGAAAGAAAGTATCCCTTCGCCTCGCGCCTGACGGCGGCGGGGATGGGCAAAGGAGACGGCTTTCGGGAAATGTTTCCCCAGGTGCGTTATGTCCAGCTTGCGCCGGACGGTCCCTTGCCGTTTGCAGACGACGAATTCGCCATCGCCATCGCCGTTCCGGAACACGTCGGCAGCGCGGACAAACAGCGCGTCTTTCTCGGCGAACTGATGCGCGTGGCGCTTTTCCGTTATTTCCGAATGGCGCGTAGCACGGCCTTGGCTTGCCACTCTTGCTTGTGCGTATGGCAACGGTTCCCGCATCGGGGTTGAAATCGGACGCTTTCAGCGCCGTCAGTTCTACCACGCCATGCCGCCGGTCTTTTTTTCCACTTCGAAGATTTTGGCAAGAAGTTTCGCCATCTCCTGAAACTGCGCCCATGGCATTTTGCGTTCGGGGAAACGGGACGACATGACGCCCCAGCAGTAAACGGCGTGGTTGATTTTTCCCAGGCTGTTGCCGAGATTCCAATACGTTGTGTTGCAGTTTTTTAGGAAAGAGAGAAACTCCGTCGAGCTTTGCTTGTATTTGAACATTTTGTCGTAACCGGTTTGGTAGTCGCGCACGATGTCCTCAATAAGCTGCCACTCCTTTCGCACGCGGTCCTTGACGAAATTGATGGCGCCAAAAACTTCCTTGCTCTCGGCGGCGGGCACTCCTTCGACCGGCGTCTGGTTTTCGTTCAGCCACTTTACCAAATCGATCACGCCGGGCTGGTCGCGTCTGTACTGGAAGGAATAATAGACGATGCCCCGCCACGACGAGAAGATGTCGAGAGCCTCGTGCTGGGGAAGCCGGAACGACTGAATAAGGGGCTGCAGCGCGTCGATGTCGCGCGCTTCCCACATTTTATCGATCAGAAGACGCGCCTTTTCTTCCGACGACTTCGTTTCCGGGAACGCGGCCGTCACCAGCGATTCAAACTGCTGGAGCATAAACGTTTCGATTTCGTTCCACGTTTCCTCGCTGACCTCGAAGTACGCCTCGTTCATCGGCAATTCGTTGCGCAGAAAAACGTCCTTCATCAGGAAGGGATCCAGCGACGGAAGGCTGTTGAGGATCGTCATGATGCGTATATCGGTCTCCAGCGCGTCCTTCGACAGCGCGCCTTCGCCGAAATGGCCCATGATGGCCGGTTTCACGAGCCGGTCGTGTAAAAAAATCGTCCGGCCGCCTTCGTAGATGTTGTTTTCGTTGAACGGAAAATACAGTTTCGTCCCCACCATCGGCATGCCCGGGCGTCGTTCGCTCTCAGGAACGAGGTCCTTGATAAGCACAATTATGTTCAATGGCTTATTGCGAAAAAACGGCTTTGCGCCAAGGTCCTTCGCCAGAATCCTGCGCGTCATTTCATTGCAGTTGAAGACGCGGGGGCTTCCCACGTCAAGCATTGGTTTCAGGTATTTGTTCGTCATTTATTAAACAACGTCCGTTTGTGATTCGAAATTCAGGCGGTTGAAAGAAAAGCCTTAGGCTAAATAGGTTAATTCTTATTCAACAGTTCTTTTTCTTCACCGAAAAAAGCCTTTTTGCTTAATTTTTTAAAGGACTTAATGCGCTATGGACTTCGGGCGTTTTTTGTCACAAATAACCCCATGTCCCCGGCTGACGATCTGTCTTCTTTGAAAAAAAGTCTGCGCAGCACAATGATGGCGCGGCGCTTTTCTGCCGGAAACAACCGGCCCGACGCATCTCAAAAACTTCGCGACGTTTTTCTTTCGAACGTCTCTTTGCCTCCAGCAAGCCTTATTGCCGGTTATTGCCCCTGCCGGGGCGAAATCGATCCCGCGCCTCTTGTCGGCGCGCTGCTAAGAGCCAAACACCGCGTTTGCCTGCCCTGTGTCGTGCGCGGATCTGCTTTGCTATCTTTCCGCGAATGGTTCCCCGGAAGCAAGCTTGTTCAGGGTCCCCTCGGCTCGGTCTTCGAACCCCCCGACACGGCGCCTTCTGTCACGCCGTCGGTTCTTCTTGTGCCTCTTTTGGCTTTTGATAAAAAAGGAAAACGACTCGGTTATGGAGGGGGCTATTACGATCGCACACTTGCCTTCCTTCGCCGGCAACACCGAATTTTGGCCGTGGGGCTCGGTTTTTCGGAACAGGCCGTCGCCGCCGTGCCCGCCGACGAGAACGATGAACCCCTGGACGCCGTGGTAACGGATGCGGGCGTCTTTTGGCCTTGAATCGATGTTCGATGCCCCTTAATCTGGAAGAGACGTTACCGTCCGGCCGTGCTTTCCCGAACGCGCTCTTATCGGAAGCATTTTCTTGCCTTAACCTACTGGGGAGAAATATCATGCACAAAACCTTGCAAACAATGTGTTGTCTTGCCGTGCTGGGCTTTGGCCTGGCTATGGCCGCGCCTGGATATGCCAAAGAAAGAAACGCTCCCCCTGCGGGTCCAAAGCCCCCGGGCGCCGCATCCGCGTCGGAAACGCCCGCTCCTCCCGGACCGCCGCCAGTCGCAAGGGGTTCCAAACATGCCAAATTGATGGCCAAAAAGTTCCGCGCCTGCATGAAAATGCCCGAAAAGATGAGCGCGGATTGCGCAAAGAGCAAAAAGTGCAAGGACAGGTTCGAAAAAAAGAAGGCGGAATGCGATCAAATGAAAGCCGAGCATGAAAAGCGGCGCGCCATGTACGACAAAATGATGCAGGAAAACCGCATCCGCTTTGAAGAAATGAGGAAAAACGCCGAGAACGAACGCATCTTCAAGAAGATGACGCGGCATCAGAAGGGCAATTCTCCATTTATCGATCCCGCGCCCGGCAACACGCAGGAACCGGTTATGTCGCCCCTGGGCCACATAGCCTATCCTCCGCCTCAATAACCTTTCGTGCGACGATTGACCCGGGGGAAATCTCCCCCGGGTTTTTTATTGGTCGAGTCGTCTCAGCGCGTTTTTGATATGCTTCACACGGGCCAGAATGCCATCAAATAAAACTTCCGAAAATGAGAGCGACGACTGCTTCGCTTTTTGCCGAATTTCGTTCAGGTAATGGCGCATTTCAAAAGTCAGCCACCAATGGGCCATCCGGCTTTGAAGGACGGGGAAAAGTTCGGCCTCAACCGCCGTCAGATCGGCCGCCAGGTCGTCGCAAAGATCCTTTATGTCGTTGAGCAACTCGGCCGGGTCTTCGGCAAAAAGCCCTTCTTTGACGTCCGCGCGGCACAAACACAAGTCCTGAAGCCTCTCAAGCGTGTCAAAGGCCTGCGCAACCGGCCATCGATGCGTCGTCCAGTCGCTTCCCTGATACAACTTCAGCGCCTCGACGGCCATGAAATCCTCTCCTTGTCTTAATTTATTCAACCGGCCGCATCGTCGGAAAAGCAATAACCTCGCGTATGGAAGCGCTGTCCGTCATCAGCATGCCCAAACGGTCAATTCCCATTCCCATTCCGCCCATCGGGGGCATGCCAAAAGCCAGAGCCTTGATAAAATCGTCGTCGATGGGATGCGGCGGGTCCTCCGGGCCACGTTTTTGTTCGGCCTGCTCAAGAAAACGGGCCCGCTGTTCTTGCGGATCGTTCAGCTCGCTGAAAGCGTTCGCGATTTCCCAACCATTGATGTACGTCTCGAAACGCTGGGCCACCTGCGGACGATCGGGCCACGCCTTGGAAAGAGGCGAGATTTCCTTGGGCAAATCGACGACATGGGTAGGCTGGATCAGCTTGTCCTCAACCTTGCGTTCGAATGCCGCCTCGACGATCTGGCCCCAGCTGAGGCCGGGCTCAATGGAAACGCCGTGCTTTTCGGCTTGCCGCCGCGCCTCTTCGGGATCGGGAAAGGCGTAGAGGTCGAGGCCGCTGTGCTCGCGGATAAGATCCACCATGCCTTTGCGCGGCCACGGCGGCGTGAAATCCAGTTCCTTATCGCCATATTTCACTTTCGACGATCCATGAAGGGTGAGCGCGGCATGATGAATGATCGCCTCCGTAATCTCGATCATGGACGTAAAATCGACGTAAGCTTCGTAAAGTTCCAGCGTCGTAAACTCAGGGTTATGTTTGGGGCTTATCCCCTCGTTCCGGAAACAACGGTTTATTTCAAACACTTTTTCCGAAACGCCGCCGATAACGAGCCGTTTAAGATGAAGTTCCGGCGCAATGCGCAGAAAAAGGGGCATATCCAGCGCATTATGGTGCGTGACAAACGGTCTGGCGATCGCGCCTCCCGCAATGACATGTAGCATCGGGGTTTCGACTTCCAGAAAGCCGCGGTCGAAGAGAAACTGGCGGATCGCGGCAACCATTTTATAACGCGCGCGCAATGTCTCGCGCGTGCGCGACGACGCCACGAGGTCCTGTTCGCGGTGACGGAAACGCGCCTCGACATCTTTCAACCCGTGATATTTTTCCGGCGGGGGTTCCAAAGCCTTGCTGAGAACCTTCAGGTCCGCGGCATCGACCGTTATTTCGCCGCGCGGCGTCCGGCGAACCGGCCCCGCAACGCCGATGATGTCGCCCAGATCGAGCAACTTCAGAAGCTCAAGACGTTCCGGAGTCGCTTGTTTCAAATCGTGAAAAACCTGAAGCCGGTCCGTATCGTCCAGAATGTCGATAAACATGCCGTTGTTGCGTATCGCCATGACACGGCCGGCCACATGAACGGCCCGATCCGTTTTTTCGCCCGGAGTCAACGATGCGAACGATTCCTTAACCTTGGCGGCGCTGTGCGATTTGTCGAACTTTGTGACGTGAAACGGGTTGCCGTATCCTTCGGTCAGCCTGGCCAGCCTTGCTTCGCGGCGGGCTTTTTCATCCTCGAAGGAAACCGCGGGGGGGGTAGGAGAGGAAGAACTCGACATTTTTTCTCTTGCCATTCTGTAAAAGCGTTGTTCTTAAACCTATTGGCTTGCCCACACAATGCGGTACATCCAGCTAACCTCGCGGCGCAGAAGCGTAACGGGCGGAAGGTCCGGGGTAAGCGATATCAATTCCAGTTTCTGGCCCCCTTCGCGGCCAAGCCGTTTAACCAATATTTCGCCGTCAGCCGTCCGAACGGCCACGCGGTCGCCGCGACGCGGCTTTTCGGCAGGCGATACCAAGATCTTGTCGCCTTCATGGTAAACGGGCTCCAGGCCTTTGCCGCCGATCTCCAACACAAAAGCGTGAGGGTCGGCGGATCCCGGCAGGTGAACGTCATCCCAGCCGCGCCCCGCCGGGTGACCGTCTTCGTCGAAAAGGCCGGGCCGTCCCGCTTCCGCCATGCCGAGAAGCGGCAATTTCTTGCGTCCCGGAGCTTCCGCGCTTGCCAACGCGACAAATTCGTCAAGATCCGAGCCCGTTGCGATAAGGATCCGGGCGATGCTTTCGGTCGAGGGCCAACGCTTACGTTTGCCCGTCACGCGTTTGCTTGGGTTGAAAAGAGTCGGGCTCAGGCCCGCTTTGCGCGCCAGTCCGGAAGGCGACAGCCCGTGCCGTTCAGCCAAGCGGTCGATGGCGCGCCATATATCGGCATGTTTAAGCATGGTAGGAATATTATCTTGTGTTCATCCTTTGTGCAATCGGGTAAAATGTTCTTCAGTGCGCGCGTATTGGGAAGGGTCCTTTCGTATTGCTTTTCATGCGGCGGCAGGCCATTCTGCTATATCTTCTTAACCAAAAGGTCCGTAGCCATGAAAAATTGCTTACGAAAAGCATATCACAAGGCGAATCCGTGGGCCCTCTTTGGCTTCGATCCCTATCCCCTTATCCGGCCCTTTCTTTTTCTCTTGAATCCCGAGCTTGCGCATGAAATGACCATCAAAATGCTCAAATTCGGTCTCGGTCCGCAGTTTTTTGACGACGACGACCCTCTTTTGCGCACGCCCCTTTTCGGTCTGGATTTTCCGAACCCAATCGGCCTTGCCGCCGGTTTGGACAAACAGGCGCAGGTTATCGATGCGTTCATGCATTTCGGATTCGGCCATGTCGAGGTTGGGACCGTCACCCCCCTGCCGCAACCCGGCAATCCCAAGCCGCGCATGTTCCGGGCAACGGACGCCAAGGCTCTTATCAACCGTTTCGGCTTTAACAGCATCGGCGCCGACGCTTTCGCGGAAAATCTCGGAAATTGGCGGCACAAACCCCGTCGATCGCAATACCCCCTGGGCGTCAACATCGGCAGGAACAAGGACAGCAAGGATGAGGCGGCCGATTACGTTACATGCCTGATCAAGATGGCGCCCTATGCGGACTTTTTGACCGTCAATATATCCTCGCCCAACACGCCCGGTTTGAGGGAACTTCAGGGCCGCAAAAGCATGACAAGGCTGCTTGGAAAGATTATGGATGCGCGCAAGGCTCATGCGCCCAACATGCCCATTCTGGTAAAAATAGCCCCGGATGTTACGGATGATCAGCAAAAGGATATCGCCGCCGTGGCCCTGTCAAGCGGCGTTCACGGCCTGATCGTAGGAAACACCACGCTTTCGCGTCCCAGCAACATACCCCGGGACGTAGCGAAAGAAGAAGGCGGCCTGTCCGGAGGTCCCTTGTTCAGCCTGTCGACGCGCGTTCTCGGCAACATGTACCGCTTTACCGAAGGAAAAATTCCCCTTATCGGCTGCGGCGGCATCGGCAGCGGCGAAGACGCCTATTTGAAGATTCGCGCGGGCGCGTCCATGCTTCAGATCTACACTGCGCTTATTTTCGAAGGACCTTGGGCGGTGCGCCGGATCAAGCGCGAACTGGCGGCTCTTTTGCGCCGTGACCGGTTTGCCTCCCTGGCCGAAGCCGTTGGCGCCGACCTTAAGGCCTAAGCGATTTTTTGATCCCACGCCGCGATGCGCCAGCCGCGTTCTTCCGCTTCAAGAACGCAAAGATTCCCCGTCTTGACCTTGGCTTCAATGCCGGCCGTTTTCCCGGTTATCAACCCGTAGATCGTACGCAGGATGCCGTTGCTTGTGACCGCCATGCGCGATGGCGATCCCTCGGTTAATTTCTTGTGCTGTTCTTTCAGAAAACCGCTGAGCGCGTTTTGCAGGTCTGAAGGCAGCGGCAGCCATCCCATGCCTTCGGGCCATTGGCCTTTTTGCTCCCATTGTTCGAGAAGCGGCACGCCATAACGCTGAATGATATCCGTTTTGCTCAATCCCTCCCAAAAACCGTAGTCGATTTCCCGCAGCCGGTCGTCGATAGTGAAATTCTGATTCAGCTTGTCCGACACGATTTCAGCGAAACGGACCGTGCGCAACAAAGGGCCCGCCGTGATTTCGTCCACGGGCGCGTAGTTGTCCTGAACATGGCGCGCCGCAGCCTCGGCCTGGGCCTCGCCTTCGGCTGTCAAAGGCGGGTTGCTGGACGCGCCGATCCAGACGGCCTGTTCGCCGGGTTCAAACGTATTGCCGTGGCGGAAAAAAAGAAAAGAAGGTTTTTTCATGATGGATACTTATAGCTCCCGTCATAGGTTGGCAACAATTCGCCTTCGCCGGCGATGTATTTTTCGGCCCGGAGCCTGTCACTTTCGCTGTCGATGCCCGTATGGCTGCGGCCCCGATAATCGACTTCGACGACACGAATCCTCATGCCGTTTTCCAAAGCGCGCAATTGCTCGAGTTTTTCGGCTTTTTCCAAGGGTCCTTCTTCCGTCGCCACCAGTTTTTCGAGCGCCGCCCGGCGGTAACCGTACAGACCGATATGACGGAAAACCGGCGTTTCCGGCACGCCTTCGCGCACGTAAGGAATGACGTTCTTGGAGAAATAGAGCGCGTTGTGATGATGGTCGAAAACCACGGTCGTGCCCCCCGCCTCACCAGCCGCCTTGGCGCGGCGCAACGCCTCAACGCCGGCGGCGTCCATCCGGACAGCAGGCGTAAAAATCCCCGTTTCCGGATCGTCCTCCATGGCCTGCATAACGGCCCGGATGACCCAGGGCGGCGTCAAAACCGCATCGCCCTGCAAATTGATAACCCCGTCAACATCGGCTGGCATCTTCTGGAGGGCGGCGTGAACGCGTTCCGTCCCGTTGGTAATGGCGGGACTGGTCATGATGCAGACAGTGCCCAACCGTCTGCAAAAATCGGCAATGCGTTCGTCATCCGTCGTAACGGCAACGCCTTCGCGTCCTGCAACGCTGGTTCCAAGCGCCCAGACGCGCTGGAGAAGCGGCACGCCAGCCACAGGCGCCAGCGGCTTGCCGGGAAAACGCGTCGATCCGTAGCGAGCGGGAATGACAAGACGTAGGGACAAAGGGTTTTCCTGTGGGCTTTGATTCCAAAGAGCTGCATACTCTCATTATTACAGAAAGAGCGTCAATAAATACCGTCTCCCCCTTTTCTTCATCGCAAATCCGCCCGCGTTCGGCCCGGCACGACAAAAGCGGCCTTTTTATATCTCTTTTTTGCCGAGGGTCAGTCCTTCTTTACCGGCGCCAACCTCCAAAACGCTCCCGCTGGCGATTTTTCCGGCTAGAATTTCCTCGGCCAGCGGGTTTTGCAACGATCGCTGGATCACGCGCTTGAGCGGACGCGCGCCGTACACCGGATCGTACCCCGCTTCGGCGAGCCAGTTGAGAGCCTCCGGCGTCAGCGAGAGTTTTATTTTGTGTTCTTCCAGGAGTTTTTTCAGCCTCTCCAGCTGAATCCGGACGATCCCCGTCATGTTCTCGCGAGTCAAACGGCGGAAAATGAGAATCTCATCCAGCCGGTTGAGAAACTCGGGCCTGAAATGGCGGCGCACGGATTCCATGACAAGATCGCGCGTGTGAGGCGAAAGCTCATCGCCCGAATCCTGCGCGATAATTTCAGCGCCCATGTTGGACGTCAGTACAATAATCGTGTTCCGAAAATCGACCGTGCGTCCCTGCCCGTCCGTCAAACGGCCATCGTCGAGAACCTGGAGCAGAATATTGAACACGTCGGCATGCGCTTTTTCGACTTCGTCGAACAGCACGACCTGATAGGGCCTTCGGCGGACGGATTCCGTCAGCGTGCCGCCTTCTTCATAGCCGACATATCCCGGCGGCGCGCCGATAAGCCGTGCGACGGAATGTTTTTCCATATATTCGGACATATCGACGCGCACCATGGCCTGTTCATCGTCGAACAGAAACTCGGCCAAAGCCTTCGTCAGTTCCGTCTTGCCGACGCCTGTGGGCCCTAAAAAGAGGAAGGAACCTGTCGGACGGTTGGGATCCTGCAGCCCGGCGCGTGCGCGGCGCACAGCATTGGATATGGCCGTTACGGCTTCGTCCTGCCCGACCACGCGGCGGCGAAGATGTTCTTCCATTTGCAGAAGTTTCTCGCGCTCGCCCTGCATCATTTTGTCCAGAGGAATGCCCGTCCAGCGGCTTACGACCGACGCGATGTCGCTGTCTTTAACCACCTCGACGATCATCGGGTTTTCAGCCTGCTGCTGCGCGGCCTGAAGTTTGCGCTCCAGTTCGGGAATGACGCCGTAGGTGAGTTCACCGGCGCGGGTGTATTCGCCCTGGCGTTGGACCTGTTCGAGTTCGGCCCGGGCTTGTTCGATTTTTTCCTTTATTTTCTGGGCGTTTGTCAGTTTTTCCTTCTCGGCCATCCAGCGCCAGGTCAGATCCTTCGCCTTTTCCTCAAGAGCCGCCAATTCGCTGTTCAGTTTCGACAACCTGTCTTTTGAAGCCGAATCCGTTTCCTTTTGCAGCGCCGCCTGTTCTATTTTCATTTGCACGATTTTACGGTCGAGTTCGTCGATTTCTTCCGGCTTGCTGTCCACCTCCATGCGCAGGCGCGCCGCCGCCTCATCGATTAAATCGATGGCCTTGTCGGGCAGGAAACGGTCCGTTATGTAACGGTTGGAGAGCGTCGCGGCGGCGACAATCGCGCCATCCGTGATGCGCACGCCGTGGTGAAGTTCGTATTTTTCCTTAAGGCCGCGCAGGATGGAAATGGTGTCCTCAACCGTCGGCTGGCAAACCAGAACCGGCTGGAAACGCCGCGCCAGGGCGGCGTCCTTTTCGATGTATTTACGGTATTCGTCCAGCGTCGTCGCGCCGACGCAATGCAGTTCGCCGCGCGAAAGCGCCGGCTTCAGCATGTTGGACGCGTCCATAGCTCCTTCGGTCTTGCCCGCGCCCACCAGCACATGAAGCTCGTCGATGAACACGACGATCTCGCCGGTGGCCGCGGAAATCTCCTGCAACACGGCCTTGAGCCTTTCTTCAAACTCGCCGCGGTATTTGGCGCCCGCCACCAGAGCGCCAAGATCGAGCGCCAGAACGCGTTTGTCTTTCAGGCCTTCCGGCACATCGCCCTTGAAGATGCGTTGCGCCAGGCCCTCAACGATAGCCGTTTTGCCGACGCCCGGCTCGCCGATAAGCACGGGATTGTTCTTCGTCCGGCGCGCCAGAACCTGAATCGTGCGGCGGATTTCCTCATCCCGCCCGATCACGGGATCGAGCTTGCCCTCACGCGCCGCTTGCGTGAGGTCGCGCGTGTATTTCTTGAGGGCGTCATACCCTTGTTCGGCGCTGGCGGTATCGGCCGTACGTCCTTGACGGAGTCCGTTGATGGCTTTGTTGAGTTTCTCCGGCGTGACCCCGGCGTCCGCCAAGGCTTTTTGCGCCGCCGTTCCCATGGCCATGGCAAGCGCCAAAAGCATGCGTTCCGCCGTGACATAACTGTCGCCCGCCTTCTTGGCCAAATCCTCCGCCGCCCCCAAAACGCGCGCAAACTCCGGCGTCAGAAGCAGCTGATCGGCGGTGCCGGTGGCGTAGATTTTAGGAATTTTTTCCAGCTCGGCGTTCAAGCTCGACAGCGCGGCTTGCGGATCGCCCCCCGCAGCGCGGATAAGATTGCTGGCCAGGCCTTCCTTATCGTCCAGCAGCACTTTCAGCAAATGCTCAGGCTGAAGCCGCTGATGCTGCAGCTTGAGAGCCGACATTTGCGCGGCCTGAAGAAACCCTTTGGCGCGTTCGGTATAACGATCGAGGTCCAGCATGGGGATAGCCCTGATTGTGTTATCCTAATGGAATGTGGGGGGAATAGCCAAAAATTCAAGGCCTAGCGAAAAACCAGCCGCCGGGAAGCGAAGAAGTTAAAGAACATGCCCGCCGCCGTCCCCGCCAAGAGACCGATAACCGGGTAAGCGTAGACGAAGGGGATCGTGCTGACGAGGAGCGTGTAGGCGCCCCGGTTGAAAACGATGCCCACGACGCACACCGCCGCGAATTTGGCCCATTGTTTCGCCATCGGCTCATGTGGCGCGTCACGGAACGTAAACAGGCGGTTGCCGATCCATGTCACCGTTACGGCGAAGGGAAAAGCAAAAAATCCTGCCGCCACGCGGCCAAGGCCCAGTTCGTCGATGCCGACATAGAGGAAAAAAGTATCGACGGCAAAGCCGACGACGCCGACAATGCCGAATTTTATGAACTGGATGACAATCGCGGGCTTTATCAAGGCTTTTGCGGGGCTGGAATGTTCAGATAACGCATCCGCTTCATTTCGCGCCGTCCGCGCGTCACCGTTTCAAGAATCAGGCCGCACGAGAAACTGAGGAAGCCTAAAAGCATCATGCCCATGGACAACACGGCCGTGGGCAAGCGCGGCACCAGGCCGGTTTCAACGTATTCGCTCAAAATGGGGCCAATCAATGCCAACGAAAAAACGGCAAGAAAGGCCGCCAGCAGCGAGAAAAACTGCATGGGACGCTCTTCCTTCACCAGAACGACGATCGTCCAAAGGATCCTGAAGCCGTCTTTGAACGTGCTGAGTTTGCTGACGGAGCCTGCCGGGCGGTCCTTGTAGGGCGTGCCGATTTCAACGGTGGGCATGCGCAATTCCAGCGCATGAACGGTCAATTCGGTTTCCGTTTCAAATCCTGACGCAAGCGCCGGAAAGCTTTTCACGTAACGCCGCGAAAAAACGCGGTAGCCCGAGAGCATGTCCGAAAAACGGTTGCCAAAAATCCACGCGACCATGCTCGTCAGCAGCCAGTTGCCGAAGCGGTGGCCCGGCCTGTAGGCTTCCTCGATATGCGTAATGCGCGCGCCGTTCACCATGTCGAGCGGTCCGTCCAGCAGGGCCTTGATCATCTTCGGCGCCGACGCCGCGTCATACGTCGCGTCGCCGTCCACCAGAACGTACACGTCCGCCTCGATATCCGCGAACATGCGGCGCACGACATTGCCTTTGCCCTGCAGAGGCTCGACGCGCACGACCGCGCCGGCGGCACGCGCCACGTCGATGGTCCGGTCACGCGAGTTGTTGTCGTACACATAAATGACGGCGTCCGGCAGCGCGCGGCGGAAATCCGACACAACCTGCCCGATGGCGGCTTCCTCGTTGTAACAGGGAACAAGAACGGCCGTTCGCAAGGATTCACTCATGGTTCACCGCCATCTTCGTTCGTTTCACATCGCATAACACGAGCTTTGTGTCATAGAGCCGGTCAACAACCTTTTGGCACGTTTGCGGCAAAAAAGAGAGGTTAAAATAGGCCAGAGCGTCCCGGGCCAATGCCTCCTGATAAGACGGAACCAAAAGCATGAACCGCCCCTCATGGGTCCCCAGCCGCTTTTTGACGGTTTCGTTAATGCCCTTGTTTTCGTCCGGACTGGCAAAATTGCTTTGGGGGCGCACAAAAGACCACGAGGAGGGAAAGAGCGAAACGACGTGGGAATACGGCTCGAACCCGGCCATGAGAACCATAACATTCGGGTCATCGGGCAAAGCGGGCAATTCAGCCTCCACGCTTCGCTCAAGCCATTGGGGCAGCCGCGTCCAGTTGCCGGGCTGAATCGTTACGGCGACAACCAGCAACAGGCCTCCCGCCAGAAGCCCGCGCGTCTGGACGCGCAGCGGCAGCAGACCCACGGCGAAAACGATCAAAAGAGGCGCGATCATTTCAAGCGGCAAGAGATAACGGTAGATGGCGAACATAAAAAGCCAGACCGCGTAAGAAATAACGCCAACCCAAAGCAGGTAACGCGCGGCATAGGGCGCGGCGATTTGGCCCTGCCCGCGCGTGCTGCGCCCGAAAAAGAGCCGCACAAGAACCGCCGCGGGCAAGAGCGCGTAAAGAATCGGGATTCGCCAGTCGCGCCATATTATCTCGCCGGTGCGCATGGGGTTGTCCGCAATAATGAAAGGAAACAGAAGACGGTCGGACAAGCTCCATGGAATGAACTGGATGTCGCGCGCCGACGTCAGCAGCGCATAGGGCGATTTGAAAAACCCGTTGAAATAGGGAAACAGCGGGCTTTCGAAGTGCGTTTGCAGAAACCATGCCCAATGGCCAAGAGACACGGCTACGCCTGTCAGCACGCCGATGCCGAACATAAAACTTATCAGAAAACGTCGGCGCCAGGGTCCGGCGACGCAAAGAGGGGCAAAGCACAAGCCGACGCAGAAAATGACGCTGGGCAGTTTCAGGCCCATCATTACGCCAGCCAGAAAACCCGCTCCCAAAACCGGAACAACGGCCTTTCGCCACGGCGCATTGATCAACTTGTCGAAGTGGCGAATGACGATCAGCGCCGCCGCAAAAAGGCCAAGACTGGTGATGTTGTCGTAAAACGTCACGCCGATTTGGGCGATGCCGCCACCGCCCAACATTCCCAGCGCCGCGAGAAGCGCACATACGGCAACCTTTTGACGGGAATTCGGAATGATGAGGCTGACATGCGCCAACATGAAAAGAAGGACAAAATTCAATCCTTGCGCCGTTCCCAGCGCAAAAGCCGCCGTCCGCGCGGAAACGTGCGTCGCCAGCAGATAGAACGGCACATCGAGCAAGGGGTTGTAGAAATAGGGCGTTTGGGACGGCAAAAGGTCTTGCGCGTAGCGATCGTTCAGAAAAGCATACGCGTTATACCAATGGTAATTCCTTAAATCCCAGTTGGCGTCTTGCCCCAGAAAAAGCGCCAGCGCGCCAAAAACGAACGGCGCCAGCGTCAGAACAATCAGCGCGAGCCGTCTTTCGCGATGACCGCGCGGCGGCAGCAAATGAATCTCGGGAAAAGCTGAACGGGCCGTCATGGCGTCAACAAATGCCGTCCTGTCAAAGGGCCTCTATAGCGGCGTTACCGGATGGCCGGGGGCAGAAGGGGTTCCTGCGCCGATGGAGCATACGCGTCCGACGGCGGGTAGCTTGCTATAAACGGCGCCAAATGCCGGCGCATCGCGCTTTCCAGATTCCGGTTCAATTCCACCATCAGGCCGTCGAGTAAAACGCGATAGGCATCGACTTTTTCCGCTTCCGTAGGCTCTTCGGCTAACGTTACGGCATGCGTCGCGTGCGCCGAGGCAAAACCGTTTGTGTTGTTGACGGGGGTTTGCGCGCTAACCTCAACTTCAAGCTTTGCCAGATATTTTCCGGCCTGCTGGCGCGTGAACCATTTGTCCATTCCCGTTTTCATCGGCAACGGCTTTTCAACGACGCTCGCTTCCTTGACGGTGACAACGGCATGTCCCGCGTTGCCGGTCGCTTGCAAGCGGTCGCCGGTCCAACGTTCGACGGCCTCTATCAGAGTCGGATGGAACATATGGCCAACGTTCGGCGGTCTTTTCAGCGTATTGGTGCGATCCACCACCTTCACGTCTTGCGTGGTGAGGTAGATTTTACCCAAAGCGCTGTAATCGAGCTGGATAGATCCGGGGCGGGACGGCTCGGACGCGCATGCTGTCAGCGCCGCACCCAAAAGAAGAGCGAGAAGGAGTTTTTTCATGGGTATCATACTAAGTAGGGTTAACGGGGCTGTAAAGGGTTGCCTCTTTTTCGTCCTATTAATAAAAAAACACAGCTTCCTGCTATCAGACTGCTGACAAAGTGTCGAAAAGCCTGGCGAAGA
>JAXGVG010000032.1:0-15019 GCA_040773965.1 Alphaproteobacteria bacterium | reverse complement strand
TGTAGTTGATAAAACCGGGGTCTCTATAACTGTCGATTGGCTCGCCGAAAAAAATGGCGTTGCGCCAATAATTCAGTCTGCCGGACGGCGCGTTGTAAAGCTCGGAATAGGCCCGGGTAACCCATTTAAAATCGACGGACATATTATTTCCCTTTATATTGAACGAAGTATAGCCTTTCGCCGGACGCCCTGCATTAGTTTCATCAATGCGGACAGAACGGCTTCATAGGAAGTTAACCAAAAACCGGGGAACCCATTAAACGTAAAAAACTGCCTTCCTGTGAAAACCGCTTCTTGCTATCCGGCCTCCGTTAACTTCCTATAAAATGGCTCTGCGTAACGTGGGTATCTGCCGCAATACTTCCTCAACCCCAAGCGTCGCAAGCGGATTGCCTTGCAACCATGTCGCTTTCGGCCCGCGCGGCACGGACCATTGCGGATCGACGCGTTCCGACATTAACGCCAGCGTTTTCGCCCCCACGGCGGCAGCCAGATGCGTCGGGCCCGTATCGTTGCCGATCACCCATTCCGCGCGGCGCGCCAAAGCGGCAACCTGCGGCAGGGACGTTTGGCCGGATAAATCGGCAACATGCGGCGCTTTTTGGACGATTTCCCTTATCGCGGCCCTGTCGTGCGCGGTGCCGACAGCCACGCTTTCGATGCCCTTTTCTCTTAACGCCGCCGCCAGGGCCGCGTAATGGGCCGCTGGCCAGCGTTTATAGGTCCTTCCCGGCGCGCAACCGGGAATGAGCAACGCAAAGCGTTCGGGCAACGTGAACTGATTTAAGGACGCATCAAGCCATGAAAGATCAATGGCTTCGGCGATTTTTATCCCTGCGCGCTTTAATTGTGCGGCAACGAAGTCCGTGAAATGCATGTCTTTTTCCGGCGGCCAGAGACGCGGATGCGAACAGCCCCCTGCCGCGCCCGACCATTCCGGTTTGCCCGACAGGTAAAACAACACGCTTTGGCGGCATTTTCCCTGCAAATCGTAAACCCGCGCGGGTGCGAAAGCGCGAACGGTTCTTGCCAGCTTCAGCCACGCATCGACCCGCCAGCCGGGCGCGCGGGGATCGATGAAAACGTGATCGAACCACGGCATCTGTTTCGCAAAACCCGCGAAGGCAGGCATGGTTAACAGGGCAATCTCGGCGTCGGGATGCGCGTCGCGGATCGATTGAAACGCCTGAAAACAAAGAACAAGATCGCCCAGCGCGCCGAGACGGATGACAAGGATGCGTTCAGGCATCAAGCCCCCTCGCGCATCAGCTCGTCATAAACCGACAGGGTCAGGCTAATCATTTTTTGCTTGTCGAAATTTTCGCGGGCTCGTTTCATTGATTGTTTCGAGATCATCGAAATGTCCTCTTTCGAGCCGTTTAAAACCCTCAAAAGAGCCTCTTTCCACGCTTCCGGACGGTCAAAAGACGCCAAAAAACCCGTTTTTCCGTGCACAACGGTCTCTTTAAGTGCCCCCAAATCGCTTCCGATGACCGGAATTCCCATCGCCATGGCCTCGACCGGCACGCGCCCGAACCCCTCCGGTACCTGCGAGGGCACGACCGCTACGCTCGCCAGACTGTAGGCCGCTGGCATATCCGCGCAATGCGGCACAAGCCGGACACGGTCTTGCAGATTTTCCGTGCGTATCATGTCCTCCAGCTCGCGGCGGTAGCCTTCCCTCCCCTGATCGTCGCCGACGAGAACGGCCACAACCTGCGGGACGCTCTCCGGCAACAGGGCCATGACTTTGAGCAGCAACCTATGCCCCTTGATGGGGCTCAGCCTGGCTGGCATCAGCACCACGCGCTGCTCGGCGCTAATATGCCAGGCGTCGCGCAAGGCAGCGCGGCGGTCTTCGGTAACATTTTCAGGCTCAAATTGGGTCAAATCGATGCCGCGCGGAATAACCCGTATTTTTTCCGCGCCGATGCCATAGGATTCCCGAATATACCCGGCGATGAATTCCGAAATCGCAATGATACGATCCGCGCGCGCCATAACGCGGTTATAGAACTTCTTGAACTCGCTCGAATACTTATAGGCCGCATGGAACGTCGAGACAAAACGGCAAGGCACCATCTGAACGGCCAGCCACACGCTCCATGCGGGCGCGCGGCTGCGCACATGCGCGATGTCCACCTTATGCTCGCGGATGAAACGCGCCAGCCAGAAGGCGTTTTTCACGATAACGCAAGGGTTCTTGCTGTGTACGTTGCAAAGCGTATGTTTGCCGCCCGCGCGTTCGGCCTCGGCCACACGGTGGCCGCCCGCCGACACAACCAGCGCGCGGTCGCCGCGTTCGACCAGCCCTTTGGCAATATCGACACACGCCTGTTCCGCGCCTCCGGCGCCCAGATTGGGAATAACCTGAAGAATCGTCAGCGTCATGGCTTCGGCCCCTGCGCCTTGCGCGCGACGTCAAGCACCACTTGCGCGGCGCGTTCGGACGGCACAAACGTGCCGTGGCCAAGCCAGCCCGCGATGGAGGCCAGTTCGGATTCCTGACGCTGGCGCGCGGCGGGATCGATCAGCAGCGCCTTGACGGCATCCGTCAGGTTTTCGGGCGTGCAATATTCCTGAAGATATTCCGGCATAACCATGCGGTCCTGCATGATGTTGATAAGCGTGGCGTATTTCGCCTTGATCAAATGGCGCACAATGGAGGCCGTCAAGGCGTTTACCTTGTAGGCAATAACGGTGGGCAGCCGCGCCATGGCCAGCTCGACCGATATGGTTCCCGAACACGCCAGCGCCGCCGTCGATGCCGCGAACGCATCGTATTTGTCTTCATCGCCCAAGGTCACCGTGACCGGCGCGGGCCAAGCGTGCACGGCCTTTCGTACGGCCGATTCCACGTTGCTGACGGTCGGCATGGAGATATGGAGGCCCGGATGGCGTTTGGCCAGATTTTCGACTGTCTTTTGAAAAATGGGCATTAAGCGGTTGATTTCGCTCATCCGGCTGCCTGGAAGAACGGTCAGGATTAGGGCGTCTTCGGGTATATCGTGGCGCGCGCGGAACCGGGCGGCATCGCCATCGGCAGCGTGGCTTTCGACGATCGGGTGCCCCACAAACGTGCACGCCAGTCCCTCTTTTGTGAAGTACTGTGGCTCGAACGGCAGGAGCGCCAGCAGATGATCGAGAAATTTTGCGATTTTTTTCGCGCGTTCCGGCCGCCATGCCCAGACCGACGGCGCGACGTAATGGATAAGCGGAATCCCCTTTCCTTTCAGTTTTTTGGCTACGCGAAAGCTGAAATCGGGTGAATCGATGGTGACAAGCGCCGCCGGACGCCGCCGCGCGACTTCGGCGACCGTTTGCCGCATGCGCTTCACGATATGCGGTAAGTGGCGCAGAACCTCGAATAATCCGACGTGCGCCAGCTCGGCCTGCGAAAACAAAAGCTCTAGGCCCTCGGCCTGCATGCGCTCGCCGCCAACGCCGGCAAAGCGAACGTTGCCGTCCGTCAGCTTCCTCAACCCTTGCATCAAACGCGCGCCCAGCAAATCGCCCGAGGCTTCGCCCGCAATAAGGAAAAAAAGAGGAGATTCAGACATGTGAGGAGGCATCCAACGTCAAACCAATAATAAAGATTCCGGCTTCGTCGGCCATTGCCACCGTCTTCTGCCGCTCTACGAGCAGGCTCCGCCCGGCCTGAATCGCCAAACCGCGAAGCCCTGCCTGCTTCATCCTTTCAACCGTATCCGGCCCGGCTGTGGGCAGATCGAAGCGATTGTCCTGTTGGGGCTTCGCCAGCTTGACCAGAACGCCCCCCGGCCCTTCGCGGCGTAAACTTGCGGTGCGTTCGATCAGGACGTCCGTGCCTTCGATGGCCTCGACGCCCAACACCATGCCTTGCTGCACCACGACCGCCTGGCCGATATCCAACCTTCCCAGCGCCTGCGCGATTTCAATGCCACGCTGAATATCCTTTTGCGCCATGTCGTCGGGCGTGGCGGTTGTTAATTCGCCTTCCGGCGTCAGCAGATCGGCGAAGACGTCTTGCGCGCCGATGACGCGCACGCCGCCCTCCTCCTCGATCACCTTGCCAATAGCGCGTAAAAGTCCGTCATCACCCAAACTGGTAATGCCGATTTTCGTGATCACTTTAAGAGCCAGCCAGTCGGGCCTGATTTCCTTCAGCGAAGGACGGCGCACCTTACCGATCATGATAACTTCGGCAACTTTTTGCTCGGCGGCTATTGCCTTGAGTTTCGCGCCCGCGCCCAACGGCAGCCAGGCATGGGGAACGCCCGCCCCAAGATCCCGGTCGGCCTGTCCTTCAAGGCAGAAAACGAAGAATTCCCGCCCCTGTTTCCGGCAAATATCTATCAGGCTGCGCGGCGCGGTTCCACCGCCTGCGATAATGCCGAGTTTGGGAAGCGCTTTCATAATCTCAGGCGTCGCCGCGCGGCTGGCACAGCGCGCGGCCCGTGCGGTCGCGGATGAAGTGGATGACGCTGCCCACCAGCGCGTGATCCTTGTAAAGGTTCGTCACGTCCTCGAGGCGTTCGGCCATCGTGCCTTCGGCTGAAAACAGCATGCGATAGGCGCTGCGTAAGGCGTGGATGTCGTCGCGCCCGAACCCGCGCCTTTCCAGGCCCACGACGTTCAGCCCGGCAAGATGCGCGCGTTCGCCCTTCACCATGCCGTAGGGAATGACGTCGTTTTCAACGCCCGACATGCCGCCGATCATAGCGTGCGCGCCAATGCGCACAAACTGATGCACGGCCGCCAGACCGCCGATGATCGCATAGTCGCCTATTATCACATGCCCGCCCAGCGTGGCGTTGTTGGCCATAATGACGTTGTTGCCGATCTGGCAGTCATGCGCCACGTGCGCCCCCACCATGAAAAGACCGTTGTCGCCGACACGCGTAACCATGCCGCCGCCTTCGGTGCCCGGATTCATGGTCACATATTCGCGGATCTGGTTGTTTTGCCCGATCTCAAGCGTCGAGGCTTCGCCCTTGTACTTTAAATCCTGAGGCTGGTGACCTATCGACGCGAAGGGATAAACCACCGTTCCGTTACCGATGCGGGTCTGGCCATCAATGACAACATGAGACAGGAGCCGGACTCCCTCGCCCAACTGGACTTTCGGACCGACGACACAATATGGACCGACGACAGCGCCTTCGCCGACGCGCGCGGCCTTGTCGACGATGGCTGTGGAATGAATGTCAGTTGTCATTGACGATCGCGCGTTCGGAGTCGGGCACAAGCATGGCGGTATAGGTGGCTTCGGCACACAAGGCATCGTCGACAAAAGCCTCGCCACGGAATTTCCATACGTTGCCGCGGTGGCGTTCTTTTTTCACCTTGATGTGCAGCTGATCGCCCGGCACGACCGGGCGGCGGAACCGCGCGTTGTCGATCGTCATGAAATAAACGATGTGCGTCGCGGCGTCGACGCCTTCAAGCGAATCCACCACGAGCGTTGCCGCCGTTTGCGCCATGGCCTCGATGATCAGGACGCCTGGCATAATGGGGCGAGTTGGGAAATGGCCCTGAAAGAACGGCTCGTTCGCCGTCACGTTCTTGATGCCGGTGCAGCTTTCGGCCTTGACCATGTCGACGACGCGGTCGATCAGCAACATCGGATACCTGTGCGGAATCCTGTCCATAATGCCAATGACATCAATTGTGCCGCCTTCAGCCGATTTCTTCTTTTTTCGTTCCATGACAACAACTCCGTTTCCGCCCCCTCCTGGCACAGGGAGGCGAAATTGCTAGGCCTATTTGTTTAGCCTGAAAAGCCCTGCCTATTCAATACTCTCCAAAGCCCCGCCGGAAGCCTTAATGTCCCGGACCCTTGAACGTGGAGGAAGGCTTTCTCTTTTCATCCGGGGCAACCTTGACGGGCACATGGGGCAAGCTTTGGTTGAGCCGGACAAGGACTTCGTCCGTGATGTCCATTTTCTTGTCGCTCCAAAGGGCCTGTTGTTTGACAATAACGAGATTGGCGCCACGCTCATGGGCGACGGCGCCAACCACCTCCAGCAGATTACGGCGCACCACATTCATCGAATCCGTAAAGGCCTGATCCAAAACCTTGCGGCGCGCCTGGACGTGGCGCTCGACGCTTAAAAAGCGCTGACGTAGCTGTTGCTCCTTCTCGGCAAAGATGTCCGGCTTGACGTTTTCGCGCAGTCTCGCCAGTTCCTGTTCCGCCCGGCGCAGGTCCGTTTCTTCGCCTGAAATTTCGGTTTGGAACTTCGATCGCTGGGCTTCCAGCTGCTGCTGAACGTTCTTGGCCGCCAGCGATTCCTGCAAGATGCGTTGCACGTCGATAATCGCCACAACCGGCGCGGGCAAGTGGACGGATTCTTCTTTCTTCGGCTCTGCCGCTGCGGAAGGTTTTCGAACCGGTTCGACCGCCTGCAAGGATGCGGAAACGGCAAGCAGGCCCGTCAAGGCAATGACGGCAGAAAGGCACGCTTTTAGCACAAAGCCGAAGCGCCGGGAAAAACGGTTTCCTGTCCTTGCCATTTCCGCTTCGCTCTCCAATCAGAATTTCGTTCCAAAACTGAAGTGAATGCGTTCCAGCTTATCGTATCCTTTCTTAAGAACGGGAAAGGCGTAATCCAGACGTACGGGACCGAAGGGCGATTGCCATGTCATGCCAAGGCCCAGGCTGGCCCGGATATTCTCTTCTCTTTTGATGTCGTCGCCCGCCAACGCCTCTTCGTCGTTTTTGCCCAGCGTGCCGGCATCCGCGAAAATATGGCCTTTAAAGCCAAGATCGTCTGGCAGGAATGTCGGCATGGTCAGCTCGATCGCCGCCCGCGTAAACCGGTTGCCGCCCAGCGCGTCGTCAGCGCCGCCCGTCATATCGCGCGGCCCCATGCCGCCATATTCGAACCCGCGCAGGGAGTCGCCGCCAAGGAAGAAACGATCATTGATTTTAACTTTCTGTCCGATTCCCCAAATGTAGCCCGCCTCGCCGGTCGCGCCGAGAACATATTTCTCGACAATTTCGTAATACTGCGTGCCGCCAATCTTCAAGCGGAAAAACTTGCGCGCGCCGCCCAGACCGGCCACATCCGTGTTCAGACGGGTCACAAAACCCATGGTCGGCTCAAGCTTGCTGTCGCGCGTATCGTAGATAAGTTCCTGGCCGACAATCGATGTGACGCTGGTCCCTACCTGGTCGCGGATGAACCGCGAAGCGGTATCCGGCACATTGTTAATGTCGTCCTTGCGCAACGTATAGCTGACCAATTGACGAAGCTCTTCCGACAACGGGTAGCCCATGCGCAGCGTAAAGCCCGTATTGGTTTCGTCGTATGAGCTTTGATCCTGATCGTCGCGCATCACGTGGAAGATGTCGAAACCAGCGTTCAGGTCGCGATCGAGGAAGTAGGGTTCCGTGAAGCTGAGAGAGAACTGCTTCGTAACGCCCGACACTGTCGCGCCCAGACGCGCGTCCTGGCCCCGGCCGAGGAAGTTGCGTTCGCGGACACTGAAATCGCCCAAGGGACCGTCGGTCGTCGAGAAACCGGCGCCGAACGAAATCTCACCGGTCGATTTTTCCTTCACGTCAACCTTAAGGTCGGCCCGGTCGGGCTGTGCGCCGTCGGCAGGGGAAACCTTAACTTCTTCAAAGAAGCCGAGGTCCTTGATGCGCTGTTCCGAACGGTGAATTTTGGTCGTGCTGAACGGATCGCCTTCCGCAAGCTGCATTTCGCGGCGGATGACTTTGTCGATCGTGCGGCTGTTGCCGCTGATGTCGATGCGACCGATATAGACTCGCTGGCCCTGCTTGATCCGGTAAGTCAAATCGACCGTCAGGGTCTCCTTGTGACGGTTAATGTCCGGCGTAATGTCGACAAACGCGTACTGCATGTCGCCCAGCGCGGTCGTCAGCCTGTTGATTGTCTTTTCCGCCGCGTCGGCGCTGTACCAGTCGCCCTCTTTGGTGGTAAGATGCTGTTTAAGCCCCTCTGTATCCAGGCCCTTGATTTCGCTGTCGACGGCGATCTTGCCGAATTTGTAACGCGCCCCTTCCTCGACCGTGAAAGTCAGGAAAAAATCCTCGCGATCAGGGGTAAGTTCCGCCACCGCCGACAGCACGCGGAAATCGATATAGCCCTCGTTCAGGTAAAAACGGCGCAAAAGCTCGCGATCGTAATTCGTGCGATCGGGATCGTAAAAGTCGGAGGTCGAGAAAAAGCGCCACCACGCGCTTTCCTGCGTGTTGATCACGCCGCGCAAGTCGCCGTCGTCATAGTGATCGTTGCCGATGAACTTGATGCGGCGCACCCCTGTGTGTTTGCCTTCCGTGATTTCAAAGACGATATCGACGCGGTTCTGTTCCAGTTTGACCAGTTTCGGATCGACCAGCGCCCCGAAGCGGCCCGAGCGCCGGTAAAGATCCAGAATGCGCTGCATATCCTTTTGCAGGCGCGGCAGCGTGTAAACAAGGCGCGGCTTGAGCTGGACCTCCTTTTCCAGATCTTCCGTCGATATGGCGTCGTTACCCTCAAAAGCGACGCGGTTGACAACCGGGTTTTCGACAACGTTGACGGACAACGTCGAGTCCCCCATGCCGATGCCGATATCGGCGAAAAGGCCGGTGGCATACAGCGCCTTGAGCGAAGCGTCGATGGTTTCGGTCGTCGCCACGTCGCCCCGGGCCAGAGTCAAATAAGATATGATCGTTTCGGGCTCCAGCCGCTGGTTGCCCGTCACCTGAATGTCCTGAATGGGCTGGCCGCTTTCGGCCCCGGAAGGCACCGTCGCGGCGTTCAGCATCGGCACAAAGGCGGGCTGTTGGGCCTGCGCCTGGGCAACGAAAAACGCCAGCGCGCCCGCCGCCAGCAAACCAAAACAACCGCACTTCCCTGCGGCCCTGAAACGGAAAAGAAACGTTCTGATTTTTCTCAAGAGAACAAACCATAAATGTAAGACACAACACGCAGATGCACGAGATCGTTCCACGTCGCAAAGAGCATAAGCATGGCGACCAGAAACAACCCGATCCAGGCGCCGATTTCCTGCGCCCGGTCGCCGAGAGGACGGCCACGTACTTTCTCCGCAGCGTAAAATACCAGATGGCCGCCATCAAGCAAGGGGATGGGGAAAAGATTTACCAGGCCGAGGCTCACGGAAATATGGGCTAAAAAGAGAACAAAGGCGGCGGTGCCTTCCTGCGCGATTTTGCCTGACATTTCAGCGATTCGAAGAGGTCCGCTGAGGCCGTCCGCGTTGCGGACCCCCATAATCATTTGCCAGACGGCTTCCAGCGTCGTAGCCGTCAGGTTCCAGCTTTCCATCACGGCCTGTTGCAAGGCCGCCGGAACCGAAAGCGAGCGAAACTCCATTCCTTCCGAAACGATGCCTAGACGCGCCATTTTGTGCTCTCCGCCAAACCGGTCGGTCATGGGCACAACTTCGGGGGTAGCCCGAATCACCTTGCGCGCGCCGCCGCGCTCAAGCGCAATGTCGACCGGCGTGCCGGTGTTCAACATGATGACGCGTTTAATGTCCTCGAAGCTGTCCGTGGTTTCGCCGCCGATGCTCAGAACCCTGTCGCCGGGCACGATGCCCGCCTTCATGGCCGCGCTGTTTTCCTGAACCTCGTTCACGACGGGCGGCGTGTATGGCTGGCCGTTGAACAAAAACAGCAAAGCCAAAACGAGGATGGCAAAAATATAATTTGCGGCGGGACCCGCCGCGACAATGGCGAAGCGTTTGCCGACCGGCTGATGATAGAAGGCGACTTTCTTTTCGTCTTCCGTCATCGTTTTGACTTTTTCATCCGGCCGGGCGCTCGATGGGTCACTGTCGCCGAACATCTTGACATAGCCGCCCAGGGGCAGCCATGCCACCTTCCAGCGCGTGCCGCGCTTGTCCTCGCGCCCCCAAAGCTCATGGCCGAAACCGATGGAGAAACTCTCGACGCGCACGCCGCTTAAACGGGCAATCCAGAAATGACCGAATTCGTGCACAAACACCACGATGCCGAGCACAACCAGAAAGGGAATCGCGTAGTGAAGCACACTGGATGAAAAGGCCAAGAAAGGTTCCATTTTTCCGTTCCCGTTAAGAAGCCGACAGGCGCTGCACCTGCTCCTCGGCATAGCGTCGCGCCGCGTTATCGGCTTCCCGCAACACCTCGAGGTCTGTGAGGGGCGCGACGGGACCGTGGTTTAGCGTTCTTTCATTGACCGTTTCAATGTCAAGAAACTTGATCCGCTTGTCAAGAAACGCCTGCACCGCGACTTCGTTCGCCGCGTTAAGAAGCGCGGGCGCCGTGCCGCCCAGCTTCATGGCTTCGCGGCCAAGGCGCAACGCCGGAAACTTCACGGGATCGGGGCTTTCAAACGTCAGTTGCCCCAGCTTGGCCAGGTCCAGTTTGGCAGCGGGCGTTTCCATGCGCTCCGGCCAGGCCAGCGTATAGCCGATGGGCGTGCGCATATCGGGCGAGCCGAGTTGCGCGAGGATGGAGCCGTCCGCGTATTCGACCATGCTGTGAACGACCGACTGCGGATGCACGACGACGTCGATCTTTTCGTCGGGCATCTGGAAAAGGAAATGCGCCTCGATGACTTCCAGCGCCTTGTTCATGAGCGTCGCGCTGTCGATGGAGATTTTCGATCCCATGCTCCAGACGGGATGCTTGATCGCCTGTTCCGGAGTCATGGTTGCCATCTTTTCACGGCTCAGCGTGCGAAACGGACCGCCGGAGGCTGTTAAAATCAAACGCGAAATGGCCTCGCGCTTATCAAAGTCGAAGACCTGCCAGATCGCGTTGTGTTCGCTGTCCACAGGCAAAAGCTGCGCCCCCGCCTCGGCCACAAGCTTCATCATCAGGGGCCCGGCGCACACGAGCGTTTCCTTGTTGGCAAACGCGACGATGGCCCCCCTGTGCGCCGCCGCCAGCGTCCCCGGCAATCCGGCCGCGCCCACGATGGCCACCATGACCCAGTCGCTTTCCATTTCCGCCGCTGCCGCCACGGCATCGGCGCCCGCAGCCACGTTAATGCGCGATCCGTTCAGAGCCGTCTTCAGGCTTTCATATTTGGTTTCGTCGGCGATAACGGCCACTTCGGGACGCAGCCGCCGGGCCTGTTCCGCCAGTTTTTCGACGTTGTTGCGGGCCGTCAGGGCCACGACCTCGTATTTTTCAGGCGCGCGCAGAATGAGGTCGATGGTCTGGCAACCCACGGAACCCGTCGAACCGAGAATGGTCACGCGCCGCCGCTGATTAATGGCAAGCGGCAATCTCTTTTTCGCCTTTACGGAGACCATGCTCATGTCAGACCCCTATTAAATACAAAAGGACAAAAAAGACGGCTGCAAACAACAGTCCATCAATGCGATCCAAAACCCCGCCGTGTCCGGGGATCAAACGGCCGCTATCCTTTACACTCATTTGGCGCTTCACATAGGACTCGAACAAGTCCCCCAGCTGCGCCACAACCGCCAGCACCAGGGCCAGCTTGACAGCTCCCCACGTCTGGGTTGAGCCGAATCCGGTTGCGACACCATAACCAAAGAGTGCCGCAAAAGCCATGCCGCCAAAGAGACCCGCCCAAGTCTTTTTGGGGCTTATTTCAGGAGCGAGCCTGGGCCCCCCGATTAACTGACCGGCCAAATAAGCGCCGATATCCGTCACCCACACGGTCAAAAAAAGGAAATAGGCATGTTTCATGCCCATGAAACGCGCCCATAACAACGCTATGCCGCCGATGCCAATGTAAAGAAGGCCCATCAGCACCCATCCGGCGGTTTTTTTCTTGTCGGAGACGGCAACGCCATAAAGAACCGCAAACAACAGCAATTCAAACAAAAGGCATATAATTATACGCGTTGCCATCCGGGCGTGACTGGCGCCCAAAAAATCAAACACGCTGGCCGAACCCAACAACCAGACGACAAATCCAAGCCCAAAGGTAGCCAGAAGCACGCTATGCGCCGTTATGATAACGCCAGGAGAGGCGGAGGGACTGACCACCTTCAGCCACTCATGCATGGCGAGCGCCATAAAGAGGATCGTCACAACCGCATACAGCCAGCCGCCGAAATAAATGCAAACGAGCACCAATGGCGCGAGAACAAAGGCCGAAACGATGCGCAGCCGCAAATTGGCGGGGTCGATTTTTGACTTCAGACGCGAAAGAATATCAGGCACGGTTAACGGTATCTCCATAACGGCGTTCGCGGCTTTGGAATTCGGCGATGGCTTCCTTTAGATGCCCGGCCGTGAAGTCGGGCCAATAAACATCGAGGAAAACATACTCGGCATAGGCGGATTGCCATAGCAGAAAGTTCGAAATGCGTTTTTCGCCGCTCGTGCGAATCACCAGATCGGGGTCGGGAATACCCGCCGTGAACAAGCACGATTCCAGTTTTTCCTCGTCGATAGCGTCGGCTTTCAGATCGCCCCGCTCGACGGCCTTGGCGAGACTCTTGGCTGCCGCCGCGATTTCCTGCCGCCCGCCATAGCTCAGCGCGATAATCAGCGTCAGCGCCTCGTTATCCTTCGTGACTTCCTCGGCCTGCTCAATAAGATCGATAATATCGGGCGGTAACTGATCCCGCTCACCTATGACTTTAATGCGCACGCCTTCCTTGTGCATGGTGGACAGTTCGCTGCGCAGGTAGTAGCGCAAGAGTTGCATAAGCTCGTTGATCTCCGTCATAGGACGGCGCCAGTTCTCGGAGGAAAAGCTGTAAAGCGTCAGGTGGCTGATGGGCAAATCCCGGGCGGCCTTAAGCGTTTTCTGAACAGACTCAATGCCCGCCCGATGCCCCATGGAGCGAGGCAGCCCGCGCGCGGCCGCCCATCGGCCATTGCCGTCCATGATAATGGCGACGTGGAGTTTGGAAGTGTTTTGAAAAGCTTGCGACACGATTTTCATCTATTTCCGGAAGGAATATGCCTATTTCATCCGATTCATTTCATCAACCAAAATAACAACCGGATGGAAACTTTCCTCCGCATCGCGCCAGACCCAGCTGGCGATAATAATAATATCGCCCACGGAAGCGCCGCGCGCCGCCGCGCCATTCAACCCGACTTCGCCCGAACCGGCAGGAGCCTCAATGACATAAGTCTCCAGCCGCGCGCCCGTGCTCACGTTCCACACATGCACGGACTCGAAAGGCTCCAGCCGTCCCGCCTCAATCAGGTCGCGGTCGATGGATATGCTACCTTCGTAGTCGATGTCGACCTTCGTCAGGCGCGCCCGGTGAATTTTCGACTTCAACTGCTTGACGTGCATGTATGGTTTCCTGCTGGCCCCCACGACGACGGAGCGGAATATGCCATAAAACGAGGCGGGGCAAAAGCTTCACAAAACAATAAACCTCTTCTCCTCAAGGAAGAGGGTTTCCCGGCAGTTTCCGGTTGTTTGCCGGCGCCTTCTGATTCACACCGTCATAATCTCTTTTTCTTTATGGGATAAGACCTCGTCAATTTTCTTGATGACCTGATCCGTCAACTCCTGCACTTTGTCGCATTGGGTCCCGAACTCGTCTTTCGAAATCTTTTTTTCCTTTTCCTGCTTTTTCAGATCATCCATCGCGTCGCGGCGAACGTTGCGCACGGCCACGCGCGCCTGCTCCGTGTATTTGCCGCAAATCTTGACAAGTTCCTGCCGACGTTCCGAACTCAGTTCGGGGACAGGCACGCGAATTAACGCGCCGTCGGGTTGCGGGTTCAGGCCGAGGCCGGCTTCGCGGATCGCTTTTTCGACCGCTTTCACAAGGCCCTTGTCCCATACCTGCACGGTGAGTAAACGCGGCTCCGGCACGCTGATGTTGCCCACCTGATTGAGCGGCATCGTGCCGCCGTAAGCTTCGACCTGCACGGGGTCGAGCATGGCCGTCGACGCGCGGCCCGTGCGAAGCCCAGCGAATTCCTTGCGAAGGTTCTCAAAAGCGCCTTCCATGCGCTGTTTGGTTTGATCGAGGTTCATGGCTTCCCGTCCTTCTTGTCCGTAATAATCGTAAACCGCCCCTTCCCCTGCACCACTTCGGCGAAAGCGCCGTGGGTGAAGATAGAGAAAACGAGGATGGGGATTTTGCTCTGCCGCGCCAGCGAAATGGCCGACGTATCCATCACCTCGAGATCCTTCGAAAGAACGTCCAGATAGCGGAGGCGAGCGAAACGCTTGGCCTTTTTCACCTTGACCGGATCGGCGCTGTAGACGCCATCGACCTTCGTGCCCTTGATAAGCGCGTCGCATTGCATTTCTGCCGCGCGCAACGCGGCCGCCGAATCCGTCGTAAAGAACGGGTTGCCCGTGCCCGCCGCGAAGATCACGACGCGGCCCTTCTCCATATGCCTCATCGCGCGACGGCGGATGTAGGGCTCGCACAGGGATGCCATCGGAATGGCGGACAGCACGCGCGTCTGAACGCCGGTCTTTTCCAGCGCGTTCTGCATGGCCATGGCGTTGATGACGGTGGCCAGCATGCCCATGTAATCGCCGGTCGCACGGTCGACGCCGTGCGCCGCGCCCGAGACGCCGCGAAAGATATTCCCGCCGCCGATAACGACGCACACTTCCACACCCATCGCCGCCACGGTTTTAATCTCGGCCGCGACGCGGTCAACGACTTCCGGTTCAAGGCCGTAATCCCGCTTCCCCATCAGGGCCTCGCCCGAGAGCTTAAGCAGCACGCGCTTGTAAAGCGGTTTGGAAAGGGCTTTTTTTGAAGATTTCTTTTTTGTCATAGGGGATACCAAATAGAGGGATTGGGGTCAGCGATCAGAAATAGCCTACTTTTCCGCAAAGGTGAATAGAGCTTAAAACCTGATCCCTGAATGCCGATCCCCGATCCCTCCCTACCCGGCCATTTTCGCCACTTCGGCCGCGAAGTCGTCTTCCTTCTTTTCGATGCCTTCGCCCAACTGGAATCGCGCAAAAGCGGCGATTTTTACAGAAGCGCCGAGCGTTTTGGCGGCGTTTTCGACGACTTTACCGACCTTTGTCTCGCCATCGACGACGTAAACCTGCTCCATAAGCACCACTTCCTCGTAGTACTTGCGCAGCCGCCCCTC
>JAXGVG010000031.1:0-15467 GCA_040773965.1 Alphaproteobacteria bacterium | reverse complement strand
CGGGTTATGGAGCCTACAGCATTTCGCGTTCCCACCGCGAACAGGCCAAAACGGAAAAGGAGGAAGAGAAAACGGCCCTCGCCAAACAGGCTCCGGTTGCCGAGGAACCCATGAGCCGGGCGCTGTCGATCGACCTCATCCGGCTTGAGATGGGCTATGCCCTCCTCGGCCTCATCAACAGCGAAGCGGGCCAGCGCCTTACGGATCAAATCAAGGGCCTTCGCCGCCAACTGGCGGGCGACATGGGTTTCATCATGCCGCCGGTCCGTATTCAGGACAACCTCCAGCTTCCGCCGAACACGTACGTTATCCGGATCAAGGAAATCGAATCCGGGCGCGGCGAATTGCGGCCGGGCATGCTGCTGGTCATGGACCCGAAAGGCGAGCCGATCGCTCTGCCCGGCGAAGCGACGGTCGAACCGACGTTCGGCCTGCCCGCCATGTGGATCGACACGACCTACCGCGAAGAAGCCTTGTTCAAGGGCTATACGGTCGTCGATCCGCCTACCGTCATCACCACGCACCTGACGGAAATCATCAAAGACAACATGGCCGAGCTTCTCTCCTACGCGGAGACGCAAAAGCTTCTCGACGAACTCCACAAGGAACAGCAAAAGCTGGTGGCCGACGTCGTGCCGGGTCAGATCACGCTCAGCGGCCTTCAGCGCGTCCTGCAGAACCTTCTTGCCGAACGCGTTTCGGTGCGCGACTTGCCGACCATTCTGGAAGGCGTCGCGGAAGCCTCCACGATCACGCGCAATCTTGCCGCCATTTCCGAGCATGTGCGTTCGCGCCTCTCGCGTCAAATCTCGAACGCCCACACGAACGAAATAGGCTACATCCCGCTCATTACCCTGTCGGCCGAGTGGGAACAGGCGTTCGCGGAATCGCTCATCGGCGAAGGCGACGACAAGCGGCTTGCCATGCCGCCCAGCAAGTTACAGCAGTTTATCAACGCTGTACGTCAAGCCTATGATAAATATGCCGCTTTGGGTGAGTCTCCAGTGCTTCTGACAAGCGCCGGCATTCGGCCTTTCGTTCGCTCGATCATGGAACGTTTCCGGCCATCGACTGTTGTCGTCTCGCAAAACGAGATATACGCTAAGGCCAGGATCAAAACGTTGGGACAAATCTGATATGCGCCTGAAGTCCTTTTACGGCCCGACACTTACTGAAGCGATGCGACTCGTACGCGAAACGCTGGGCGATAACGCGATCATCGTTTCGACCCGCGACGACGAAACGGGAGGCATTCGCGTCACGGCCGCTTTGGAAGAATCCCCTGCTTTTTCCGAAGACGGCAGCTTGACCTCGCTGGATTCGGTCCGCGACGGGTCCGAGGTCATTGAAATCATCGCAGGCACGCTTCTCGGCCATCATGTGCCCCCGTCGCTGGCTGAACGGCTCCTCGCCTCGGCCACGCAACACGCGAACGACGATCCCGTTCTTTCGCTTGGCGCGGCTTTCGACGCCCATTTTCAGTTCCGGCCCATAACGGACGACAACGCGGGAAAACCTCTGATTTTCATTGGCCCGCCAGGCGGCGGCAAAACGCTTTGCGCCGCGAAGTTCGCCACGCAAGCGACGATTGCCCGAAGACCCGTGACCGTCATCAGCACCGACACGGAACGCGCGGGCGGCATGGAACAGCTGGCCGCCTTCACGCGCCTGCTTAAAGTGAATCTCATTGAAATCGAAGACTCGCACGCGCTGCGCGACGCCATCGCGATACAGCCGACCGGTACGGCCATATTGATCGACACTCCCGGCCGCAACCCGTTCAGCGACGCCGAACGTAAACAGATCGCGCCGCTCGTGGCAGCCGTCGGCGGCAACGCCGTGCTTGTTCTTCCGGCCAATCTCGATTCCAGCGAAGCTATCGACATCGTTCAGGAATACCGCGCGCTTGGCGCTACGCGCCTTTTGGCGACGCGCCTCGACATCACGCGCCGTTTGGGGGGTCTTCTTCGCACGATTTTCGAATCGCGCATGCCTCTGGCCAACTTCAGCGATACGCCGAAAGTCACCGAACCTCCCCTTCCCCTGAACCCGATCACGCTCGCCAACCTTGTGTTGCCCGCAAGCGCCCTGCCTCAGGAGAAAGCGACAGGCACGCATGATTGACGTTTTTTCAAAAGGTCGTACGGCCTTACGCAAGAGGACAGGAGCAACGTAATGACCGACCCCATTCCCCTTCGAACCGGCAACGTTGTGGCGCCCGTCGAGGCGCTGCGTTGCCCCAACATGCTTGCCGTCGCAAGCGGCAAGGGCGGTGTCGGCAAGACATGGTTCGCCGTTACGCTTTGCCATGCGCTGGCGAAAAGGGGAAAGCGCGTCCTGCTTTTCGACGGTGACTTGGGGCTGGCTAACGTGGATATCCAGCTCGGCCTGACACCTGAAAAGGACCTTGGCAACGTGATGAGCGGGGAAGTCACGCTGGGGGACGCGGTCATCCATTATGACGAAGGTAAATTCGACATTCTGGCCGGACGCTCCGGCTCCGGCAGTCTCGCCACTCTTCCCGCGCAAAAACTTGCGGACCTGCGCTCAAACCTCATCGCCCTCGCCGGCGACTACGATTTCATCATCGTCGATCTCGGCGCGGGCGTCGACAGGGCGGTGCGGCAAATGGCGGGACCGGCAGCCATCACGTACGTCGTGGTAACCGACGAGCCCACTTCGCTGACGGACGCTTACGCTTTCATCAAGCTTTCCCACGCCGCCAACCCGGAGGCCGATCTCCGGGTCGTCGTCAATCTCGCCAACAGCGCGCAGGACGGACGTAAAACCTATGACACGCTTCGCAAGGTCTGCAAAAGCTTCCTGCATATCACCCCGGCGCTGGCGGGCATCATCCGCCGCGACTCCAAAGTTCGTGAAGCCATACGCGCTCAAACGCCCTTGCTAACCCGCTCACCCGTCAGCGAAGCCGCCAGCGATGTCGAAGCCATCGCCGGCCATATTCTCAGCAGTTAGGAAAGGGGGGCCCGGATGGCTGACATCACGCCCCTGAATGTGACCACAGCCATCGTAACGTCAGCCCCTTCGGTGCCAGCCGTCGAGCCGAATGCGCCCGCAACCGCGCTTGTACAGGCACTTCCCCAAAAGCTTGCGAACCTTACGCGCCCGGTTCATATCAACGGACCCGTGACCTCATTGCTGGATAACGGCGTTTTCACCATTCGGACTCTTATTGGCGATATTGTCCTTAAATTTCCGCCCCTTGCAGACGGCAGCAAGAACCCGCTGACCAACAATCTTGCCCCCCTCATCCAAAGCCAAAAGCCCATCAACATTGCCGTCCAGCCCGGAAATCCGCCCGCGCAAGCGCTTGTCTTTTTGCCTCCGCCCCCCATGGCGGCGACGTCCGGCCAAACGTCTTCTTCCCCGGGCGCGGCTCCGGCTATCGTCGCGCAACCGGCGGCCTCGCTTTCATCAGGCGCAACGCTCTCCGCCGTTGTCTTGCCAAGCTCCGTCGGCGAACAACTCTCCTCTTCCCCCGCTTCCGCCCCTTCGTCTTCCTCTCTCCCCGCTTCAGCCGCCCCGACGTCAGCCGCGACCTCTCCCCAAACCGCGTCTGTGCCTATTCTTTCTTCGCTCAAAAGCATATTCGGTCCAACGCTGACTCCGCCGCAGTCGCTTTCCGTTCCAACGGCTGAGACGCCGGCCACAGCGGCAGCGCCATCCGCCAATGTCAGCCCAGCTCTTCTGAAGCCGGGGACCGAATTGATGCTGAAGATCAACACGATTGCGCCGCCGCAGACTCCGCTCCCTGCCGTCTCCCTGGCGGATCAATTTATCGCGACGGTTATCGGCAAAGGCGCCGAAGGACAACTGCTTCTCAGCACGGGCGACAGCACGCTTTACGTCAAGCATTGCAGCGATTTACCCGTCGGAAGCCGGTTGGTTCTTACCCTCATTCCTCCCCGAACGGAGGAAAGCTTCACCATTCCCGCCAAGCCAACCTACGACGTTTCGGCGCTCCAGCAGCTTGTCGCGGCGCTGAACGAAATCGATCTGCCGATGGCCCAGCAGTTGGTTCAAACGCGCATTCCCCAGTCCAACCGGTCTTTGCCCGGCATGCTTCTTTTTTTCTTTAACGCGCTGGGGGCCGAAGGCATCCACGGATGGTTGGGCCATGCCGCGATCAACCGTCTTGAAAGGGAAGGAAAAGGAGAACTTGTCCGCAAGCTGTCCGATGAAATGGCCCAGGCGGGCGGCACGACACGCGATCCCACCGTCGGCTCATGGCAATCCCATCCCCTCCCGCTTTATCACGATCACAAATATCACCTTCTTCATCTTTACGTACATAAAGACGATTATCGAAAACCCGGCAAGGATGGGGAAAATCAAACCGAAACCAAAACCCGTTTTCTCATCAATCTGAACATGTCGCGGCTCGGCGCTATGCAGATGGACGGCCTGTCGCAACGAAAACAGCTGGACATGATCGTTCGCAGCGAACAGGAGTTGCCAGGAAGACTGCCCGACGAATTGCGCAATCTTTACGTGCATACGCTCGAGGCTCTCGCCCTCACCGGGAGCATTCTTTTCCAGACGGGCCGCAAGAATTGGCTTGTGCTCGAACGGGAAAAAGGCGCCGCCACGGCGGGAATGGTAACCTGATTCCCTATCCCCTCTTCCGCATCCGCCGCTCGAACGACACGCGTCCCACTTCGTCCAGGTCGATCCTTTCACGGCGAAGTTCTTCCTTAAGTTCTTCCGCCAGACGGTGTTCCTCGGCAATTTCATAACGCTTCTGCTCTTCGAACAATTCGGCCAGTCTTTCACGCGCCGCGTTAACCGCTTTCTCGGCAATAATTCTTTGTTTTTCCAACTCGCGGGACTTTTGAACGGCCCGGCTTAAAAACGCGCCATACGTTACGGCCGCTGCCGGATCTTCCTTAACCGCCATTTGCTCGCGAACCTTCCGAACTTCCAATTCCATAATGGCAACATCGATCTCTTCAAGACGCGCCTGCAAACTCGAAAGCACAAGGTGCTGCTCATCGACATAAGTTTTTTGAAGTTTTATGAGCGTGGCGAGGGTTTTCTTCATCGCCCGTTATCCTGCAGCGCCGTTGTTTCCCCACGGCTTTTCCAGTATTTGCGCAAGCCTGGCGAGGCTGTTCGCGATGGTTTCGCTTTCGTCCTTGCCCTGCCTCATAAAGTCCTCGATCGGCCCATAAAATTTCATAGCCTCGTCCACTTCGGCATTGGCGCCTTTCCTGTAGGCGCCAAGACGAATCATTTCAGCCATATTCTCATAAGCCGCAAGATACTTCCGGGCCGTGTTGACCAGATCGTTCTCGCCGTCCGTGTTGCAGGCGGGCATGGTACGCGACACGCTCCGCAAAACGTTGATCGCCGGATAACGCCCCCTCTCGGCAATTGAGCGGTCCAGAACGATGTGCCCGTCAAGGATGCCTCGCGTGGCGTCGGCGATGGGTTCGTTGTGGTCATCGCCATCGACCAGAACCGTAAACAGGCCGGTAATATTCCCTTTTCCCGTCTCGCCGGGCCCGGCCCTCTCAAGCAGCTTGGGAAGCTCGGCGAACGTTGTCGGCGGGTAACCTTTGGTGGTGGGCGGTTCGCCGGCGGCAAGGCCTATTTCGCGCTGGGCCATGGCAAAACGCGTGATGCTGTCCATAAGGCAAAGCACGTTTTTGCCGATATCGCGGAAATATTCCGCTACGGCCAGCGTCATGTAGGCCGCCTGACGTCGCATCAGCGGCGCTTCGTCCGACGTCGCGACGACCACAACGCTGCGCGCCAGGCCTTCAGGCCCAAGATCGTCATGAATAAACTCCTGCACCTCGCGGCCGCGCTCACCTACCAATCCGATGATGGAAACGTCGGCGGACGTGTAACGCGCGATCATCGACATCAAGATGGACTTGCCGACTCCCGAGCCGGAAAAGATTCCCATACGCTGGCCGCTGCAACAGGTCAGAAATGTGTTAATAGCCCGAACGCCGAGATCCAGCTTGCCCGCCACGCGCTGGCGCATGTGAGCGGGCGGCGGCGTGTTGCGTATCGGATTGGGGCGGTTGCCGACGGGCAGTGGCGGCCCGTTGTCGATAGGTTCGCCCTGCGCGTTAATAACACGGCCAAGCCACTCGGGGGTCGGCGAAATGGTCGGTTGCGCTTCAGCGACTTCGGCCTTGCAGCCGAGGCCGATGCCATCGAGCGTGCTGAACGGTAAAAGTAAAGCATGACCGTCGCGAAAACCGACAACTTCGCACAACACGCGCCTGTCGCCCCGCGCGATAACGTTGCATCGTCCGCCGACGGAAAGATGACGTTCGACCCCCGCAACTTCAATCAAAAGTCCCTGAACGGCCGTCACCCTCCCGAAAACTTTAAAGGGGGAAAGTCCTTCAATTTCAGCCTTGATTCTGCTGGCTTCTGCGATCATATGGGCCTTTCCGGAATGAGGCTCCAGCTAACATCATGGATTATAAAGAAAAATATCCTTAATGCCAAAGAGATATTAATGTTAATAATGTTTACTTTTTATTAAACCTTTTGGTCAAAATGGTGTAAAGTAAAGTTAACGCTTGGTTAGAAAAGTTCCGTCCTGCGGCAACTTGTTAACGAAGCAGTCTGGTTCTCTTTATCCCACCTTAATCCTTACGGGGATTCATCATGCGCGTTCTGCTTGTCGAAGACGATACATCCGTCGCCAAAAGCATTGAACTTATGCTCCAGGCGGAAGGATTCATCGTCGACACTACCGATCTGGGGGAAGACGGGCTCGAAATCGGGAAGCTATACGATTACGACATTATCATTCTTGACCTGATGCTTCCCGACATCGACGGCTATGAAGTTCTTAGACGTTTACGTGCCGCGCGAGTCACAACTCCGATTCTCATTCTCTCCGGCCTGTCCGAACTTGACAACAAGATCAAGGGTCTTGGCTTCGGCGCGGACGATTATCTTACCAAACCTTTCGACCGCCGTGAACTTGTCGCCCGAATTCATGCCATCATACGCCGGAGCAAGGGACATTCCGACAGCGTGATACGTACGGGAAAGTTAACGGTTAATCTGGACGCCCGTACAGTTGAAGTTGACGGCGCCCCTCTTCATCTGACCGGTAAGGAATACGGCATTCTGGAGCTTCTAAGTCTCCGGAAAGGCACGACACTGACGAAAGAGATGTTCCTTAACCACCTTTACGGCGGCATGGACGAGCCCGAACTCAAGATTATCGACGTTTTCGTCTGCAAACTACGCAAAAAACTGGCGCTGGCCGCTGGCGGCGAAAACTACATTGAGACGGTGTGGGGCCGCGGCTACGTTTTGCGGGATCCTCCGGGCGCGGAAGGAATCAAAACACCCCCGGCAAAGACGGCGCAAGCGGCAAGCTAACCGTTTTCCCTATTTACACAATTTCAGCGGACCGCTGCGCCCGCAGCCTTGTTGTTAACTGTATAAAGTCCGCGCTCGTTTTCGTAAGGCTTAAAACGTTCGGTAACGCCGAGAACGGTCTCAGCGCCGCCGAGGAACAGAACTCCATCCGGCGCCATAACTTGACTGATGGCCTCAAGAACCCGGGTCTTCGTGGGTTGATCGAAATAAATCAGCACATTCCGGCAAAAGACGACATCGAAAACGCCGATAGGCCCAAAATCGGTCAACAGATTGCCTTCATGAAACTGGACCATTTGGCGGACATGATCCTTAAGCTGCCAACGGTCCGAGCCAACCTGTTGAAAATACTTAACAAGAAATGTTACGGGAAGCCCCCGTTGAACCTCAAACTGGGAATAAATGCCTGACTTCGAGCGTTCGACCATCTCAGATGAAATATCCGTCCCCAAAATATCGATCTTCCAACCCTGAAACCTTATTTCCTCTTCCAAAAAAATCATTGCGAGAGAATAAGCTTCCTGTCCGCTTGAAGCGGCAGACGACCAGATACGGATGAATTTTTTGCTCTCGCGCGATTTTAACAATTGAGGAAGGAGAACCTGCCGGAACTGGTCAAAAGGCTTTTGATCGCGAAAGAAAAAGGTTTCATTCGTCGTCATTGCCTCGGTCACGTCGCACAGCATGGCTTCGTCGCGCTTGGTGCGAATGGCGACGGCCAAATCCTCCAGCGTTTTAAGATTCCATTTCCTGGAGACAGGCACGAGCCGCGATTCGAGCAAATAAGCCTTGTCGCGCGTCAATACCAGCCCGGATCGCTGTTTGACCAATACTGAAAAAAGATCGAAGTCCTCCGGTTTCATGTGACAAGCCCCATGGCCTTTTCACGCACAAAACCGCCAATTTCATCGGCAGGCAAAATGGCGGAGCAAAGCCCCGCCGTAGCGACTGCGCCGGGCATGCCCCAAACGACGCTGGTGGCCTCGTCCTGGGCTATAACGGCGCCGCCGCCCTTAACGACAAGATCGCACCCCTTCAAACCGTCCTGTCCCATGCCCGTCAGAATGACGGCCAAAATTTTCTTCCCGTAAATCCCTATAAGCGACCTCAACATGGGATCGACGGAAGGACGGCAAAAGTTTTCCAGCGGCCCCTTGACCAGCTTGATGCAGGAAACGTTGTCGTGGCTTTCGATCACCATATGATAGTCGCCGGGAGCCACGTAATAGTTGCCCGGTTCAAGAACGTCGTCTTCTTGCGCTTCCTTGCACTTCACTTCGCACTGCCGCGAAATATGATCGGCCAGAATAGCGGTGAACGAAGGCGGCATATGCTGAGTAATCACAACAGGCTGGGATAAGGTTCCCATATCCTTGATGACTCTGAAGAGAGTCTGGGGCCCGCCCGTCGAGCTTCCAATAGCGATAATCTTTGGACAAAAGATCGGAACCGTCCGGAGAACGACCTTTTTGTCCTGATAGATTGTCGGCATCGCCCGTTCGCGAAGACCTGACGTTTTCTCCACCCGCGGTAAAATTTTCTCTTTGATTGCCGCTCCCGGCGACGGCGACCTCAATTCATCGGTGAGCTCCTTTCTGCTGTCCGGCAACCGGACCCCGGAACGGCGTGCCAGCGCGCCTAATGCCTTTACCTTTTCGACAAGCTGGCGCTTGAATTCCTCAGCCCCCATTATTTCGCGGCTTGTCGTTGGCTTCGGGATATAATCCGTCGCGCCCAATGACATGGCTCTCAAGCTGATTTCTGCGTTTTTCTGCGTCAACGTCGAAGCCATGATGATCTGCACGGCCGGATCGATGGACTTGAGCAACGGCAAAGCCGTCATGCCGTCCATAATGGGCATTTCGATATCGAGAACGATTACATCGACCGGATTGCGGCGCAGGGCCTTCACAGCCTGATCGCCATTGCTTACGGAAACGAGGATTTGCAAATTAGGATCGTTTTCAAGCGCACGCGCCATAGCCCCGCGAATAAAGGCCGAATCGTCCGCTATCATGACGCGGTAGACGGCCTCATCTGCCCCCGGCGTATCTACGCCCTGCCGTGTGGAATATTGGCTCATAAGCTCCAGCTCTTGTTAAGTTTCTATCACACCAAGCTGGATTAACTTGCTGCGAACTATGTCGGCGTCAAACGGCTTCATGATGTACTCGTTCGCGCCCGTCGCCAAAGCCTCTTGAATATGTTGAATGTCATTTTCAGTGGAGCAAAACACGACAACGGGGACATCGCCGCCGGGCATTTTCCTTAAAGCGCGCAAAAACTCGATACCGTCCATGACCGGCATGTTCCAGTCGAGAAGAACGACCTCCGGCAGTTTATTCTGACAGGATTCAAGCGCAACCTTGCCGTCCTCGGCTTCGTCGCACTTAAAGCCGATGGCATCGAATATCTGACGGGCAACCTTGCGAATAACCCGGCTGTCGTCAACAATCAGGCATGATTTCATCGGTCAACCCAATTCCTTCGCCCGATGGGATCAAGCCGCCGCCGCCTCAAGACGCAGAAGCCTTTTCACATCCAGCACAATAAGCAAAGTATCCTTAAGCCTGTACACGCCATCGGAGACCTCGCGCCAATGTTCGCTTAGAGTCGCCGGCGTTTTCTCGTAATCGGCAGCCCTCAAAGCCATAACTTCTCCAACCTGATCGACGATCAGGCTATAAAACTCTCCGTTATGATCGACGACTACGCTCATATTCCTGTCGCTTTCCTTATTGGGCGGAAGTCCAAGACGCGTACGAACGTCAATGGCCGTGACAATACGCCCCCGCAGGTTGAGAGAACCGGCCACCTCTTTCGGCGCCAAAGGCACGCGCGTGATTTTCTGGGGTCCAAGAACGTCCTGGACCTGAAGCACCGGTATCCCGAACATTTGGCCGTCGATAAACATCGTCACGAACTCGCGTGTCGCGACTTCGTCGGCCGTCACTTGCGAAACCGCCGTGCCGGATCTGGCTGGTAAGTTGCTGGTTGTCATGCGTTTGCCCTCATGTTGCTAAGCGTTTGCTGCAGGGTTGCCAACAAAGCCTCACGATTGAACTTGGCCACATAGTCCGCGAAACCGGCCTGACGGCCGCGGTCGATGTCGCGCGGCGAAGCGTGCGACGACAAGGCGATGAAAGGCACGTTATTCCAGCGCCCGCCATCCTTCTTGACCGTCGAGGCAAATTCGAACCCGTTCATTCCCGGCATTTCAATGTCGCTGACGATGACGTCGAAATCCTCCCCGGCTTCTTGCATCTTCAACGCCTGATCGGCGCTTTCGGCCGTCGTCACGTTATAGCCTGCCACCGTCAATAACGGCGTAAGCAGGTTGCGGAAAAACGGGCTGTCGTCGACGAGAAGGACTCGCTGCAATTTTTCCTCGCCAAATGCCGAATCCTGCTGCAGGCCGAACCAGTCCTGATAGGCCTGCGACAGGTAATGGCCCGTATCGACGATATCCGTCGAATGGCCCACGATAATAGCACTTCCAAGGAAACCCGGACGCTGCGCCGAAAGGTTGACCTGCATCCTGTCTTCCACAATGTCGATGATTTCATCGACAATAAGCCCCATGCTCCGCTCCTGATCGCTGAACACAAGAATAGGCTGCGATCCTTCTTTTTCGAGCTTGAAGGCCGGATCGATGGGCACAAGAGGCATAAGCTTGCCGCGGTACTGGATGACCGGCTTGTCGTCGGAGTATTCGACAGTCTTGAGGTCGACTTCCTCGAGGCGGGCCACCAGAGAGAGCGGCACGGCCTTGGGCGTATCGCCGCCGGCATGGAACAGAAGCAGCGATTGCTTGCCCTCGGTGTGGGCATGCGCGGCGTGCGCCACCTGCGTCGCGACGACGTTTGTCGTTCCATGAATCTCGCCTGCATGAGCCGCAATGCCGTTCGGATCGAAAATCATGATAACGCTTCCGTCGCCAAGAATGGTGTTGCCGGAGAACATCGAGACGTTGCGTAAAATCGGCGATACGGGTTTGACAACGATTTCCTCCGTATCGAATACACGATCGACGATTATGCCGAACGTCGAACTGCCGACCTGTATGACGATTATGAACGCCGTATCGGCCGTCGACGCCTTTTCTTCGCCAAGGCGAAGCGTCTGGCGCAAAGACACAAGCGGTAACAGATGATTGCGCAACCTTAGAACCGGCGTATCGTTGATATGCTCGATTCGGTGTTCGCTTTGCGAAGAGGCGTGCACGAGCTCGACGACGCTGATCTGGGGTATGGCAAAACGCTCCCCGGAGCATTCGACAATCAGCGCCGAGACGATGGCGAGCGTAAGCGGTATCTTGATCAAAAAGCGCGACCCCTTCCCTTCCGTCGATTGCAAATCCACGGTGCCGCCAATCTTTTCGATGTTCGTCTTGACAACGTCCATGCCGACGCCGCGGCCCGACACGGCCGTCACACGCGATGCCGTCGAAAAGCCCGGCTTGAAGATGAACTGCATAATCTGCTGGTCGCTCATCGTCGCCAGTTCGGCTTCGGTGGTCAGACCGTTCTGCAGGGCCTTGGCCTTAATCTTCTCCAGCGGAAGTCCTCGGCCGTCATCGGTTATTTCGATTATAATGTGACCGCCTTCATGATAGGCATTAAGAATGATGATCCCGGTTTCCGGCTTGCCCGCCATCATGCGGTCTGCCGGAATTTCAATGCCGTGATCCGCCGAGTTGCGCACCATGTGCGTCAACGGATCCTTGATTAGTTCAAGAACCTGCCGGTCCAGTTCCGTATCGGCGCCTACCATTTGCAAATCTATCTTTTTGCCCAACTCGACCGAAAGATCGCGCACGACGCGAGGCAATTTCGACCAGGCGTTGCCGATTGGCTGCATGCGCGTCTTCATCACGCCTTCTTGAAGTTCCGACGTGACATGGTTGAGCCGCTGCAACGGCGCGGCAAATGCGCTGTCTTTCTGGCTGCGCAAAATCTGCATCAGCTGATTGCGCGTCAGCACGAGTTCGCTCGCGATAACCATCAAGTTTTCGAGCTGATCGACGCTTACGCGAATGGTCTGGCTTGCCACTGCCGATCCTTTTGCGACGGCTTCCTCCTGCGACGAAGCGTCGGATTTTTTGGACTCCTCATGAACGTTGTTGTGACCCTTGCCTGTTTCCGACGCCGGAACGGGCGTAAAATCGGTATCTTCCTCTTCCTCCGGCGCGGCATGCGCTTCTTCGTTTGCGGACGCAGAAACTGAAATATCTCCCTTGCCTATTCCTCCGGTTTTTTCTTCCATTTTACCCTCCGCTAAAGCATCCAGAGCTTCGATCAATTCATCGTCATTGCCGGGAGCTTCGGTCTCCGTCTCTTCCAGAACGGCCAAAAGCCCCTTGATTGTATCGATGGAACGCAAAATCAGGCTGACGGCGCTCGGACAAATCTGCAATTCGCCGTCGCGAAACTTGCCCAAAACGTTCTCAGCCGCATGAGCCACTTTTTCGAGCCGTGGCAGCCCCAGAAAACCGCATGTGCCTTTAACGGTATGGACCAGACGGAAAATGCTGCCGAGCAGTTCCGGATCGTTCGGATTCTGCTCAAGTTTCACCATCTCCACGTCGACCTGAGCTATGCTTTCGGCCGTTTCCGTAAGAAAATCACGCAACAAGTCATCCATTTGGGGGCCCTCGGATTATGTAAACGGGTAAGGATGGGTCTCGAGGCCATAATGGTTAGCAATTGTTAAGATTCTATTATTCTTTCGCCTTTCTATCGTATTCAATCGACCGCCGGTAAAAGAGTTAAAACAAGCTGTTCCGGCGTCTCCTGAACGTGCCCGATCTTAAGACCGAAGTGAGCCGCAAAGCGGCCTGTAATGTAAGCTTGAATAGTCCGGGGAGTTAAATCGTCCAACGGAATGGCGTCCTCCAGAGCCCCTTGTAAAGGAGGGGACAATTGAACGCTGCGTCCGGCAATGACTACGCGGCATTCCTTCTGTCCTGGAACAAGCGCTTTTTGAACGGAAAGCGAGCCGCCGTAAGCCAAAAGCTCTTCGCCAAGCGCCAACATGTTAATGAGCGTTTTGAGGCTTCCGCGATGAGCGGCTATTTCGTCGCCCGGAGAGTCTTCCGGCCAGTTCAGGGTGACCTTTCCCGTTCCAAGGCATTGTTCGGCGATGGGCCGGACATCCTTAACGGCAAGGTTCTCTTCGCTTCCGGCCCGACCATAGGCGATCCTGAAAAAACGCAGGCGTCGCGCCGCCTGACCGGCACTATCGCCGATCAGCTTCATGGCTTCGTCTACGACATCGCCGCCGATATCCTCAATAAGCTCAACGCCATTGTTGATCGCGCTTACCGGGCTGACTAGGTCGTGACACAGCTTCGAAGCCAAAAGTTCAAGAACCCGCAGATCGATGTGCATGGCAAATGCCCCACAATAAGGCCCTGTTTATCGCGCCGCTATCCGCGGCGCTACGGAACGCTTGAATCTTGCCGTTCTTTGTTTACAGTTGCCCCCCAATCGTTAATTGATGATTAAGAGCGCTTTGTCCGCGCAAAACCTTTGAGCGAAACGAACATGAAAATCGCCTTTACCGCTTCTGCAACTCCCTTGGCACAAGAATCGCTTTTTCTGCTGGAAAAAAGTTATGGCTCCTCTTCCCCCGAAGAAGCCGACTGCATTGTCGCGATCGGCGGCGACGGCCTCGTTCTCAAAACTTTTTACAAGGCCGTCGGCCTTAACAAACCCGTCTTTGGGCTTCGCCGCACGCAGTCGGTTGGCTTCCTCTGCAACGACTTCAACCCGGAAGGCCTACCGGAACGTCTGTCGCGCGCCCAGAAAGTCAGTCTTCATCCTCTGCGCGTCGAAACGAAAGATCATCAGGGCAAGGCTTCATCAGCGCTGTCCCTTAACGAAATTACGCTGCTGCGGGATTCGCCCCAGTCGGCCCGTATGCGCGTCATGGTGGACAACATCGAACGCCTTTCCCATTACAGTGGCGACGGCCTGCTGATCGCAACTCCGGCAGGCAGCACCGCCTACAACCACTCGGCCGGCGGTCCGATCATGCCGCTTGACGCCAACACGCTTGTCATGACCGCAATCTGCGGCTTCCGCCCCCGCCGCTGGTCTTACGCGGTTTTGCCCCAGGACTCGGTTATCGACATCGAGGTTCTGGAATCGGACAAAAGACCCGTCCGCATCGAGGCGGGCACTCAAACCATACCGCATGTCGCGCAGGCGCATCTCTGGCTGGACCGCGAGATTTCCTTCACCCTTCTCTTCGATCCCGACCAGCACCTCGGCGAACGCATCGTTCAGGAACAATTCATGCCCTGAGTTGCCCCGCAAAACGAATCGCAGGCGCGGCTTCCTCAAAACCGCAGAAAGTTATCAACAAAGCGTCATATATCCCTTGAAACCGTTTGCATTTTGATATCGATTCGCCTAAGCCGTTAACCATGATGCTTTTCAGGCGTCTATCCGGTATGTTGGGCAACGGCATGAGCCTTTTATCGAGCAAAAACAGTGGCGTCAGTTTCCTGTCAACCCTTGTGCTGGGATTGATCACTTTTTTGTGCGTCGCTCTCATTGGCACGACAGGTTACCTTAAGTATCAGCTCGACCGCAGCGAGATCCGTCTCGCCGCGCCGGACGCTGGCTTCACGAAAGACCAGGAGGTCTATGAGAAAACGCTTCATTCCCTCGGCTATGGCGGTTTTCTCGGTTTCGCCCAAACATTGACCGTTCACGCGGACGGCAACGCGCTGGCGGACATGCGTCAAAACCTGAAAATGGCGCGCGACGCGCTGAAACGCCTGCCTGAAAAAACCTCCGCATCGGCCCGCCACGACATTCAGGCCATTGCCGACATATACAATAACGTCCTCACCAAAGCCGAGGCGAACGCGGCGGCGGCGCCCAACGCCCCCAGCCTGACCAACGGCGACCTTGCGCCCGCGATTGCAGCCTTGCCGGTACTTGAATCGCGCCTTCAGTCGGCCGTCGCGACGAGCCGCCTTCTGGCGCAAGACGATTTCCGCCTGTGGGGCCTTGGTCTGACGCTGATGGCATGGTGCAGCCTCGTCCTCGCGGCAGCCATGACGGCAGGCCTTTATT
>JAXGVG010000030.1:0-15491 GCA_040773965.1 Alphaproteobacteria bacterium | reverse complement strand
GGGAGTGTTTTTCCCCGCTGCGGCGTGGGCCGAATCCACTACCGTTTCCGCCAATATCAGCTTTGACACGCCACTAAGCATCGTCAAAAACAACGATATCGATTTCGGCCTTGTGAAAGCCCAGCAAGCCGGGACTTATACCATAGACACAACCGGCAGCGTTACCCCGGCGAGCGGCGGCGAATGGATCGGCGGCACGTCTCAGGCCGGCAGCCTGACTATCTCGGGATCCAGCACACAAACCATCGATATTGCCGTCGAGGGTTATACGGCTGACACAGGAGTCACGCCTTCGGATGCGACTTGCGCCTATAACGGCGGCACCGAGGAAGCTTGCAGCTTGTCGTCCCAAGCCGCGCCAGGTGGCGGAAAAACTCTTCTTGTCGGCGTTAAGCTGACCGTCGATGGAAACCAGACGGTAGGCGCAACGGCTTCGCCATCGTTTGACGTTACCGTGACATATCATTAGGGTCTGAACTCATAAATAACATGGGTTCTGCGCGAGCGAAAAAGCCCCCCGGCGTCCGAAAAAAGCTCGCTTGTACGATCCAGTACACGCTTCGCTTTTTTCGTAACCGGATTGACTTTTTCGCTCGCGCAGAACCCATGTTATTTATGAGTTCAGACCCTAATGATTTATCGCTGTCTTTTTTCGAAAACACCGCTTTGCATCCGAAAATTATCCACAAAAAAAAATATCCCGAATCAGTCGCTTATCGCCTTTAAAAATTGAAACTCCGGCCCTAAGCATTAACCCGATATTAACCACGTCGAACGCGATTCGGATATGCGGATTCCTCATACGCAGGAAAAGCGAAGGATGAGCCATGCGGCTGTAACCTTATGGGTTATGGGGCTATTCATCTTTGCCTTCATTGCGCCCGCCAGGGCCGACGTTACCATCAGCATTTCGGATGTCACCCAAATGGATTGGGGAACCGTTCAAATTCCCGCATCCGGTTCCGAATACATTTCAATCTCGCCCGCCAACAGCGGCATTTCCGGCACCGGAACCGTCCTGTTCGGCTTTCCGAGCCGCGGCGTTTACTCGCTGAAAAGTTCCGGCGAAGGCGAAACGGCGATCACCATCGACATTTCGAACGTCTCTACGGGGTCCTCGAACCTGACGATCGACAATTTCACCGGAATCTACAGTTCCTACACCATCAACAGTTTCCCCTCGGCCAGCCTTCCGTTGCCTTCAACCTCGGGCACCAATCTTTATCTCGGGGCGCGCGAAACCGTGAACGCCGCCATGACGCCAACCACCCTCACCCCCACGTTCGACATCGTCGTTATCGTTCAATAACCAAAGGAGTCAACAAATGCATTCCGTTTTATCCTCTTTTTCGCGCCGCGTGGCCTTATCGGCTTTCCTGTGTTTCTGTTTCATGCCCGTTCTTCCCTCCCCGGCGTTGGCCAAAGGCGCCGAAATGCTTTTGGTGCCGACGCGCGTGGTCATGGAGAAAGGCGCGCGTTACACGACGGTGACCATAAAAAACTCCGGCGACGCGACGGGCCGCTACCGGATCGAGCTCATCGACGCAAGCATGGGCGAGGACGGCGGCGTTAAGTTGCGCGAAGACGGCTCGCGCGATCCGTTTTCGGCCAAAGATTATTTAAGCCTTTCGCCGCGCAGCATGACTCTTAAACCCGACCAGTTCCAGACCGTGCGTCTTTTGTTCAAAAAGCCGGCGGATCTCGCCGACGGGGAATACCGCACGCACCTTAAAGTCAAAATGGTGGAAAACGACGTCGATGCGAAAGAGGGATCCGCGGATCCCAAAGCCGCCAGTATCGCCATCAAGCCGAAACTCGTGATGGTCATACCCGTTATCGTCCGGCATGGCGAGACCTCCTATCGCGTCAGCCTCGACGACGCCAGCATCGAGGGCAACGGCAAGAACGCGCGTTTGAATATGACGCTTGGCCTCGAAGGCAACCGCTCCATTGTCGGCGACGCCAAAGTGACCCACGTGGACGCCGGGGGCAAAGAGAGTTTGCTGAAATTCTTTCCGGGCATCGCGATTTATCGCGGCACGACGAACCGGCGCGTCGCCATTCCTCTGGAGACGCCCGACGGCGTGAATATCGAAAGCGGTACGATCAAAATCGCTCTCCTTTCGCAAGAAAAGGAAGGCGGCGAGGTCATGGCGCAGAAAGAGATAAAGCCCTGATATATAACGAAGAACGGGGCGGCCATGAAACAGGGGGGACATAAACGGGGGTTTCTGGCGGCCCTCATGCTCGTCCTTTTCATGCTGCCCGGTTCGCTCTCCGCTCAAACCATTCCTTCGGCCCAGAGCGGTCCCACCGCCGTCATTCAGTCGCCCAACAAGGCTTCGTATCAGCTTTGGATGGACGACCGGTAGCTTGGTTCGATCGACGTGTACGTCAACGAGACGGGCGTTTTCATCCCCTTCGATCCGCTTCTGAACCTGCTCGCGCTTTCTTTTTACCGCGACGACAGCCAGCAGCTTTATCAGATCACGTTCGGGGATCAAACGACTCTAACTTTGAATTTTTCCAAGAATGAATATATTTTTTCCGGTGAAACGCGGGCGCTGCGGGACGGCGATTTCGTCACGAGCGGATCGGATTATTTCGTCAATCAGGAATTCCTGAACCGCGTTTTTCCCTTCGGCTTTTCGCTGGATCAGGGCGCGCAAAAACTCCGCGCGCACGACGCGGAAAAAACCGCCCAAAAGATCGAGAATGCCCTGACCCTCAAGCCGCTCGTTTCCATGCTCGGGACAGGGCAAGAGGCGGCCATGAGCGCGCCCGCCGACAAGGATATTGCGCCGCCGCCGCGCGCCGCGCCGCGTATTCCGGTTATCATCGACGACCTGCTCCATCGCACACCGCCCCGAGCCGCGGCAGAACCCTTGCCTGAGGAATCCTGTTTCGTCCTTGGCGGCTTGTGCCTTCCCGGCGACCTTAAGGCTATCGCGCCTCTCCCCAAGCCGACGCTGGCCGAGACCATCGCGGCAGCTTTCAACAAACTTGCAGATGAAACGGGCCTGCCGTTCGCGTCGGGCGTGCGGGGGGAATATTGCCTTATCGAGGAGGAAAGCCTTCTGGAAGCGGCGAAGAAGGAACTCGCCGCAACGCCCTTCATCGAAACCTTCAAGAAAACGATGACGGCGGCCGTTGAACGTTTCCGGGAAATCCGCGAAAAAACAGACCGCGTTCTTACGCCGGACAATGGCTGCTTAATCGGCCAAGAGGCCGTGGCCGAAGCGCCTGCATCGGCAACACCTCCTGCGCGTCAAGATCCCAAGGAAGCGGTTATAGCTTCCGAATCCGGCGACGAGGACAATCTTCTTGTCCTTCAGCCCAAGATAAAGAAAAGCCCGGCCAGCGATTTGTTCGTCGAGGCGCTGGAGATCAAGGACAAGGTTTATTTGCCTTTGTCCGATATGATGCAGCTTCTGGAGTTCGACATTCAGGCTGATCCCGCCAAGGGCACCGCCAAAGGCACCTTCATCAAGCCCGAAAACGACTTTGCCCTCGATCTAAACGATTCCAGCGTGCATGTCGGCGGCGAACGCTATCCCCTTCCGGAAGGCTCCATTGTGCGCCGCAAGGACCAGATATTCGTGTCGGCGGAGGAATTCGAAAAATGGTTCGGCATTATCGCCACGATCAACAGACAAAATATGATCCTGAACCTCACAACGGAAACGGTACTTCCTATGGAGAAACGGCTGGTGCGGCACCAATTATGGAAGAAGCTTCTCGCCACGCAAAACCTTCAGGAAAACAACTATCTTCTCGTCGAGAACCCGTATGAAGCCTATGCGTGGCCTTTCGTCGACGTGAACATCGGGGCGTCCTATCACCGGTCAAAAGACCAGTCCGCAAACGCCATGCAGGCGAACTATGCCCTGCTCGGCAACGGCGATCTCGGCTATCTGACGACCAGCGTTTTTGCGAACGGCAACCGCGACAGCCCTTTCAACAACCTCCGGCTTTCGGCGGGACGCAAGGACCAAAACGGAACGCTGCTCGGTCCCCTGAAAGCTACGTCGTTCAGCTTCGGCGACATCAGTTCGCCACGACTTCCTCTTGTGACGAACGAAACGATCGGGCGCGGTTTCGCCCTTTCAAACCGCGCGCTGAACGCCGCCAACAGCTTCGACGCCCATACCTTTACCGGCGACGCGATGCCCGGCTGGGAAGTCGAGATTTACCGGAACAACCTGTTGATGGCCTTTCAAACGGTAGAGTCCAACGGCCGCTACGAATTCAGGGACATTCCATTGATTTACGGCAATAACGTCTTTCGCATCTTGCTTTACGGTCCGCAGGGCCAGATCGAGGAACGAGTCGAAACGTTGACCATCGGCACGTCGATGCTGAAAGAGGATGCTTTCGAATACACGTTCTCCGTCAATCAGAAGGATAAAAAGCTTTTCACCATCGACGACAGCGACTCCTCCAATGCGTCGTCCGAAGCCGAAGGCGGCTTGCGCGCCGTTTCCGAAGTGCGTTATGGCGTCATGAAAAACCTGACGCTGGGAGCCGGTCTTGCCCAGACGAAAATCGAGGACGGCGATCATCGCTACGTTTCGGCAACGGCGGATTTAGTCATCGATCGCGTGTTCGCTGAAGCCAAGGTTATCACGTACATAAACGGCGGTACTGTCGCGGGCCTGACGGCGCTGACCAGCATCGACGATATCAGCGTTCGCATGCAGCATCGCCAATACGACCGTTTCCTGAGCGAGGCCGAAACCAACAGATCCGATCCGCGCAAGATGGACAGCCAAATCGACGTGAACGGCCAGTTTTACGCTCCCATCGTGCAGGACTACAACTACGGCCTTAAAATACGCCGCGAGACGTTCACGCTTCAGGAACCGCGCCTGACTTACAGTTCGTCGTTCTCAAAATCGATATGGGGCGTAAGCTTTTCCAACACGTTCAATTACATCAGCGACAACGCAAGCAAGACGAACGGAATCCTCGGCTTACAAACGCGCCTCTTCAGGATCCTTGTGCGCGCCGACACGCGCTATCAAATGTTCCCGCAGCAACCCCGGCTCGACGGCGCTTCGCTGACGGCCCAGTATTACCTGACAGACAGCTTGAGCGGCCAGACGCGCATCGATCAGAAGATGAACGAAGACCGGACCGCCGCCTTTACCCAGACGCTCAACTGGGACCTGAAGAACTACCGGCTGAGTCTGGCGAGTCAGTACAATGACAAGGATGAGTTTCTCATCGGCCTCAACCTCAGCTTTTCCCTCGCCCGTGACGGCGTGCTCAACCGCTGGAACACCCGAAGCCAGGGCCTTGCCAGTTCGGGCGCGATCTCCAGCCGCGTTTTTATCGACGACAACTACAACGGCCGCTATGACGAAGGCGAGAAAATCGTGCCCGACACGCGGCTGCGCCTGAACCGTATCCCCGTTTTGCCGGACAAGGACTGCTCGTTCCTCGCGCCCATAAGCGTTTACGAACCGATCAACGTCGATATCGAGCCGACGTCGCTGAAAGATCCCATGCTTTCGCCCGCCGTCGACGGCTACAAAGTCGTAACCCGCCCCGGCGACATCGTGCGCGTCGATTTTCCCGTCATCGCCACAAGCGACGTCGACGGCACTGTTTCCATTGTCGACGAAAACGGCAAGAGTTACGAGATTCCCGATATCGTCGTCCAACTTGTGGATAGTAAGGGGGCCGTCGTTAAACGCATCGTCAGCGAGACGGACGGCTATTTCATATTCCAGAAAGTTCGGCCCGGCGCCTATACCATCACCATTCCCCAGGAAGCCCTGGACGAATATAAGGCGACGCTCGAAGCTCCGACGCAAGTGACGGTCGAAAAAACGAGCGATTTTTATTCCGACAACAACCTTATGTTGCGCACGCAGACCTTCGAACCGCCGCAGCATATAAGGAAGAAAAAGAAAGTGGCCGCGCGTCGTTCCCGGAGAAACAAGAAAAAGGAAACGGCAGGCGGCAAATCCTCCGCCCAAACCGCCGAGGCGAAATCGCCGCCTACCAGAAGCAAGCGAACGGCGATTAATCCCCTTGAAATTTACTATCCTCTCCCCTGTGACAACAGCGGATCCCTCACCAACGTCATTAACTGTTTAAATACAAAGTTTTAGGGCGCGTTAATGGCTCCCTGCCGGATCAGCCAGTCGCGGCTTGCCGCCATAATCCGCTGCAAATGAGCGCGCTGGGCTACGTCGCCGCTCATGTGGTCGCCCGGAAACGTGACGATGTCTTTCGGCTCTGGCACGGCATCGCGCAACCTTGCGCGAGCCTCCGCCGTGATAAGCTCGTCGTCCGTGCCTTCGAGAACGAGAAAATTCCCCCGCACATACGGCAAATGCGCTTCGGGCTCCAGCGGCCCCAGAAGAAAACCCGCAAGACCCCCCAAGACATGGCGAAGCCATTCCGGTTGTATGTTCGGATTGGAGGCAAGCAACGCGCTCAACGGCGCGCCGCCGTAGGCAAGTATTGTCCAGCCGACGGGCTGGCCCGCCTGTTCCGCAAGGCGTTGCACGGCGGGCGCGGCCAGGGCCCCCATCGAAAAGCCTAAAAGGCTAACGCGCCTACCGTCCGCCCATGGCTGTCCCGCCGCCCACACAATCGCCGTGGCGCCCTGTCCCGGCATGCGCATGACGTCGCGGTAGAGCCCTGGCGCTTGAAGGAGGAAGGTGGAAGCCTTTGGCGGCGCGACGCTTATTGGCCAGTCATAACCAACCAGAACGTTATTCCCCGCCTCCGGAATAAGCGAAAGATTTTCCGCGCCGGTGGGAAGACCGCCGAGGACGATCAGAACCGGCAACGGCCCTTCGGGCATAGGCTCGGGAAAACTTACGGCAAGCCTGACCTCGCCCAGCGTCCCCGCATCCAAAACGACGCTCTCAAGGCGGCGGCCCTCGCGAACGGCCACGATCGTTCCACTGGCCTCAACCTGCTTCATTGCCGGCGGCAGCGCCGCCAAAGGCTCGCGCGAAGGAAAACGAAAGGCATACGCGGCAAGGAATACGACCGCGAGAACCGAAAGAAAAACAAGTCTATTTCGGGTTCCGACGGTCATTGCCTCCTACATTTTCGGCGCGCCTTTTTCGTGGTCCGCCTTGCGGACGGCGTTCAACTGCTCTTCCGTAAGCTGGAAACCCATAAGAATGCGGTAATTCGTGGCGTTCGCGTCTTTCGGCAAGGGAATAAAGACATGCAGATCCTCAGCGCGTTCGGCCGTATTGCCGTCGCCAGAAAAGGTGAAGTCCGCCGTCATCAGCTCCTTGCTCAATATCTTGCCGTCCGGAGCGACGATAGACACAAAGAACGGAAAGCTTGTCCTGTCGCCGCCGAGACGCGGTTCCCTTCCCGCCTTGATTTCAAGCCTGAACTGCACGTCAACGCCTTCGTCCGTGTATTTGCACGTTCCGTCTACGCTTTTCATGAGCGCCGTCGCGACAAGCGTTTTCTCGTCCGGCGTGTCGGCGCCATAATCGTTCACCCTCTCAAGCTCGCGCACGAACGCCGTCTGTGGGCACAGACGTTTCGGCTTAACGTCCTCGTCCGACGCGCATCCCGCCAGAGCCAGCGGCAACAGGCACAGACATAACATTATGCTTTTCATGGCTCAGGCTCCTTTCAGGCGTTCAGCGACACGATCAACGATGGCAACCGCTTCGTCAATCTGCTCTTCCGTCACGATCAGCGGCGGCAGAAAGCGCACCACATTATCCGCCGCCGCGACGGCGAGCAATTTTTCCTCGCGCAAGGCGTCGACGACTTCCATTTGAGGCCGCACGCACCGCAAGCCCCGCATCATCCCCCTGCCGCGAACTTCCGTAAACACCTTGGGATGCCGCGCCATAATATCGTTCAGCTTCTTCTCGAAAATCAGGCCCTTGCGCCAAACGTCCTCAAGAAAACCGGGCGCGGTCATGATGTCCAGAACCGCGTGCCCCATCGCCATCGCCAAGGGATTGCCGCCGAACGTCGAGCCATGAGTGCCGACAGTCATGCCCTGCGCAGCTTTGGCCGTGGCAAGGCAAGCGCCGACCGGAAAGCCGTTGCCCAACGCCTTGGCTATGCACATCACGTCGGGCTTCACGCCCTCCCACTCGTGGGCGAAAAGCTTGCCCGTTCGGCCCATACCGCATTGAATTTCATCGAAATAAAGCAAAAGGCCCCGCTCGTCGCACAGGTCCCGCAAAGCCCGCAGGAAGCCCGGCGGCGGCACCTTCATGCCCCCTTCGCCGAGCACGGGCTCGATGTTGATCGCGGCCGTTTGGGGCGTTATGAGGGCGCGAACGGCGTCCAGATCGCCCCATGGCGCCTGGTCGAAGCCGTCCATAAGGGGACCAAAGCCCTTGACCATTTTTTCGGCTTTGGACGCCGCAATGGCCGCCAGCGAACGCCCGTGAAAACAGCCATCGAAGGTAATGACGCGGGTGCGCTCCGGCTGGCCGATGGTGCTGAAATGCTTGCGGATAACCTTAATGCCGCAATCCCACGCCTCCACGCCCGAGTTCTGGAAAAAGACCGTATCGGCGAAGCTCAGATCCACAAGACGCTGCGCCAGACGCTCGGCGATATGCGTATGAAAAATGTTCGAGACCGTCCAAAGCTTTTTGGCCTGATCCGTCAGCGCCTCGACAAGCTTCGGGTTGGCATGGCCCAGCGACGTTACGGCGATGCCCGCGACGAAATCGAGGTAGCGCCGCCCCTTGTCGTCGAAAAGATAGGCGCCCTCCCCGCGTTCGAAATACACGTCGGCCCGCGCATAAACGGGCATAAGGGCCGGAAAGGGATCGGGCACGTTATTTTCAGTCATCGCGATTTATACTCATGCTTTAAGTTTATATCCCTTCGCGAACATCGTGTAAGCCCCTGCGAAAAGCGCGATATTCAATCCCGTAATCACAAGAAAGCCCGCCGTCAAAGACCCCTCCGCCACGCCGGTGAATCCATAGCGGAAACCGTCGATCACATAAAAGAACGGATTCAAGTGCCCCACGAGCTTCCACGCGCCCGGCAGCTGGCTCAGGGAGAAAAAAGTGCCGGACAAAAAAGTCGCGGGCATGACGACGAAATTCTGAATCGCGCCCAGACGGTCGAAGTCCTGCGCCCAGATGCCCGTCACCAGCCCGACAAGCGCCAGCATCGTCGATCCGATAACGAGGTAAAACGCGACAAAACCGGCATGCACAATCCCCATGTCGGATACGAACGCGAGCGCCGCCATCGACAAAAGCCCGACGGCCACGCCGCGCGCGATGCCGCCGATCGTATAGCCTAGCGTCAGTTCCAACGCCGAAAGCGGCGGCATAAGCAAATCGACGATATTGCCCTGAAGCTTGGAAAGAACCATCGATACGGATGTGTTGAAAAAAGCGTTTTGCGCGACGGTCATCATGATCAGGCCCGGCGCGACAAAGTGCATGAACGGCACGGCCCCGATCCGGCGGCCCTCGCCGCCCATGGCCAGCGCGAAGATGGCATAGAACAACAGCGTCATAACCATGGGCGCGAGAAGGGACTGCGTATGGATTTTCATAAAACGCATGACTTCGCGGCGGACCAATGTAGCCAGGCCCACCCAGTTGACAGCCCCGAAGGAACGGGGCGAAGGCGGTACGATAATATCGTCAATCACGATAAGGCTCCGCTATCGACCCCAAGGCACCAGCACATAATGGCCTTTTGGATGTGCAAACGGTTTTCGGCCTCGTCCCAGACCGCCGATTGGGGGCCGTCAAGCACTTCGTCCGTTACCTCTTCACCGCGCTTGGCGGGTAAGCAATGAAGAAAAATGGCGCCGGGGCTCGCGCGGCGCATCAAGGCGCTGTCGACACGGTAGGGCGGCAAACGGTCATAACGGGCCGCCGTATCGCTGTTATGCATGGAGACCCAACAATCCGTGACCACGACATCCGCCCCGGCGGAAGCCTCGACGTCCGCCGTTACGGAAACGTCCGTGCCGCGCTTCTGGGTCTTGATCAATATTTCCGGTTTGGGAGAAAACTCAGGCGGAGAAACGATCCGCAGCGAAAAATGAAAGGCTGTCGCGGCATGAATCCAGCTGTTCAGCACGTTGTTGTCGCCGTCGCCGATCCAAACGACCGTCTTTCCCGCGATCCCGCCAAGACGTTCCTCGACCGTCATGACATCGCCAAGAACCTGGCACGGATGCGACTGGTTCGTAAGCCCGTTGATGACGGGAATGCCGCTTCCTTCCGCCATTTCATGAAGTTTGGCCTCTTCGAACGTGCGGATCATGATCAAATCCACATAGCGCGAAAGGACACGGCCCGTGTCGGCTATCGTTTCGCCGCGGCCCAACTGAATCTCGGCTCCGGAAAGCGTCGTGACGTCACCGCCCAGTTGCCGCATGCCGACTTCGAATGAAACGCGGGTTCGCGTGGAAGACTTTTCAAAAATGAGAGCCAGAGTCTTGCCCGTCATAGGCCGGCAAGCCAGCGGCGCGAGCTTCAGACGATGCCCAAGCGCCAGAATGCGCTGCAAATCGGCAACGTCGACACGATCGATATCAAGAAAGTCTCGGCCTTTTTTCACCGGAGAAAACCCTTGCGCAAGAGGGGCAAGGGTCAAGCTTGCTTCGACATTGTCAGCCAGTCAAGCTTGTTGGGGCGGTTTTCGATGTAATTCCCCAAGGCGATCAAAACCCGCTCGTCGAACGTTTTTCCGGCCTCGTTCATCATGCACTTGAGAGCCTCGGAAAGCGACAAACCGTCGCGGTGCGCGCGTGGGCTGACAAAGGCGACGAAAGCGTTCGCCACCGCGACGATCCGCGCCGTGACCAGAATGGCGTCGCCTTTCAGACCATCCGGCACGCCGCCGCCGTCAAAGCGCTCAAGCACCTGCCGCAAGGTCGGCACCACCGGCCCTTCAAAGCCGATAATGGCCAGAATGTCCGCCGACGTTAAAATGCTGTCGCGCACGCGCTGAAGCTCTTCCGGCGTCAGCGCCGTCGTTTTGGTCAAAATGCTTCGCGACACCAGAACCTTGCCGAAGTTCATCAACGACCCCGCAACCTCGGCGGTTTCGATCAGCGTCGGGCTAAGACCCATTTCTTCGGCGATGGCGTGGGCAAGCTGCCCCACACGGGCCGAGTGACCTGCGGCATAGGGGTCGCGCCTGTCGACGACGGCCACCAGCGTTTCGATAACCTGACGCAGCATCCGCTCGCGCCGTTCGCGTTCGACGATAAGGCTTGTATGGTCTTCCTCGCTAACCAGCACGCCGCCGGACAATTCGGCCACAGGCGGTATCGATTCATACCGGGACCGGATGAACCGCGTGACTCCTTTATCATCCACGACGCGGTCGATGTATTCAAGAGGCTGTTCCGCCGCGCGCGCCTCCGCAAGCCTGAGTTCCAGCCTCTTGATGCGATCCACGCTCAAGACCCTGTTCAGCGGCTTGCCAAGAATTTCCATGGCCTGCTTGCCCAGCTGATCGGCCGCCGGCCGGTTGACAAACCAAAACCGGTTGTTGTGATCGAAAATTTCAACCGCGCCCGCCTGATGATCGGCAAGAAGACGCAAAAGGTCTTCGCGGTAATTGAGCCTGTTTTGCAATTGATCGAGCCGCGCCTGGTAGCTCATGGCCAGGCGGACGCGCTCAAAATAACGGGCCCCCGTGCCCAGCATGACGCCAAGCAGCAGCAAAGGAATGACCATCATGTCGATGGCAAGGAAGAAGGTCCATGCCGTCTGGGTCTTGCTGCCCAGAACGCTGCCGCCAAACGTCGAAACGAGTTGCTGGAGGCCCAGCAACGCCGCAAGAAGCAGAACGGTGCCGGTGATGACAATAATGGCCTTATGCATAGCCGCGCCTTCCTTGACTGAAGGCGTTGAATCGCCGTATGCGGAGGCTTTTTCTTCGGTGCCGGATTCTTTTAGAGAAGCTAATTCCATAGGATAACTGGGGTGGCTATCTGAATTTTGTAAGGATGTCGGACCGGGAAAGACCTTATACCCTAATCCTCAACCTCTGGTTAATGTCATAGTTCCCAAAAGTTACTAAAATTTAACTAAACCCGTCCAAAGGTGGTTAAGAAGAGTCTTTTTTATGCCCGATATACCCTTCACCCGCCCCCCGGCCCAGGAAACCCTGCTGGTGGACTTTGTCAAAAGGCTCGACAAGTTCCGCCGGGGCCGTGTCGGCGCGCAAATACACCTTTCGAGTCTCATACCGGCTTACAAACGCTCCAACTACATTCGCATAGCCATTGAAACTTTCTCTTCCAGCCTTGCCGCTTTTGAAGGCCAGCTTTTCACGCTTGAGAATAACGACCTTTTTTACATAGCTAAAAACGCGACGAACGACATGCTTGAACCGGCCGTCAGCCGTCTGCGGATGCTCTTCAGCGAAGACCCTCTGGTTCAGTTTCAAGAAGCCCGCGAAGGCGAACAGCCCTTTTGCACGTGGTACAATCTGGAAAACGACTATGACGCCATGCTCCAGATGGCGCAGAACCTTCTGAACAAGGCTGAAATGGCGCGGGAAAACCCAGAATTCCATCCCGGTTTCGATCCTTCCAAACTGATGAGCCCTATCCGTCCCGAAATTCTGGCCAGGCTGGAACAGGCACTTGTGCAGGCCGATCTGTCGAATGTCGTACGGCGGCAGACGGTGTGCACGCTTATCGAACACCAGCCGCCCCAGCCCCTTTTCGAGGAAATTTTCGTTTCCATCGAAGACTTGCAAAGCATCGCAACGCCCGGCGTCGACCTTTTGGCGAACCGCTGGCTGTTTCAGTATCTCACCCAGGCGCTCGACCGCCGGGTCATGACGATGCTGATGCGCGACGGCATCGCTTCCGCCCGCCCCTTCAGCCTTAACCTGAACGTGGCCACGATCCTTTCGCCCGATTTCGCGCGTTTTGAATCCATCATCACACCGCAACTGCGCGGACGTTTGGTCATCGAAATGAACAAGCTCGACGTCTTCTCCGATATGGGCGCCTATCTTTTCGCGCGCGACTACCTGCACGACCGGGGGTTCCGCATCTGCCTCGACGGCCTGACGCATCACACGTTGCCCTATTACGACCGCATGCGGCTTGGCTTCGACCTGATCAAGATCTATTGGACGCCGGACAGCCTCGACGGCATGATGGCGGATCGCATTCCGGACATTCGCAGCATCGTTATGGAATCGGGCCAGGCGCGAACCATTCTTTGCCGCTGCGAAAACGAGGAAGCGATCGAGATGGGCCAGAACCTTGGGATAGTCATGTTTCAGGGGCGGCATGTCGAACGCATGCTCGGTTCCTCGCGCCTGAGTACCCTTTCCCCCGTGAGGTTATAAAGAAAAAGAAATCCCTGCAGCCCTTTTTTCGAAAAAATCCATAAATCCTCTTGAAAACCATACCCTTAATACCAATATTGTTGTGAACATCAATAACCGGGATCCCTCCGATGACCGAAGAACGCATGCCTTTTCAGGCGGAAGTCAGCCGCCTTCTCGACATCGTCGTGCATTCGCTTTACAGCGAAAAGGAAATTTTCCTTCGCGAACTGATATCGAACGCTTCGGACGCCTGCGACAAGCTGCGCTATGAGGCCCTTACCCAGCCGGAACTCACCGGCGACGATACGGATTACAAGATCAAGATCGCCGTCGATCCCAAGGCGCGCACCATCACCGTTTCCGACAACGGCATCGGCATGAGCCGCGACGAGTTGATCGAAAACCTCGGCACCATCGCGCGTTCCGGTACGCTGGACTTTGTGAAAAAGCTTACCGAATCCAAAACGGCCGACATCAATATGATCGGCCAGTTCGGCGTGGGTTTTTACGCCTCGTTCATGGTGGCCCAGATGGTCGAAGTCGCCGCGCGCAAGGCCGGAAGCGAAGAGGCGTGGTGCTGGCGTTCCGACGGCAAGGGCGAATTCGCCATTGAAGAAGATACGAAGGCCATGCGCGGCACGGAAATCACGCTCTATCTCAAACAAGGCGAGGACGAGTTTTTAAATGAAGACCGCCTGCGCGCCATTATTCACCGCTATTCCGACCATATTGCCATTCCCATCCTGCTCGGCAAGAACGACAAGCCCGTGAACAAGGCCAGCGCGCTCTGGCTTCGCAACAAAAACGACATCACGCCGGAACAGTACAAGGAGTTTTACCATCATGTGGCGCACGCATTCGAGGAACCGGCGCTGACGGCGCACTGGAAAGCCGAAGGCAAGATCGAATACACGGGCCTTTTGTTCGTGCCGGGCATCAAGCCTTTCGATCTTTTCGATCCCAAACGGCGGCACGGCGTCAAACTTTACGTCAAGCGCGTGTTCATCACCGAAGGAACCGAAGGCCTTGTCCCGCCTTATCTGCGCTTTTTGCGCGGCGTGATCGACAGTGAAGACCTGCCGCTCAACATCAGCCGCGAAATGCTCCAGCACAATCCCGTTCTCGCCAAAATCCGGCAAGGCGTCACGCGCCGCATACTGGGCGATTTGGCAAAATTTGCCGATAACAAGGAGGACTATGCCAAATTCTGGGACAATTTCGGCGCGGTTATCAAGGAAGGCCTTTATGAGGACGGCAACCACCGGGAAGAACTGCTCAAGGTCTTGCGCTGCCGCTCGACACATGGCGACGGCTTTGTATCGCTGGAGGAATATGCCGCGCGCATGAAAGAGGGGCAGGACGCGATCTATTATATCAACGGCGACAACGCCGAGACGCTGTTGCGCAGCCCTCACCTCGAAGGCTTCAAGGCGCGCGGCGTTGAGGTGCTTTTGCTCACCGACACCGTCGACGACTTCTGGCCCGGGGCCGTCATGGAATACAAAGGCAAAAAGTTCAAGTCCGTCACGCGCGCCGGGCAGGATTTGGGAAAAATCACACCCACTGAACCCAACGAATCCGAAGCCAAAAAGGAAGAGACTCCCGAAGGCGACATAACGTCGCTGATCGCGCTGATGAAGCTGACCCTTGGCGACAACGTGAAAGACGTGCGCACGTCCGACCGCCTGATCGACAGCCCGGTATGCCTTGCCGCCGATGAAGGCGACATCGACATTCATCTTGAGCGTTTTCTGAAACAGCACAACCAGATCCGCACGCCGACCCAGCGCATCCTTGAAATCAACCCGCGTCACGCGCTCATTCGCAAAATGGCGGAACGGGCGAAAGTTAAAGGAAGCTCAAAGGAGCTTGAGAACATTGCGAGTCTGTTGCTCGATCAGGCGCGTTTGCTCGACGGCGAGACCATAAGCGACCCGGTGGGTTTCAGCCAAAGACTGGGCAAAGTGCTGGCAAAGGCGATTTAGAGCATGTTCCGGTTCTATTGATCAACGCACTCAAAGCTGCGCTTTTGGCCCCTTGTCTGCTGCCTTAAGACTTTGTTTGAGCTTCTCCGCCCTTTCATTCATCCTGGCTTCCATTGCTCTTTGCGCATCTGACTGTAATTCCTGCTTCGCATCTCCTCCCAAGGCTGGCGCTAAAACATCATCGACATTCTTTTGCAATCCACGAAGATACTC
>JAXGVG010000029.1:0-15946 GCA_040773965.1 Alphaproteobacteria bacterium | reverse complement strand
AGAGGGGAAGATTTGGCAATCGCGCCAAGCGTTTTTCCGGCGTTGCTGGCGGCGGCGATGTTTTTGCAATCGTCGGGCAAAATAAAATCGATCTTTGCCTGGGCTCCCTTGGCGAATGTCGGCTCGTCCACGGCCGCCGGACGCTGGGGGCTTACACGGGTGGCGACAAGGGTTGTGCGCGCCGAAATGCCCAGCAATTTAAGAGCCGTGCGCACGCGAAGCGTGTCGCGAATGCCGGCCAACGACATTTCCGTTACCAGCACGACTTCGTGAGCCATGGAAAGCAGTCGTTTTTGTGAGACAAAAAGGGTTCTTGGCAAGTCAATAACGACAACGCGGTGAAGCGATTTCAGTTCTTTCAGCAAAGCGCCAACGGCTCCGTTGTCAATATGGATTACTTCGTCGATGGATTCCTCGGCGCTAAGAACGGAAAGGCGGTCGCTTTCGTTAACGATGGCGCCGGCGATCATCAGGCTGTCAACGCGCTGGGGCGAGCTTACAACTTCACGCAGACCATGGCCGGGTTCGATATCAAGGGACAGCGCGCTCGTGCCGAACTGCAGATCAAGATCGAGAAGGGCGCATTTTCGTTTAATTTCGTGGGCGATAAGCCATGCCATGTTTACGGCGATTGTGCTGGCGCCCAAGCCGCCGCGCACGCCCATAACGACGATGATTTTTGCTTCTTTGGCCGCCTCGGGGCCGCCGGCGGCCCGATTTGCGAGCGCCAGGGCTTGTGTCAGCATTTCGGGCGTCAGGGGCTTGACGAGATAATCGGCCATACCGGAAGCGATCATGTTGCGGTAAATGGCAACGTCGTTGGCCGAGCCGACGGCGATCAATTTTGTGGAAGCTCCGCACAAGAGGTTTAAACGCGCCGCCGTTTTGGCGGGCTCTTCCTGATTGTCGAGATCGATAAAGGCCAGTTTGGGAGGCGCTTCGGACTCGAGCAGGGCGATAAATGAATCCGCGCCGCCTTTTTGTATGGCATCCGGAGGAAAGCCCTGCCGTTCGGCCCATGTTTTCAATGTGGCGGCAGAGTCGTCGTCGGAAACAAAAGCCGTGAACTCGCTGTGCATAGAACTACCATAAAGATGTCAACCGCTCTTGGCCATGCCGTTATTTTTGCGTTGTGCTTCCGCCGAACAGAACGGGAAGTTGTGTTGACGGAGCGAGGGGGGCCTTTGCGTTGGGGTCGATCAAGGGCTTGGTTTTGTCGGTGACGTACCGGCGCGTGGCGTTGGCGGTCGTTTCGGGATTGGCAAGGCCTGAATCCCGTCCCGCGACAAGATCGTCGGGCCGATCGACCATGACGGCCAAATTCCTCGCATTGGCGCAGCCGTATCGCGGCCAAGGCTGGTTTTCAAGAGAATCGTAATTCAGGGATTCCCAACCCTCGCATTCCGGGGGGATGGCGACAAGAGAACCATCGGCTCGCGCGGGCATAAGCTTGATGGTGTAATCGGGCCTCGGTTGCGGCGTTTCGCAACCGCCAAGGCCGATGACCGAAAGCGCCAGAAAAAGAGCGGAAAGAGTTGAGCGCATGGCGTTACTCCAAAATAAAGCCGCTGGGCCCGGCGGGGTTGACGGGCGGGGGACGGCGGTCGACATAACGTTCGGGTTCCCTCGGTCTTTCGGCAACTTTGGTCTCATGGACGGCTGGATGGGAAGGCTCAGAGGGAACGGGTTTGGACAGGAGCGGAGGGGAACCGGCATCGCTTTCCGTATGGGCTGTCGATGAGACAGGCATCAGCGGCGCGGCAACCGGCGGCGGACTGTCCGCGCCGTATTCGCTCAGGGGTTGAAGAGCGGGGGGCTGCACGACAACAGCCCGCGGCGCGCCGCTCATGGCGCGGGCGCCGGGATCGCTGTTCGTCATGCGTTTCCTGAAAATCCGGTCGACGTCCGAGGGAGGACTGTAGCCGTCCATGGGAAGGGCAAACCTTTCTTCCGTCGCCGGTTTGACGATGTACGGCGTGATGATGATGACAAGTTCGGTTTCGTCGTTCTGGAAACGCGTCGAGCGGAACAGTTGCCCAAGAACCGGCATATCGCCCAGGAAAGGATACTTATTGATGGTCTGGGTCTGGTTGTTGTTCAGAAGACCGGCGATGGCAAAGCTTTGTCCGCTTGCCAGCTCGATGGTGGTTTCGGCGCGACGTGTCGTCAGGCCGGGGATGGTAAAGCCCGAAAGAACAATAGACCCCGCATCGCTGAGTTGACTGACTTCAGGCCGCACGTGCAGGTTGATGCGGTCTTCGCCGATAAGCGTTGGCGTGAAGGCAAGAGAGACGCCATAGGTTTTCCATTCGATAGTGACATTGTTGTCCTGGGGTATCGGAACGGGGAATTCGCCGCCCGCCAGGAAGCTTGCCGTCTCGCCGGACATGGCCGTCAAATTGGGTTCGGCCAGGATGGTCAGGAATCCGTCCATGGCCAGCGCGTCGATCAGGCCATTGACGTTCCACCCGTCGCCCTTGCTGGAAAAGCTGAGGATGTCGTTTGTGTTCGAATCCGTCGTCGGGCGGGTCCGTCCAAGAAGATTGCCCGCCGACACCACGGAAGATGCGTCGCCGGACATGAGCCCGAACGCAAAGCCGCCAAAGGTGCCGATGCTTTCCCAATCGATGCCGAAACGTTTGTCGACGTCGCGCGTAACTTCGGCAAAACGAACGCGAATGTTGATCTGATTGCTGCCGCGGACTTTAATGCGGTTGATGACTTCGCCGTTTTCCCTGGGAACATAGCGCAAAGCCAGGCGCCGCGCGTCGTCGACAACGCCTGGATCCCTGGCTTCGCCCGTCAAGACGATGCCGTTGGGCACGGCTTCAACGTTGATTTTGTTATCGGGTATGACGGCGCGCAGAGCCAGCCGCAGATCTTCCAGATTCTGGGTGACCATGATGGTGCGGTGAAGAAGGGACCGGCCGTTGTTATCGGTTGCCATAAGCGTCGTCTGGCCGGTGCGTTTGCCGAAAACCATAACGGACGTCGGCGATAAAACCTGCACGTCGGCAACGTCGGGATTCGCGATGAATACCGAGGAAGCCGGAGCGCTCAAAGTCAAGGGAACGCCGTGATCGACCGAAAGATTGAGCGTCATTGGGCCGGAAGCCGTGCCGCTGTAAGCGGGCGAGGCCAGCGGCATAGAGAGGCTGAGAAGGGCAAGGAAAAGTAAAATCCGGCGGGGCAGCAGAAGGAATTTACGCATGATGGGTCACCTCATTGCTGCAAATCGAAGATGGATTCCGTCGAGTCTTTGCCGCGCATAATCTGGATGCGCTGAATGGCTCCCGTGCGGCTGCCGGGCTTTTCGAGGACCTGGCTGACGTCGCTGTCCCATGTCAGGGCGCCGCCGGAAGTCGCGTCTTTGGCGCCGACGGCGACCTGGCTCGCATCAAAAGCGGATTCGGATACGCCGATGCCGGGCGGCTCGTCGGGGTTTGCAAGGCTTCGCAGGGCAAGCGATAGCGTTCCCAACTGGGAAACAAGCGCAAGCGTTTCAGCCTGTTTGGGCGTTACTTCCAGGGTAGCGGTCTGGGCGATTTTGGGTTCCCCGGCCTGATCGTTTGTCTTTTGATCGAGCGCCAGCACGCGGACGTCGACAAGCATGGTCTCGGAAACCTTGTGGCCCGCCTGTTCCACGTCCGTTTTGCGGCTGATCTGATGCGTGACGATGACGTCGACACGATCGCCGGGAAACACGAACCCCGCCACGCCGCCGACGGGCGTGATGGCGACGGAAATGGCGCGCATCCCGGGGTTGAGAACGGCCGATAAAAAGCCCTGATCGCCTTTTCGGACGACACGTCCTGCCATAATGGGTTCATCCGCGCGCAAGCTCTGCCGCACGACCGCGCCGGCATAAGCGGACAAATCTTCCTGGCCTTTGACGGCAAAGCCCGTCGTGGCGCTTTCCTCGGGCCAAACCTTCCATTTGAGATCGGCGTCCTTGATAAGCGTGCCAACGGGAAGGTCGCGCGAGGCCACAAGGACTTCGGTTGTTTTTACGGTTGCAGCCGTTGTCGCGGTGCCTCCGGAGGGAGCGCCCGTCATCATGGATCGCGCCAAAAAGACCGTGCCGCCCCCAATCAGCAGGGCAACCAGCAGAAGAACAAGTTTACGTGCCGGCATGGTTAAACTCCTTGAAATGTGTTGCCGCGAGGGGGCTCATGGGGGCGCAGCCGTGGCAACATTCGTTAGACCGAAAACGGAACTTTATGAGACAGCAGAACAAGTGTGCAAAGGCCGCCGGTTGCGATAGCGACGCCATACGGAATGGGTACTTTGGCCAGGGCAAGAGTTTCTTTGCTTCGGCGGGTCCGGTGACGCCAGTACGTGAGTACCGTCATAACCATCGCCAATAGCCCCCCCGTCAGCGACGTGATAAACAAAAAGACAAGAAACCATTCGGCTCCGGCCCAAAGACCTGTAACGGCCAGTAGCTTTATGTCTCCCGCGCCTGCAAACTTTTTGATGTACAGAGCATACCCGCCAAGAAGCGTCAGCGCGAAAAAGATAAGATGGTCTTTCCATGCAACGGGCTCGGGCGCCGTAAGGACGTAAAGGGGGAACAAAAGGAGCAAGGCTAACGAGATTGCGTTGGGAATACGGTAACGCCATGCGTCCGTAATTGCGGCCGTGACAAACAGAACGGCGGCCAGTCCCAAAACGAACCAATGATAGAGAACAGGATTTGTCATCACGCCCTTGCGTCTTCCCCGGAAACCGCAGAATTATGCGATGCTTATGATTAATAGGTGATGAATCGGTTTAACTTAATGCGCGGGCAAAAATGAGGGAAATGAGACAGGTTTTTGGGCCCGCCGAACCGGCGAATGCCCGGGTTTTAGCCGTAAACATTCGCCGGAAGCTCGGGTCCCAAAACCCGTCAAATAGCTTACGAACCTGTATTCAGGCTGTTTTGAACCGTTGTAAACACGGCGCTCAAACGCGGGCCGAGTGTCAACAGAACGGCAACAATGGCAACCGCAATCAGAGAAGCGATCAGGCCGTATTCAATGGCCGTGGCGCCTTCCTCTCCTTTGATGAAGCGGATTAAGGTTTTCATCAGTTTTCTCCTTGGCTGTTTTTCGATAGGAACCGAGCGGTTCAAGTGCCGCAAGGCTAAAACAATGGGTTTAAAAAAACGTAAAGAAGACGCAAATTTACCGAATGAAAACAAGGGACTAATACGCCCAGCCTTTGATTTATTATTGCGCGCGCAAGTGTGGGAAATTTGTCAGGGAAACGGAAAAAATCCTAGGAAATCCCTTGATTTAGGGGGCATAAAATGAAAAACCCCCATATTTTGAAATGACGGCAGAAGTGATAATTGGATTATATCAGTTCAGTTATTATCTAATTGCGGCGGACGCGAGCCAAAACGAATTTCGTCACGAGAGACAGGAAGGCCTTCAGCAACCCTTCCGCAAAGCCAATCCAACCTCGTTTTCCTATAGTTTTGTTTCGTGACAGGGCCGCCAAAATTATATGCGGTTTTACCACCTTTTCCCGCTTCTCGGGCGGTAAGGTTCTTTCCTTCTACAGAAGTAACAGAAAGAGATTTGGTTTTTTCTCCATTATTATCAGCAAGATACCGTTCTTCTTTGCAACTTGTTATGGCACCTTCGTCATTAACCCGGACCGCAATATGGCTATACTCATTGTCTACAAGCCAAGTCGTTACGTCTATTTCTTTATCGGGTTTCAACAAATTACTGAGTGCAAAGGATACAACAGGAATCAAAACAGCAGCAGCTGCGCCAACCCAGAGCCATTTGGTTGGATTGTTTGAGAATTTTGTTTTTTTCCGTTGACTGCGCATCAATATACTCCGGCGAAAATAAATAAAATACTTTCGCGACATAATATCAGCCTGAAATACTTTCATCCATTCATAATTTCATAACAGACGAACGCATTGATGTTTAATAACAATTTATTAACCATTTTCTTCCTCGGTTCTATCCGAATCGCGGAGCTTTATGGTATGCCCGGAACATGAACCAACGCCGCGTTGAACAGCTTGATAAGGTCTTGGCCCTTGTGGATTCAAGCCATGAAGGGGAAGCCATCGGAGCCGTGCGCATGGCCCGCCGAATGCTTTCCCGCGACGGTCTCAGTTTTGGCGATTTGGCGCGAGCCGCCGCGAACCGGTCCCGTTTTTCCCTGCCCCGGACGTTTTTTTCCGGGCAGAACATGCATCTGGAGGCTCAAATTGCGCAACTCCAGCAAAAAATAAACGACATGGTCGGTGACAACCAAAGCCTTGCGACGCAAATCGACTTCTGGCGCCGCCGCGCTTATGAAATGGAACAGCAACTTAATCTGAGCCAATCGGATGCCCAACGGTGGAAGCAATTGGCGCGCGAGACGGCTGAAAAATTATGGGACATCAGCCGGCTTGCCGGCGCAGACGGGACGAATCCCCCAATGCCTGCCGAAGAGGTTCAAGCTACCGAAACGGACGGTCGGTCCCCGGACAAATTACCGGAGAAGAAAGCTGTCTGAACTTTATTGCCGAAGGTTAGGTGAAACATGGGCAGCCTTGGTTCATTCTGGCAACGAACGCATGAGATTTTAATTCGCCTGGCGGTCGATTTGCCTCCGGAGGCTTATTGGCTGCCGGCAGCGATGCTGTTTTTTTTGGCCGCTGCCGCGATCATCGACGCCTATACGGGGCGCGTGCCGGATCCCGTTATTTTTTTCGGGCTTATGGTGATCGTCGCGACGCGGGGTTATTACACGGATTGGGAACAGTCGGCCCGTTATTTGATGGCGGGGCTTGGAATCGCGCTGGTTCTTTATGCCGTCAACCAATTCTATTACTACGCGTTCAAGCGCGACGCCTACGGCATGGGTGACGTCAAATGGACATTGCTGGCCATCGCAACCTTCAGCATAAAACCCGCGCTTATCGCATGGGGGCTGGCGGCGTGGCTCGGTTTGCTGTGGCTGGGGGCGGCAAAGCTGGTGCGTTGGTCGCGGCGGCTGTATGCGAGGCATTCCGGAGAAAGCGAATTTTTATCCGTTATCCGTCCGCGCGACCACGTTCATTTCGCGCCATTCCTTTTTGCCGGGCTTCTTGCCGGGTTGTACGTGTGCTACCTGCCGTAAGGATTTTCGTTCATTTACCGGCCCTGGCGGCGCGCGTTGCCGGTGAAGGCGGGGTTTCGATACGTCGCAGGGGAGGCATGTAGAGCAGGAAGGAAGCCGCCGCGTAGATGGACGAATAGGTGCCGACAAGAATGCCCCATGTCAGCGCCAGCGAGAAATTGATCAACGTCGGACCGCCCATGAAAACCAGCGGTAAAAGCGCCAGCAGCGTTGTGCTGGCCGTCATAAGCGTGCGTGAAAGAGTCTGGTTCACGGAATCGTTGATGACCGCGCGCAAATCCGTGGCCTTTTGCCGTCTCAAGGTCTCGCGAATGCGGTCGAAGACGACGACGGTATCGTTGATGGAATATCCCGCAAGGGTTAGAAGAGCCGCAATGGACGTCAGATTGAAATCAAGCTGTAAAACGGAATAGAGTCCGACCGTAACGAAAACGTCGTGCAGGGTTGAAATAAAGGCGGCAACCCCGAACTGCCATTCAAAACGGAACGCCACATAAACGGCGATGGCCAAAACGGCCAAACCTGTCGCCAGCAAACCGGCGCGCAACAATTCGGATCCGACCGTAGGCCCGACGACCTCGACACGACGGTATTCATATTCCGTTCCCATTTTGGCGCGGACCGCTTCGATGGCTCGTTGCTGCGCGGTCTCGTCGCCTTCCTGCCGCTGGACGCGTATCAAAACGCCGGTAGGGCCGCCGAATTCCTGAAGCGATACTTCGCCGAGATTCAAGGCGCCCAAATCGGCGCGCAGGGAACCTATGTCAATGGCCTTCGAAGCTTTGGCTTCGATCAGAAGGCCGCCTTTAAAGTCGATGCCGAAATTGAGGCCGTTCTGGGCAAGCGAGACGAGGGTTACAACCATCAAAAGTACGGTCACGCCGAAGGCCCACCAGCGCCCGGCGACGAAATCGATTTTGGTGTCGTGCGGAATAAAATGAAGCGGCCGGAACATGGAAAACCTCGAAGTCAAACGGACCCGCTGTTACTACCTCTCGGGGACGGTCCTGTCCAGACCTTAACAAAACAGGAATAAACATGAAAAACCGGACGAAAAACCGACGCGGGGGAGTCCTTGTTTTCAAGCGGATCCTCGACTATTTTGCATGTGACGGCGGAGAAGATAAACGTTTAAAGGATTGAGAGCGGTTGTTGATGAAAGCCGGGAAAAAACGCCCGAAAAAAGGCGGAAAAACAATCTCTGCCTGTCATTTCCTGTGGCTGGCCAAAGCGGAGGCGCTCGCAAAAAAACCCGTCCGGCGGGGGGGAAGCCCTCATCCCAGCGTGCGCGTCGGCGCAATTTTTGTCGATGCCGGAGGGCATGAGATTGCCGCAGCGGCAAACCGTTTTGCGCGCGGCGTCAAGGCGCGTGTGCCGGAACGCCTCGATACCAACGGACGTTCTCTCTGGATCAATTGCGCGGAACAACTGGCGATAGTTGAAGCCGCGAGGCGCAAGGCCGATCTGAAAGGCGCGCGCCTGTATGTTACGTTGGAGCCCTGCGCCATTTGCGCCGGGCTGATTGCCGAGATGGGAATTCGCGAAGTGTTCGTTCCGGCACAATCGCTGCGCCATTCGTCGCGCCTTAAGAAAAAGTGGAAAAGCAGCATCGACATAGGACTTGTTAAACTGGCCGAAGCAGGCGTGAAGGTGAGAGCCGTGGATGTGAAGAAATGAGGGCGTAAGCCTTGGCGACAGTTCCCTTGCGTTACCTTCAGTTTAAACCCCACCCGGCCACTTCGCGCGCCATGGCCCGGTTTTGTTTGTCGTAGGAAGAATTCAACCGGTCGCCATAGCCGCGCATATGGTGCATGACGGGCATGGCTTCGCGTCCGGCATTTGCGCGTTCGTGCAATGCGCCAAGCGAAATGTGGTCGAACTGGCTAAAAACCGTGCCGAGCGCGGTCTGAAAGGCGTGGTATTGGTGTTCCTTTCGCGCGAGGAAAACCCAGTTACGCTCCTTCGACGCATCGGGAAGCGTAAGACCTACCGCAACGTCGTGCGCGATATGCCGTTGGGGAAGCAATTCAAGAATACGGAAAAAACCCTGCGACAGTTTTTGCTGGCGAAAAGCGGGGGATGAGGTTTTGTTGAACAAGCCCGCCGCGCCAAGCGTCATGGCTACATGCGGCAGCGCTTCGGCATAATGCCATTGGCCGGTTTTGAGGGCTTCGGCAAGATGAAAGCTCTCTTCCGCGCTCTGGTCTTCCAGAAACAGCATGTGGATGATGCGCGTGATTTCGTCCTGTAACCGTCGATCGAGAATTCGGAGCTCATCGTAATCGGTCGGTTCAATGTAGTGGCCCAGCGTGATGACGGTCACGCGGTAACCGCCCGCGCGCATTTTCATAATATCTTCAAAGGCTCGTTTGAAATTGGCGACTTCCAGATCGTAGATGTAGAAGTTGTCCGCTTCCTGCAGAAGCTCGAACTGGCGTATGGCCGCCCATTCCATGCGGAATTCATCCAGAACGGATGCGTCCCCCGCTTCAATGCGTTCGGCCACGGCCTGATGCAAGGTTGACGGAAACCAGATATTCGTCGTCGCGCCCTTGCGGATGCGCTGAAGATAGGAAAAGCCGCACACGATCCGGCGGCCTGCCGGTTCCGGCGAGGCAAAGAAAGGCCGTGGCTTTGAAAGAAAGGCGGCGTTCGAAGCCGCCGTAAATGGCATGGGCAAGTAAGGCTCCCTTCGCTGGCATGATCCAGAGCAGGTTCGGCGGGTATAATCTCAGCCCTGCTGATGCAGGACACCCCGGTTGAGGGGAGGAAGGTAAAACGGCAATGACGAATCGTCAATCGGGCATTCTTCGGCTTTCGGATGAAAAAATCCTGCGCTAAGGTGGCGGAGGAAACGAAGGGGCCTTATGCAAATCATTTTCTTTTGTCCGCCCGTCGGCACGATCAACGGCGGGATTAGGCGCATCTTCCGCATGGTTGAGACGCTTTCGGCGGCAGGCTATGACGCGGTGGTGTTTGAGGAAAAAGCCCGCATGCCGGAGTGGTTTGAATCGTCGGCGCGTGTCGTGGGACAGGGAATATTTCAACCCAACCCGGATCAGGTTTATGTTCTGCCCGAGGATCAACCGAATATCCTTCCTCTTTTTAAGGGCTGGCCCCAGCGAAAGATTATCCACTCGCAAAACCATTTCTACAACGCGATGGGCCTTGGCGGCGCGGACAGTTTTACGGCCTGCGGTATCAAGGATATTCTGTGTTGCAGCCGCACGATTTACGATCACGCGCGCGTCCGCTTTCCGGATATGAAAGCGTATCTTGTGCCTTGTTGTGTCGACGGGGCTGTGTTCAATCCGCGCGCGAAGCAGAAAAGAATACTGTTCATGCCGCGCAAGCGGCTGGTTGAGTCCATTTATTTGCGCGACATGTTCCGCTTTTCCTATCCCGAATGCCGCGACTGGGAATGGCAGGCGGTGAGCGGCAAAACGGAAGCCGAAGTGGCCCGGATGATGGGTGAGGCGGCGGTGTTTTTATCGCTGAGCCGTCTGGAGGGTTTGGGCCTGACACCCCTTGAGACGATGGCGGCGGGGTGCGTGGTGGCGGGCTTTACCGGCATCGGCGGGCGCGAGTACGCCACGCCGGAGAACGGTTTTTGGGCCGATGAGGACGATTTTCCGGCCTGTATAGCTCAGCTCAAGAAGGCCGTGGACCTGGCCCAAAAGCCGCCCGAAGACCCCGCGCGAAAGGCCTATCAGGCCGCGTGCGCGAAGACGCTGGAGGCTTTTACCGTTGCCGGTTTTGAGGCTGCGATGCTTGCTTTCTGGAAAGAATATCTGGGGCAAGAGCCGGGTTCCTAACGCATTGGCGCGCCTTACGGACGGGGATTTGTGGGGGTTTGGCGCGCGCAAACACGAAAAGGGCTTGTCTTTCCCGCCGGGATCGGTCATTTTTCGCGGCTCCAGCGCGTGGGGCCATAGCTCAGCTGGGAGAGCGCGACAATGGCATTGTCGAGGTCAGGGGTTCGATCCCCCTTGGCTCCACCATTAACTAATTCTTTTAAGAAAATGGGATTTTTCCTTGATCTGGCCGGGCCCTTGTGGTATTGACGATGCACGCGCCTGTGCGCCCGAAACCCGCCTTTGGCGGGTTTTTTGTTGTTTGCGCCGAAAATCCAACAAACTGAAATTTTGAGAAGGAGTCATTCGATGATCTCCCAATATGACGCGTTTTTCTATTGGCTCGGCCAATTGGAAAGCGGCGATTTGGCGCGCCCTGAGCTGGTGCGTCCGGAAAACCAATATAGAAAAATCGAGAACCCGCAAAACCGAACCGGGCGCATCGGTAAATATCAAGTTGACGAAAGAATTCTTGCCGATCTTGGCTACTACGCCCCGCCCCGCGACCAAACCAAAGAAACGAATGCGTGGCGCGGCTTTTGGGAAGGTTGGCGGCATCTGACCTCTGTCGAAGATTTTCTCAAAGACGCAAAAGCTCAAGAATACATCGCGCGCGAGGAGATGAACTTCCATTGGGGAAGAATTCATAAAATCGGGATGGACGATCTTGTCGGCGATACGATTCAAGGCGTCCTGATTACGGAATCCAGTCTGCTCGCCGGTTGCCATATGTTCGGGCTTGATGGACTTTCCTTTTTGCTGAACCAACCGAAATCGCGGGATGTTTCCGGTAGCGATCTGTTCCGGATTCTCAAACTTTTTTCGGGCTATCAAACGCCTTATGGAAAGCGATATGTCAATCACGCCAAGGCTGCCTTCTCGGATTATTTACGCAAAGGCAAAACGCCTCAAATTCCAAGCGATGCGCAGAAAATCCCGTATGAAGAAGAAAGCCGATATACATGGCGCACGCAAGGCGATGAGAAAGTGCGCCCCAGCCATGCGGCGAATGACGGAGAAACTTTCGATGCGGACGATCCGCCGGACACGGGCAATCCGGGCGAGGATTACGGCTGCCGCTGCTGGGCGGAGTGGCAGGTTTCTTCCGAATATCTGCCGTATGATCCGCCTTTGGAATCCGTCTATCCGGAACTTTTATTGTTGCCGTTTTTGCGGCTGCCCCGATTTATTTCGGCGTTTAGGGCCTTGCTTGCCGCGCCGAAACGCGACCTAAGCTGGACCCTGGGCCGCTTCAAATCCCCGCGCAAATGGGCGAACCAGCTTGAAAAACGAAACTGGACACTCGAGGAAATTTCGGAGACGATAAAAAACGGCGATAATTATCCGGTTCAAAATCGGGTTAACCCCGGCAACGAAGCGCGACAATACACAAATCCAGAAACAGGCAAGTTTGTTGTCCGCGACGAAGTGACGAGGGAAATTCTGCAGGTTGGAGGAGAAGGCTTTGCTCCCAACAAACCGCTAAAATGAGACCAAAAGGAGTGAATAATGCAAAAATCTGTTGAGATCTATGTTCCTTTGAAAGACGAGGGAACACCCACAATACGTCCTACGCAAGCCATCCCTTTGGGCAATGATTTGTACAAGATACTTCCGACTCCAGACTATGACCCTGAAGATGAGACATGGGAGTTCTTGCCCGGCTCTGTTGTGCGATGCGACCATATTACTTTAGGAAAAACCACAAAACAGGTTCTTCGTGCCTACGCTGTTCAGGACGAAGACGGAAGCTTTACGCTTTCGAAGGAGATACCGGATGAATGATTGGCTCAGCAAAATGAGCCAAAAGTTAATATCCACAGGATGCGGTGCTCACAATCCGGCTTCGTCCTACGGACTACGCCGCGACGAGCCACTTGAAATACCACGCATATTCTCGATAACCGCGCCCCATTTAATGAGTTCGTCGAAGACGTCTTGGTTCGAACTCGCGCCGCTTTGGTCCACCATTTCTTTTTGGTACATTCCGGAGACATAGGTAACAGAATGTACCTAAGACATAGGTAACACTTTAGGGCCGAAGGGGTTGAGTAAAGGTTGCAGGGTCTTTTCCTCCAGATCGATGTAACCGAGGTCGTAGTCCATAAAGGATACGAGCCAGACGTTGTCGTCAACCTCCTTTAATCCGACGGCCTGACCGGCGAGGGATTGGCTGAGGTTGATCTTTTTTTTGTACATGCAGACGCGACCGCAGCTGGTGACGTGAAGGACCTTGTCGTGGAAAGGGTACGACACTTCCGGCAGTCCGGTGTAGGGGCGCTGCGAGGGGGCATAGACCTCGGCCGGGGTCTTCATATCCAGAGCTTCGTGCGGGCGGTCGTTGTTGAAGGTTTCGACAAAATCGTCGAACGTGGCTTGTTGCTGCAAGGCGTTCTGCCTGGCGGGCCGTGCCGTTTCTTGCTTGAGCGTTCTGTGCATGCGTTCGTGCCTTCCGTTCTGCTGAGGGCATCCGGGCTTGATGCGCTCGATGGAGATGCCAAGCCGAAGCCACCAGACGGAGAGTTTGGACAGGTTGAACAAACCGTTGGGTGAAGCGAAGGGAACGCCATTATCCGAGCGGACGGCGTCGGGCAGGCCGCGTTCCCTGAACAAGCGCTCAAACGCCGTAAAAGCAAGGGCTTCCTTAGTGCTGTCGAGAGCCTCGCACAGCAACAAGTACCGCGAGGCGTGATCCGTGACGGTGAGCGGATAGCAATACTGGCTATTGCCCATCTTGAACTCGCCTTTGTAATCCGTGCACCACAGATCGTTAGGGTTCGCACCGGACGACAGCAGCGTGCCGTTGGCTTTCAGGCAAGATCGCCTGTGCTTCAGGGGCGTAACCAGTCCATGGCGATCCAGCGTGCAATGGATGGTCGAGATGGCCGGGACCTTGATCGCGCCGTCCCACTTGCGCAAAAGCTTCTCGCGGATCTTCCGCGCGCCCCAATAGGAATGTCGTTGCCGTGATCGTCGTTGGTAAATCTTTTGCTGCAATGGCGCTGGTCCTCGCCTTGCGCTACCCTCTTAATACCGCGCTAACTGTGGCAGCAAGCCTGGCCCAAATTGGTGAATTCTCATTCATTCTGGCTGGCATGGGAACAGCGCTTGGATTTCACCGGCGTTGCCGGCTTGGCCTCGGTCTCTGGCGCCGGTGCGCGTTTCTCCGGAGACTCTGCGGTTTGCGACACGTCGTGCGACAGTCCTTTGGCCGCCGCACGGAAAGCGGAAACCGGAGTTGCCGAAGGAAAACAATAAAGCTTGAGGCCGGCGACGGTGAGGCAAAGGGCGATGCCGGTGAGATAGAAAAGGTTTTGGAGCCGGGACGACGGGGCGGATTCGACGTAACGATTTGAGGGCGATGACATGGCAATTGCTTATATATTCGGGCCTCCGGAAATAAGGAAGGATACCACAGATATGCCTAATAAATTGTTTTCATGATGAAAACGGGGCCCGATGGGGCCGCATCCGGGGCTTGTTCGGACCCCCAAAAGCCCTTTTGGGGCTCTGTTCGCACGGCAAACGGGACCGGTTTTCCCTTATGGTTAACGGTTTCTTGCCATAAGGGACGAAAAAAGGGCCTTTTCGCGTTGACCCCCGGGCGAGTCTTTTAGCATCATAAGGCATTCCCGGCATGAGGCGGCGCGATGAGGCTTTTCTTCCCGCTGTTGGCTCTTTGTTTGACGGCGCTTTCCGGCGCCGCGCCGGTTCACGCCGCCGGGCTTTCCAAAGGAGGTGCGTCCATGACCCTCAAGCTTGAATCCCCCGCGTTCACGGACAATGGCGATATGCCGAGCGTTTGCACGTGCGACGGCGCGAACGCTTCGCCCGCGCTTGCCTGGTCGGGCGTGCCGCTGGGAACGGAGAGTCTTGCGCTGATCGTCGACGATCCGGACGCGCCAGACCCCGACGCGCCCAAAATGACCTATGTGCACTGGGTTCTTTTCAATATCCCGCCGGATACCGCCGGGTTGCCTCAGGGCGTCAAGCAATTGCCCGCAGGCGCGCGCGAAGGCGTGAACGATAGCGGCCGCACGGGCTATACGGGGCCGTGCCCTCCCATCGGCGTGCATCGTTATTTTCACAAGTTGTACGCGCTCGATACGATGCTCGATCTGAAAGGAGCGCCTTCCAAACACGAACTTGAGACGGCGATGAAGGAGCACATTCTCGCGCAGGCGACGCTTGTCGGCCATTACAAGCGCGGGAAATAGGAACGGCATTCGGGGGCAGAGGGCAGGGATCAGGTATCAGAAAAAGAATTTTCTCACCCGCAAGGAAGGGGGATTTTTCCGTTCCGATCCCCGATGCCTGTTTTCTGCCTTCTGAGCCCCGAGCCTCGCTCTACTCGATAACCGTCACCGGGTCCGGCGGCAGTGGCTCATAGCCGAGCACGCGCGCGATTTCGCCGTTGCAGCTCCGGCTGATGCGTTTGTATTCCTCCACCGAGTCGATCTGACGTTGAAGTTTGTCGCGCACGGAGGCGATGGAGGCGCTCATGTCGCTCAAATAATTCCGCATGAAGTTGTTCAAATGCTCTTCCGCCGCTTCGGGCGACGCGGCGCGGATGACCCCGGCCCGGCGGATGGTATCCGCCAGAAGCGCGGGCAATTGCGGAAGATAACTGGCCAGAAGGTACTGGTCGGCAGCGACGTGGCGGGATTCATGCTCCAGTACCGTTTCGTAGCCGCAGGAATGAAACGGCAATTCGCGCGCCAGGTATACGGTCGTGTCGTCGAAGCCGAATTCGAGGTCGAACCGCGATATTTGGGCGCACGCCATCGGATCCTGCGACGTGGTGCGTATCGTGACCTCGAAGGAGGAGTCGATCCGCAGGCTGGATGCCGTCAACCCGACGGGCAGATTGTGCAGGCCGGCGTACGTCGAATCCGGCTGTCCCGACATGATCCGGAGTTCTTTGAGGCCGAGCGTGTCGTTATAATGCGGCGGCGTATAGATGGGTTGAACGT